>NZ_JBAKFR010000021.1:0-83397 GCF_053484295.1 Martelella sp. AMO21009
AGCACCGCGTTCGAAAGCCCGACATAGCCGATACCGGCAACCGCGATTTTCATGTCTCACTCCAGCTCGATCCAGTGGCCCGGTCACACTCGCGGGTTTATCGCCCGCGGCATTTGAATTGGCAAGCCGCCCGCCAGTTCTATCTGGGCGACAGCCGGCATGGAGTGTCCCATGAGACCAGACTACTCGCCGCTTTGTCGATTCGCCTCCCGCCCCGCATTGGCGGCGCAAAGCCCCTTGATTGCCGGAACTTTCCCGGACTTGCGGAACACAGTGAGAACATGTATATTCGTTCTGGATTTGTTTCGAAGGGCCAGGGGCAGGAAATGCTGACACGCAAACAACAGGAATTGCTGTATTTCATTCACGAACGGATGAAAGAGACCGGTATTCCGCCGTCCTTCGATGAAATGAAGGAGGCGCTGGACCTCGCCTCGAAGTCCGGCATTCACCGGCTGATCACGGCGCTGGAGGAACGCGGCTTCATTCGCCGGCTTCCCAACCGGGCCCGCGCGCTCGAAATCCTGCGCATGCCGGACAGCGCGATCGGCCAGCAGCCGCGCCGGGGCTTCTCGCCCAGCGTGATCGAGGGCTCGCTCGGCAAGAAACAGGAAGAGCCGAAGGCGCCGGCCAGCGCCAATGACAGCGGTTCGGCGGGTATTCCGGTCATGGGCCGGATCGCCGCCGGCGTGCCGATCTCCGCGATCCAGGAAAACACCCACCAGATCAGCGTGCCGGCGGAAATGCTGGGCGCGGGCGAACATTACGCGCTGGAGGTGCAGGGCGATTCGATGATCGAGGCCGGGATTTTCGACGGCGACACGGTGATCATCCGCAATATCGCCACCGCCTCGCCCGGCGATATCGTGGTGGCGCTCGTCAATGACGAGGAAGCGACGCTGAAGCGGTTCCGCCGCAAGGGCGCGTCGATCGCGCTGGAAGCGGCCAACCCGGCCTACGAGACCCGTATCTTTTCGGCAAACCAGGTCAAGGTTCAGGGCAAGCTGGTCGGCCTGATCCGTCGTTACCACTGAAGGTGAGCGTCTCAGGAACCGAGATGACCGGCAGGTATTCGCCGGAGCGCCAGTCATAAAGCCGGTGCCTGTTCCACGGGCGGGTCAGTGCTCTGACCGATGTGCTGACTGAGATCGTCATGGGGCCGCAGGATGGTTTTATGGGCGCTGACGGGAGTGGTTGCGCCTTCGCATCCGCGATGCCTCCCGGCAACGGATTGGCATTGCCTGCCTGCTGATCGGGTTCGCCGACCCTGCCCGGCTCCGCGACCGAGCGCCGTATGTCGCCGTCGTCCATATCGCGACGGTCGGCCGGCGGCAGCGTGAATTGAAAGGCGCCGTGCTGGCGACGCATTGCTGGCGTGACGAGGTATGCGCCGGAACGGCAGGTCTGGAATCCGGGGCGGTAACGGCTGACGACGATATCGGCATTGTCGCAGGCAAGGCCGGCAAAGGCCGGCCGGTCGACCGTCATGATCCTGAGGCCCATCATGGTCGCATAGCACCATGCATCTTTCTTGCAGCGGAAGGTGCCGGGCATCCGGCCGGCTTCGGTGATCGTTTCGCTGAGCGCCCGCGCGGCGCTCGCCATATCCGCTGCTTCGAGCCGCGCGAAACGATCTTCCTCGTTCAGCACCAGTACGCTTTCCTCAACAGGCGGCAGCGACTCCGCGAGCGTGAGCGCCGTTTCCCACTGCTCGAACACGAAGGATGGCGGCCGCTTCGTGGTGAGCGCCGCGACATCGCCGGTGACGATCGCCACGAGATCGCCATCGCCAGCCACCAGGATTTGCGGCGGCGGAGGCTCGCGCGGCCAAGAGATCAGCGCGAAGGAAACCGCTATCGGGATCACACCGAGGAGACGCAGACGCGTGCGCAACAACACGAGCGGCAGGAAGCCGGCGAGAAACAGCAGCAGAAACCCCTCCGGGGCACGGCCGGTGGTGAACGCGCCGCCGAGGCTATCGACCCAAGTCACGGCCTGCATGACCCAATCAAGCCCCCAGCCCATGACGACCAGAAACGGCGCGTGGAGATTGAGCGGCATGGCGATGAGCGATAAAAGCCCGGCGGGCATGACGACGAAGGTGACCACCGGCATGGCGAGCAGATTGCCAAGCAGCCCGTAGCCCGCGATACGCGAAAAATGATGGATGGCGAACGGCGTCGTCGACAATCCCCCGATCAGCGCGGTGAGCACGATACCGGAGGCAGCGATCCAGAGCCAGCGGAGCGGCCCGCGGCTTTGGCGAAATCCTTGTGCGGGCCGGCGCTGCCATGCGCCGTAGCCCGCGATCAGCGCCAGCGTGGCGGCAAAGGACATCTGCATGCCCGGCCCCACCACTTCGGCGGGGGTCACGATCAGGATCACGAGCGCGGCCAGCGCCACATTGCGCAGGCTGATCGCCGGACGGTCGAAAATCGCCGCCGCCAGCATGACGGCCAGCATGATGAAGGCTCGTTCGGCGGACACCTGCATGCCCGAGATCAAGAGATAGAACAGTGCCGCCGCAATCGCCGCGGCCGCCGCGATCTTCTTCGTCGAAACCGCCTCGGCGGCGCGCGGCGACAGCGCCAGCAACAGCCTGAGGCTGGAGAAGAAGATGCCGGCGGCCAGCGCCATGTGCAGGCCGGAAATGGCGATGATATGGGCAAGACCGGCATTGCGGAGCACATCCAGCATGTCGTCGCTCAGCGCCCGTCGCTCGCCGGTGATGATCGCATTGGCAAAGGCACCGGTGTCGCCCGCAAGCACGGCCCGAATGCGACCCGCAATGCCATCGCGTATCCGCTCGATCGCAAAACCCGCCCTTGCGCTGAGCCCCGGCGCGGGCGCGAGGCCGGCATCACTCGGCGGCCCATAGAAAAAACCCACCGCACCGATGCCGTCAAAATAGGAGAGAAACCCGAAATCAACCAGGCCGGGCATGACCGGGGCGGAAGGCGGCAGCAACCGGCCAAGCCCCTGAATGGCGTGACCGATACCGACAGGCGGCAAATTGCCGCGGGCGACAAGCGTGACGCGTTCGGGCGGACGATGGATCACGGGGTCGTCCGTCGCCGTCACCCGCACAACATAGCGCCAGCCGGTTTCCGTCGGCTCGCGGCTTTCGACCACGCCGGTAATATGGGTGGTGACCGGCGAATCGAGCATCACCGTGGCCCGCCGCGCCGTCTCCAGCGCCGCAAGCAGCGCGCCGCAGAGGAACAGCGCGATGCAGGCGCTGGCAACGGGCAGCAGGCCTCTGCCGTTGCGCAGCAAGACGGCCGCGAACACCGCCAGACCGCAATAGATGCCAAGGCCCAGCGAAGACGGGCTCTCGTCGAGCGAGAACCACCAGCCTATACCGGCTGCCAGCGCCACCGGGACCATGAGAAACGGCCGGCCGAACGCCTGCTCTACGCGCCACAAGGCGGCAATATCGAACCGCCCTGCCCGGCCCGCGTCGCGCCTGCCAAAGCCGGCCTCGCGCTCGCCTTGCGGTTGGCGCCTTCTGAAGGGCGCGCGAAGCCGGTCGGCTCCGGCGCGCAAGCCCGTCGCCTTGTCTATCTCGCTCGTGCCTGTCCCGCTCCCGCGCATCCGAAACCGCCGCCCTACAACTTTTACATGTTGTGGCCAATGCTAATCGATTGCAATGCAAGCGCTGGCGGCAGAAGCAAAATTTTCCTTTTCTAAACCCCGTAAAACTTGCTAAACGCAGATATTACTCATCACCCGCCGCGCGGCTTCGTCGGCTTGGCAACATCTTGCCAATCCTATAGCTAATGAAAATCCCGATTGGCTTCGACAGCGTATTCGCGCCGGAAATTTGGAGGACAGGATGACGGAAACTGGAAAACTGCAACTCGACGGCAAGGAACTTGAGCTGTCGGTGGAAGAAGGCACATTCGGCCCGAAAGTCATCGACATCGCTTCGCTCTACAAGCAGTCGGGCATGTTCACCTACGATCCGGGTTTCACCTCGACGGCCTCGTGCAAATCCAAGATCACCTATATCGATGGCGATAACGGCATTCTGCTGCACCGCGGCTACCCGATCGATCAGCTGGCCGAAAACGCCGACTTCCTGGAAGTCTGCTATCTGCTGCTGTTCGGCGAACTGCCGACGGCCACGCAGAAGAAGGATTTCGACTTCCGCGTGACCCATCACACGATGATTCACGATCAACTCACGAGGCTCTTTAGCGGTTTCCGCCGTGATGCCCATCCCATGGCCATCATCTGCGGCGCCGTTGGAGCCATGTCTGCCTTCTACCACGACTCGATCGACATCTCCGATCCCTACAAGCGCGAGATCGCCAGCATCCGCATGATCGCCAAGATCCCGACGATCGCGGCCATGGCCTATAAATACCATGTCGGCGAGCCCTTCGTGTATCCGCGCAACGACCTCGGCTATGCCGCCAACTTCCTGCATATGTGCTTCGCCACGCCGTGCGAGGAGTACAAGGTCAACCCGATCCTTTCGCGCGCGCTCGACCGCATCTTCATCCTGCATGCCGATCACGAGCAGAACGCCTCGACCTCGACCGTGCGTCTGGCCGGTTCGTCTGGCGCCAATCCGTTCGCCTGCATCGCAGCCGGCATCGCCTGCCTGTGGGGGCCCGCCCATGGCGGCGCCAACGAGGCGGCGCTCAACATGCTGCAGGAGATCGGCTCGGTCGATCGCATCCCGGAATATATCAACCGCGCCAAGGACCGCGATGATCCCTTCCGCCTGATGGGCTTCGGTCACCGCGTCTACAAGAACTACGATCCGCGCGCCAAGATCATGCAGAAGACCTGCCATGAAGTTCTCAAGGAACTCGGCATCAAGGACGATCCGCTGCTGGACGTCGCGATGGAGCTGGAAAAGATCGCGCTGACGGATGAGTATTTCATCGAGAAGAAGCTCTATCCGAACATCGACTTCTATTCCGGCATCACGCTGAAGGCCTTGGGCTTCCCCACCACCATGTTCACCGTGCTGTTCGCGCTCGCGCGCACCGTCGGCTGGATCGCGCAGTGGGCGGAAATGATCGAGGATCCGGAACAGCGCATCGGCCGCCCGCGCCAGCTCTACACCGGCGCCCCGGAACGCGATTTCGTGGACATCTCCAAGCGCTGATCAAGGCTTGGCGAAACGACAAAAGGCCGGTCCAGCGACCGGCCTTTTCTGTATCCAGTGGGAAGCAGACGCTGCCGGACGGTCTACTTCGCAGGGCCCTTCTCCGCCAGAACATCCAGAACGATGGCCGCCGCGCGCTCGCCGGGCGGGACCTCGGTCTGCATCAGCGCGATGACCCGCTCGAAGCCTTCCATCATGCCGCGCCGCTGGTAGCTGTCCTTCGTCAAAAGCTCCATCCAGCGCGCCAGCGCGCCGGCGCGGATCGTGTCGTTGAAATATTCCGGCACCAGCGGCGCATCGGCGACCAGGTTGGGCAGCGACGCCGACCAGACGGTGATCTTGTTCAGCATGAAGCGGCCGATGAAATCCGCCTTGTAGGCGGAAACGGCGGGAATGCCCGAAAGCGCCAGTTCCAGCACCACCGTGCCCGAGGCGGCGACCGCGGCATCGGCCATGGCGAAGGCCTGCCACTTGGCCTCCTCGCCGACGAAGAGTTCCGGCTGCACCGGCCAGTCGGCGATGGCCGCGCGCACCTGCTGCTCCCGCCGCGTCACCGTCGGCAGGATAATGCGACACCCGTCATTGCGCGCCGCGAACGTCGCGGCGACATCGCGAAATATCGGTGCCAGCGCGTTGATCTCGGACTTGCGTGAGCCCGGCAGCAGCATGATGGTTGGCTTCGACCGTGCGCGCTCCAGACGGTTCTGGCGGCGCGCTTCGAGCACGCCCGGCTCCCCGGTCAGCCGATGGCCGACAAAGGTGGTCGGCGGGCCGCCGAGCCGCTCCATCGCCGCCGGCTCGAAGGGCAGCACGGCCAGCACATGGTCGACATAGGCGAGCATGTCACGCGCGCGATATTCCTTCCAGGCCCAGACGCTCGGGCAGACATAGTCGACGATCGGGATATCGGGTGCTGCGGCGCGCACGCGCCTCGCCACGCGGTGGGTGAAATCCGGGCTGTCAATGATGACGATGATATCCGGTTTCGCCGCGATCAGCGCATCGGCGGTCTGGCGGATGCGTCGCAGCAATTGCGGCAGGCGGGCGATCACCTGGGTGAACCCCATGATCGACAATTCGCTGTAGTCGAACAGTGATTCCAAGCCCTCGCCGGCAAGGCCGTCGCCGCCGACGCCGACCAGTTCCACCGGGCCGCCATGAAGCGCCTTCAGCGCCGCGATCAGGTTCGCGCCCAGTAGGTCGCCCGAAACCTCGCCGGCCACAATCCCGATTTTCAAAGCCACATCCCGCTCCCTTATGATCGAAGGTCAGGCTCCAGCCCGTAGACAAACAGACCGGCTGCATCGGCGGCCCGCAGGGTCTCTTCGCGCTCGAGTATCAGCGACCGCCCGGCCTCAACCACAATGCCGGCCAAGCCCGCTGCCGCCGCCAGTCGCGCCGTGTTGGCGCCGATCGATGGCAGGTCGGCGCGCAGATCCTGTTGCGGCTTGCACAGCTTGACAAGCACGCCGCGCCGCCGGGCGCTGATGCGGCCGGACTGGCGCAGCGCCGCCACCCGCTGCAGCATCTGGTCCGTGCCTTCCGCGCCTTCGAGCGCCACCACCCGTCCGCCGACGCTGACGGCGCCCTGCCCGATATCCATCACGCCGATCGTGCGCGCGGCGTGCGCGGCGGCCTCGATATCACCCTCGGCCTCGCGATCCGGCGCGTGCCTGCCAAGCGCGCCGGCCTCGGCCAGCAGATCGCCTGCGATCGATTGCGCGGCCACCACCTCGAAGCCATGCTTTTCAAACAGCGCGATCACCATGCGCAGGACCTTGTCATCCCCGCCGCTGCGCAGATTTGCGAGGATTGCGGGGATGGAAGCGAGCACGGAAAATGTGGGCCGCAGGCTCAAAAGCTCGGGCCGGCTGTTGACCCCGCCGGACAGCACGATCTTGTCGATCCCGCGTTTGCGCAGCGCCATCACCACCGGTCGGAAGCCACCGAGATCGGCGTCCATATGGTCAAAGCCCGACCAGTCATGGTCGCCCTCGCCGCGCAGCTGCACGATGAACGGGCTATGGCCGGCTTCGCGCGCCGCCTCGGCCACATAATAGGGCAACAGACCGTTGCCGGCGATGATCGCAATCGGCTCCTTTGCGGAGACCGCCGCGGAATTCACGCCGCGCCCTTGCGCCGCCTGGATCCCGGCGTCGTCAGCGAGCGCTCGGCATCGCGTTCGAGGATGAAACGCAGCATTTCGTCGACCGCATCGCTTTTGCCGCCGAATTCCGCGCGCGCCGCCTCGGCGTTTTCCAGGATCAGGCCCGAGGAGAAGATCGTCTTGTAGGCCTTGCGGACCAGATGAATCTCATCGCGCTCGATACCCGCGCGCTGCATGCCGACCACGTTGAGCCCGCCCATCATCGCCGGGTTGTCGACGATCATTGCATAGGGAATGACATCGTTGACGACGCCGGCAAGTCCGCCGACAAAGGCCTGCCGCCCGATCTGGACAAACTGATGGATCGCGGCGCCACCGCTGAGGATAACCTTGTCGTGCACCACGACGTGGCCGCCGATCATCACATTGTTCGACAGGATGACATTATTGCCGATCCGGCAGTCATGGCCGACATGGGAATTGGCCAGAAACAGGTTATTGTCGCCGACGACCGTGATGCCGCCGCCGTGGGAGGAGCCGGTGTTAACCGTGACGCCCTCTCGAAAGGTGCAGTTCTTGCCAATCTCGAGCCGCGTCTGGCTTGCATCGTGACGCACGCTCTGCGGCGCGCCGCCGATCACGGCCATCGGAAACACCTGACAGCCGGGACCAAGCCGGGTCGCGCCCTCGACGCTGGCGTGATGCATCACGACGACGCCATCGCCAAGCACCACGTCCGGACCGACATAGGACAGAGGTCCTATGACGGCGTTTTCACCGATAACGGCCCCGTCCTCCACGACCGCTTTCGGGTCGATCCGGGCGGAGCTGGCAATTCTGGTCATTCTTCATCCTTGCGCACCATCATGGCGCCGATATCAGCTTCCGCGACGAGTTGGCCGTCGACCGTCGCCTCGCAATGGAACTTCCACACCCGACGCCGCTGCTTCTGCTTGACGACCTTGTAGCGCACCTGGTCGCCCGGCACCACCGGTTTGCGAAAACGCGCATTATCGATGGTCATGAAATATACCAGATTGTCGACCTCGTCGGCCTTGCGCGCGCAGATCGCTCCGGCGGTCTGGGCCATGCCCTCCACAAGAAGCACGCCGGGCATGATCGGCATGGACGGAAAATGTCCCGTGAAATGCGGTTCATTCGCCGTCACGTTCTTGACGCCGACCGCGCTGTCGTCGCCCTCGATCTCGATAATCCTGTCAACCAGCAGAAACGGATAGCGATGCGGCAGGAACTTCATGATCTCCAGAAGTTCCATATGTTCCAAAGTCTCAGTCACAGCCTCATTCACCTTGCTCATCTCCCCCTGTCTGAGCCCGTCTGCTCAGTTCCGCAAGTTCGCGCAGATAGAGTTTCATCGGACGCGCCGGAATGCCGCCGACGCGCGATCCGGGCGCGATCGACGAAAGAACGCCGCTTCGCGCGGCAATCTGTACGCCGCTGCCAACCTCCAGGTGGCCATTGAGGCCTGCCTGCCCGCCGATCATCACGCCATCGCCGATCTTCGTGCTGCCGGCGATACCCACCTGGCTTACAATGCCGCAATGACGGCCGATCCGCACGTTATGGCCGATCTGAACAAGATTATCGATCTTGGTCCCCTCGCCGATCACGGTATCGTCCATCGCGCCGCGGTCGATCGTGGTGTTGGCGCCGATTTCGACATCGTCCTGGATGATCACCCGCCCGACCTGCGGCAGTTTGACCATTCCTGTCGGGCTGCCGGCATAGCCGAAGCCATCCTGGCCGATCCTGGCGCCGGTATGGATGATGACATTGTTGCCGATCAGCGCATTGGTGACGCTCACTTGGGCGCCAATCGTCACATTGCGCCCGATCTTCACGTCCGCGCCGATGACGGCGCCGCTCAGGATCCGGCTTCCCGCGCCGATCTGGGCGCGCGCGCCAATCACGGCGAATGGCGACACCTCGACGCCCGCTTCGAGCGCGGCCGTGGCGTCCACGGATGCCTGCGGAGAAATCTCGCCATCGCCCACAAGCGACTGCGGCCGCATCGCCGCCGGATACAGCAGCGCCGAGGCGCGAGCAAAGGCAAGCTGCGCATTGTCTGATACAAGCGCCGTCAGCCCATCCGGCAGCAACGAAGTCAACGCTTCGGGGCAAATGATCGCAGCCGCCCGGCAAGTCTTCAGATAATCCGCCGAACTCTTGGACTGTATATAGCAGATGTCTTTCGGTCCGGCGCGAGAGATCGGCGCGATCGATTCCACCAGACGATCGCCGGCGGTGGCCTGCGAGAGGGAAGCGCCGATTCGGCCGGCAAGCTCACCCAGAGGGATCGCCTGCCGTGCGCCGAAAAACTGGTTCTGATCCATATCCGTTCTCCAGAACAGTTAAGCTTTGAGTTCTGGAAACAGATATCAGAACGTGTTGGCGATGCCGAAACGGAAACGCTGGGTTTCGTCGAAGTCTTCCTTGGCGAACGGAACGGCATAGTCGAACCGGAGGTCGCCGAAGGGCGAATTCCAGATCAGCGCAACGCCGGCCGAAGCGCGGATCGAGAAATCGGTGCCCTCAATCGCCGTGTTGGTCACTTCCACGGCGTTGCCCCAGGCCGAACCGGCATCGACATAGGCGGCGCCGCGAAGGTTGATATCCTCCGGAATGCCCGGCAGCGGGAAATTGGTCTCTGCCGACAGCGTCGCGTAGTACTGCGATCCGAGTGCGTCACCGGTGGTGACGGTACGCGGACCGATACCGTTCTGCTTGAAGCCGCGAATCTGCTGGCCGCCGATCGTGAACTGGTCGAAGACGTTCAGATTATCATCGAACGGCGTGACGAAGCCGCCGCGTGCCGTGATTGAGCCGATGATATCGGCCTGATCGGAGATCATCTGATACCAGCGCGCCTTGCCGTCCAGCTTGTAATAATGCGAATCGCCGCCAAGACCGGCCACCGTATTGTTCAGCGCCGCCAGAATGCCTTCGCGCGGCAGCTGCCGGTTATCGACCGAAGAGAAGTTGAAAGACTGCTGCAGCGACGATACCGCCCACGGGCTGCCATTGATCAGGTCCTGATAAACCTGCGACACATTGTTCAGGTTCTGCCAGTCGCCCTGCCCGTCATATTCGAACTGCTGGTAGGAATATTTTACCGTCGAATAGAGGTTGTCGGTGAGCGGCGCGGTCAGGCGGATAGCGCCCGCCGTTTCGGCATAGTTGTAGTATTCCTGGGTCGAGGACGACGCGCGATAGAGATCGAAACCGGCAGCCAGTCGATAGCCCAGGAAGAAGGGCTCGGTGAAGCTGAAGTTGTAGATCTGCGAATCGTCATCGCCGAGACCGGCCGAAGCGCGGATATACTGGCCGCGACCGAGGAAGTTCCGCTCCTGGACCGAAAGCTCCAGAACCAGCGAATCGCCTTCCGCGTCGTAGCCGGCGCCGATCGAGAACGAGCCGGTGGGCTCATCCACCACATCGACCTCAAGCACCACGCGGTCGGGCGCGCTGCCCGGCAGGGTCTTGATCTCGACCGAGCTGAAATAGCCCAGCGCCTCGAGCCGACGCTTGGTGCGCGCAATCATCTCGCGGTTATAGGCATCGCCCTCGGCCAGATCGAACTCGCGGCGGATGACATAGTCGCGGGTGCGGGTGTTGCCGACGATATCGATCCGCTCGATATAGGCCTTCATGCCCTGATCGATCTCGTAGTTCACCGAATAGGTATCATTGGTGAAGCTGCGGTCGCCGCGCGGATTGACCTGCGCGAAGGGATAGCCCTGCGAGGACACCGAGGCGGCAATCGATTCCGACGTCTTCTGGATGTCGTCGGCGTCGTAAATCTTGCCGGTCCTGGTCTTGATATCGCCCTTCAGGTTCGAGATGTCGACGCCCTCGACCGTGGTCTCGACGCCGATATCCCCGAACCTGTAGCGATCGCCCTCGGAGATATTGAAGGTGATCGAATAGGAATTGTCTGTCTCGTCGTAGACGACATCGGTCGACAGAAGACGGTAGTCCGGGAAGCCGTGATTGTTGTAGAACTCGCGCAGCAGCTTCTCGTCCTGGCGCAGCTTGTCGGGATTGTAGATATCCTTGCGCGTCAGGAACGACAGCGGCGTCGAGCGCTTGGTCAGGATGACCGAGGCGAGGCGCGCATCGCCGAAGGTGTTGTTGCCTTCGAAATTGATCTTCCGGGTCTTGGTGCGACCGCCTTCATCGATGACGAAGGCGACATTGACGCGGTTATCCTGAACGGTCGCCGTCTGAATCGAGACCTCGACGTCGGAACGGCCGATCGAGGCATAGGCGTCCTTGATGTGCTGGATATCGAGCTGCGCCTGGGCTTCGTTATAGGGACCAAGCGAATGCAGCTCGACCACGCCCTGGAGCTTCTTGTCGGAGACCTTGCGATTGCCGTTGAACACGACCTGGTTGATGAGCTGGTTTTCCGTGACGTTCACGACCAGCGTCGAGCCGGAAACCGAAATCCTGACATCGGAGAAGTAGCCGGAGCTGTAGAGATTGCGGATCGACTGGTTGATATCGGCGTCGGTGAAGCTCTGGCCGGGCTTGATCGTCAGTTTGGATTTGATCGCGTCGGAGCCGGCCTGACCGGTTCCGTTGACGGTGATGTTCCTGACGACGGCGGCATATGCGTCTGCAGGCACAGCAACGGCGGCAACGACCCCCCCGGAAACGGCGACCGCAAACGAAAGCGCCGCACCTGAAACTGTGTTCAAAAATCTTGAACCGGCCATGCTACTATCTACCCTTTATAATCGCTCGGTATAAGCGGTTTTCGGCAATGTGGATTTAAGTTCTAAAGACTTCGCATCCCCACGCAATAGAAAGCCGCCCCTCAGATGCAACTTCCGCCCCAAGCGTGACCAAATCGCCACGTTCTTCTGTGTTTATGGTAAACCGAACGCTACGGAATACGTCAACAGCACGACGGAGATGCTCCCTCAGGGGTTTCCTATCATCTCCGACGCCAAAGGCAAGGCCACATTTGCACAAGAAACCGTTTGCGGCAAGATGAGAGCGCGCGCACGGTTAACCAAATAGTGTCAAGGGGTTAAAATCCGTCTAGCCCATCCGCCCGATCGTGTCGTTCCAGGTGGCGAACACCATCAGCGCCAGCACCAGGAAAAGGCCGATCCGGAAGGCAAATTCCTGGACGCGCGCCGAAAGCGGCCGCCCCCGCACGGCCTCGATCGCGTAGAACATCAGGTGCCCGCCATCGAGCATGGGAACCGGCAACAGATTGAACAAGCCAACCGAAACCGAAAGAATTGCAGCAAAATTAGCAAATGCGACAATACCGAGCGAGGCCATCTGGCCCGCCATCGTCGCCACCCGCACAGGGCCGCCGATCTGATCGGCCTTCATCCGGCCGGCGAAGACATTGGCGATATAGTCGTACGTGCTGACGACGATATGCCAGCTCTGCAGCGCGCCCTGGCCGATGGCGGCCACCGGACCGTAGCGCTCGACGCGAAAATTACCCGAATCACGGGTACCGACGACGCCGATACGACCGAGTTCCATTTCGTTGCCGAATCGGTCCTCGGTCTCCACCCGCTCCGGCACAACCGTCAGATCGACAAGTTCCCCGTTGCGCTCCACGGTCAGCACGACCGGGACGCCCGGGCGCACGCTGATATAGCGCACCACCGCATCAAAGGTATCGATGGGCTGGCCATCGAGCGCCGCCATGACATCGCCGGGCTGAACGCCCGCCGCCGCTGCGGGGCTATCCGGCGTGACCTCGCCCACAACGGGATCGGAAACGGCGCGGCCATAGACCATGAAAATCACGGCGAAGATCGCGATCGCCAGCAGGAAGTTGGCGATCGGTCCCGCCGCCACCGTGGCGGCCCGCTTCCACAGCGCCGCGCCGTTCAGCGTGCGGGCACGCTCCTCTTCCGGCAGCGTTTCCAGGCCCTTGAAGTCCGGGCGGCTTGCGACATCCTCGTCGCCGTAAAACCGGACATAGCCACCGAGCGGTATGGCGCACAGCTTCCAGCGGGTGCCATGGCGATCCGTCCGTCCGACGATCTCGGGTCCGAAGCCGATCGAGAAGGCCAGAACACGGATGCCGCACCAGCGTCCGACCAGGTAATGCCCGAGCTCGTGGAAAAACACGAGAAAGGAAATCGCCACGATAAAGGCGACGATCATCCCCGGGGCATTGGTAAAGGCGAACTGCAAGGTCAGGCTCCATTCATCGGAGCGGCAAGACCGCTCCAGTTCATCAGCATGTCGCCCGCAAAACCCTCATGGCCGGCGAGCGCCACCAGAACGACGACAACATACATCGCGAATGCCGCGGCGACGAGTCCGTCCACGCGATCCATCACCCCGCCATGGCCGGGAATCAGATGGCTGGAATCCTTGGCCCTGCAGCGCCGCTTCAGCGCCGATTCGAACAGGTCGCCCACCTGGCTACAGACAGATAGGAAAAGCGCGAGAAGGCCGATCGCGATCGAGGGGGAACCGCCATAGCCCCAGCACAGCACAAAGACCGCCGCGACGGCGAAGACTGCCCCGCCGATTGCGCCCGACCACGTCTTGCCCGGCGATATCGATGGCGCAAGCTTGGGGCCGCCGAGGGCGCGGCCCACGAAATAGGCCATGATATCGGTGCTCCAGACCACGGCGAACAGAAACAGAATCGCGAACAGGCCCGCGTCACCGCCATTTCTCAGGGCAGCAAGCGCGATCATGCTGCCCGCGGCATAGATCACCGCACCCGCAAACCAGAACGGCATCGCCGCGCGGCGCCCGAGGAACCAGAATGCCGCTGCGCCGAAACAGGCAAGCGCCAGCGCCAGCCCGAAAAGCTCGAGAAAGACAAGTATGGCAACGGCGATCATCACCGCGATGCCGCCAAGCACCGGCGTACTCCAACGGCCGACCGAACGATTAACCTGGCCGTCGCGCGCCCGGCTCATCTCCAGCCATTCATAAAAAACCAGAAAGCCGATCGCGACCGCAAGCAGATTGAAGAGCGAACCGCCCGCCCAGGTGATCAGCAGAACCACCGCCGCCAGAACAGCTCCCGAAACGATGCGCAGCCTCAGTTCCTGGGTCATCAGGTATCCGTCAATGCCGCCTGCGGCGCGGAAAGCGCGCCGAACCGCCGGTTCCGCCGGGCATATTCCGAAAGCGCTTCAAAAAACATCTCGCGGCTGAAATCCGGCCAGTTGCATGGCAGGAACACCAGCTCCGAATAGGCCGTCTGCCAGAGCAGGAAGTTGGAAAGGCGCTGCTCGCCGCTGGTGCGGATAACAAGGTCGGGGTCCGGCAGGCCGGCGGTATCGAGGCGCTCGCCAATGGCGGCCTCATCGATATCATCCGGGTCGAGCCTGCCCTCCGCCACCTGGCGGGCGAGTGCGCGGGCAGCGCCGGCAATCTCGGCACGCGACCCATAATTGACGGCGACGACGACATGCAGCCCGGTATTGTTGCGGGTCCGCTCCTCGGCGACCTCGAGGGCCTTCAATATCTTCGCCGACAGGCCGCTGCGCTCACCGATCATCTGGAAACGCATGTTCTGGCGATGGTAATTGTCGAGCTCGCGATGGATGAAGGTCGAAATCAGCTCCATGATGCCTTCGACTTCATCGGAGGGCCGCTTCCAGTTTTCGGAAGAGAAGGCGAACAGCGTCAGATAGCCGATCCCGCTTTCGCGCGCCGCATCCACCGTGCGGCGAACGGCCTCGACGCCCTTGCGATGGCCGAACAGCCGCCCGAGCCCGCGCCCGAGTGCCCAGCGTCCATTGCCATCCATGATGATTGCGACATGGCGCGGAATGGCTGGGTCTATAATTTTGTTCATAAGGGCGACCGAGTCTTCTTTAAAAGAATAGAGTGGTAACTAAACCTGCATGATTTCTTTTTCTTTGTCTGCGAGCAAGTCATCAATTCTGGAAATTGACTCATCGGTCAATTTTTGAACGTCTTCGGAAAGCGAACGGCTGTCATCCTGGCTGATGTCGCCATCCTTTTCCGCCTTCTTCAATCCGTCCATGCCGTCCCGACGCACATGGCGGATCGCCACCCTCGCCTTTTCGGCATATTCATGGGCGACCTTGACCAGAGAACGGCGACGCTCCTCGTTGAGTTCCGGAAGCGGAATTCTGAGCGTCTGGCCGTCCATGATCGGGTTCAGGCCAAGATGGGATTCACGGATCGCGCGGTCAACAGCGGCTGCCATCGACTTGTCCCAGACGTTGACCGACAGCATGCGCGGCTCCGGCACGGTGATGTTGGCAACCTGGTTGAGCGGCACTTTCGAGCCATAGGCTTCAACCTGCACCGGATCGAGAATATTGGCAGACGCCCGCCCGGTGCGAAGCG
The DNA here is from genome assembly GCF_053484295.1 of Martelella sp. AMO21009. NCBI lineage: Bacteria > Pseudomonadati > Pseudomonadota > Alphaproteobacteria > Hyphomicrobiales > Aurantimonadaceae > Martelella > Martelella sp. AMO21009. The sequence goes on from NZ_JBAKFR010000021.1 coordinate 15,573, forward strand.
AAGTGATGTCGCCGATATAGGCGTTGATCGCGCCTTCCATGCGGCGCTTCAGGTCGTTCATGTCGGTTGGATCGCTCATCATCTGTCTCCCGTCACTCATGCCTCACAGCGGGCAGCAAGTGATCATTCTTCTGTTACGATTGTCTTGCGGCCGCCGCCGGCCATGATCTGGCCGAAGCCGCCGCGCTCGTGAATCGAAAAAACGATAATCGGTATGTAATTTTCACGGGCAACCGCCACCGCGGCAACATCCATCACCTGCAGCCCGCGTTCAAGCACCTGTTGATGGGTCAGGGCGTCGAAACGGGTGGCGTTCGGATCCTTTTTCGGATCGGCGGAATAGATGCCGTCAACCTGCGTGCCCTTGAAGATCGCCTCCGCGCCGATTTCCGCCGCGCGAAGCGCAGCAGCGGAATCGGTGGTGAAGAACGGATTGCCGGTGCCGCCAGCAAAGATCACCACCCTGCCCGCTTCCATATGGCTGCGGGTGGCGCGCTGGGAAAACGACTGACAGATTTCCGGCATGGCGATCGCCGACAGCACCACGGTGTCGACCTGCATCTTGCGCAGCGAGGTGGCAAGCGCCAGCGCGTTGATCACGGTGCCCAGCATGCCCATGTGGTCGCCGGTAACGCGTTCGCCGCCCTTGGAGGCAACGGCCACGCCCCGGAAAATATTGCCGCCGCCGACGACGATGCCGATCTCAACGCCCATGGAACGTACCTGGGCAATATCAGAAGCGATGCGGTCTGCGACGTTGACATCGATGCCGAAGCCCTGGTCGCCCATCAGCGCCTCACCGGAAACCTTCAGCAAAACACGGTTGAAAATCGGTTTCGTCAACGCCGCAAACTCCCTTAAAAAGCAATGCCATCCCGATACACGAAGGGCGCCGCAATGTCACGCGGCGCCCCCGGGATTTCAACGGCTGATCCTAAAATGAACCAGACGGACGGAAGGGCTTAGCCCTTGGCCGTGGCGGCAACTTCCGCCGCAAAGTCGGATTCTTCCTTCTCGACGCCTTCGCCAAGCGCCAGACGGGCGATGGCGGCAACCTTGATCGGCGCGCCGACGTCCTTTTCCGCTTCCTTGACGGCCTCTTCGACGGTCAGGTCAGGATTGATGACGAACTGCTGGGAAAGCAGCGCCACTTCCTGGAAGAACTTGCGCATGCGGCCTTCCACCATCTTTTCGGCGATGGCGGCAGGCTTGCCGGATTCCTTGGCCTGCTCCAGGAACACCGAACGCTCGCGATCGGCGATCTCGGCATCAACTTCCTCGGGGCGCACGGCGAGCGGGTTGGTCGCGGCGACATGCATGGCGACCTGGCGGCCGATCGCGTTCAGCGCATCCTTGTCGCCGTCCGATTCGAGCGCGACCAGAACGCCGAGCTTGCCGAGGCCATCGCCGACGGCATTGTGCATGTAGGTGGCGACAACGCCCTTGCCGACCGAAAGCTTGATCGCGCGGCGCAGCGTCATGTTCTCGCCGATCGTGCCGATCGCATCCTTGATCGTGTCGGCGACCGACTTGCCCGACTTCGGATAGGTCGCGGCGGCAATGGCGTCGACGGAGCCGTCGGTGCCAAGCGCTACGTCAGCGATGCCGGAGACGAGCTGCTGGAAGGCTTCGTTGCGGGCAACGAAGTCGGTTTCCGAGTTGACCTCGACGACGACGGCTTCCGCATCGCCGGCGGCGATGCCGATCAGGCCTTCCGCGGCCGTGCGGCCGGACTTCTTGTCAGCCTTGGAGATACCCTTGGCGCGCAGCCAGTCGATGGCGGCTTCCATGTCGCCGTCGGTTTCGGCGAGCGCCTTCTTGCAATCCATCATGCCTGCGCCGCTCTTTTCGCGCAGTTCCTTCACCATTGCTGCCGTAATCGTGCTCATAACTTGCCTCTCGTCCATTCGCTGGGCGGCGCCGTCGGGCGCGCCGGTCGGGAGTGTACCCGTGTCTGTGACAGGGTGATGAAGATCATCCCTGGCGGCCATGCCGCATGCGCGGCTGGCGCGATGAAAATATGTATCGGACGGCCGGTTTTGAAGGTCGCCCTAATTCCTGAAACCCAATGGTGGCGCCGATAACGCCGCCATTTTCAGGTCCTGTCGCGCATCAGGCACTCGGACCTGATGCCGGTCGCCTTACTCGGCGGGCTTTTCGCCGGTCGCTTCCTCGGCGGCGGCTTCCTCGGCGGGCGCCTCTTCAAGCGCCGGCTCGGCCGGTGCTTCAGCGGCAGCGCCGAGATCAACGCCCGAAGCGCCCTGCTGACGGGCGATGCCGTCGATGGCGGCGCGCGAAATCAGGTCGCAGTAAAGCGCGATGGCGCGCGAGGCGTCGTCATTGCCGGGGATCGGGTAGTCGACTTCATCCGGATCGCAGTTCGAATCGACGATAGCGACGACCGGAATGCCGAGACGCTTGGCTTCCTCGATCGCGATCTTTTCCTTGTTGGTGTCGATGATCACGATCAGGTCCGGGACGCCGCCCATGTCGCGAATACCGCCAAGGGCGCGGTCGAGCTTTTCACGCTCGCGGTCGAGGTTCAGGCGCTCTTTCTTGGTGAAGCCCTGGGCTTCGTTGGCGAGGATTTCGTCGAGCTTGCGCAGGCGCTGGATCGAGTTCGAAATCGTGCGCCAGTTGGTCAGCATGCCGCCGAGCCAGCGCGAGTTCACGTAGTACTGCGCCGAACGCTGGGCGCTGTCGGCAACGATTTCCGAAGCCTGACGCTTGGTGCCGACCATCAGCACGCGGCCGTTGCGGGCGACGGTGTCGGACACGACTTGAAGGGCGCGCTGCAGCATCGGCACGGTCTGTGCGAGGTCGATGATGTGGATGTTGTTGCGGTCGCCAAAGATGTAGGGCTTCATCTTCGGGTTCCAGCGGTGGGTCTGGTGACCAAAATGGACGCCTGCCTCAAGCAGCTGGCGCATGGTAAAGTCGGGCAATGCCATTGCCTTGTCTCCTTTTCCGGTTGAACCTCCGCAGACCTGAGAACGGACGGAAACCCGTCCGGCACCGGCGGAGCGCACCGGATTTCTCCCGGAACACCCCATGGCCTGCGTGTGGAATAGGGGCGCGATAGCCTGTTTTGCGATGGAATGCAAGTGCCGCGACGATTTGCGTCCGGAAGACAGCGGTCTCGGAGCCCCTGCCGGGCGGCACTCAGCGTTGCGAGGCGGCCGTCGTCGGCAGGGCCTCACAATCGGCGGGGTCAAGCATTTCGAGCTTGTCGAGACGTCCGGCCATCTTGAAGTTGCCGAAATCCATCAGCAGGTCGCGGCTGACGCCGTTTTCCGCCAGCATCATGGAGACGGTATAATCCGGCGTCTGGTCGCCATCATGCATCGCGATCGGAAAATAGGCGGTGGTGACCGGCCATTGGTCGGGCCCGCTGCCGACGCCCTTTTCGCGATCGCCGATCAGCGTGACCGCGCGCATTACGTCCTCGCCCGAGCCGTCAAAGGACGTCGCTTCGTAGACGTGCTTGCCGCTCTCAGCGGCATCCAGAACATGGGCAAGATACTCCGTCGGGAACTGGGCCTTGCCGATATCGAAGGGGTTCTGGTCGCCAAGCTTTACCGCGATCTTGTGATCGGCGGCGCGGTTGGCTTCGCCCGCAGTCTCCGATTGCAGGTTGTAATCGGCAAACATCTTGCTGGAAAAGCTGAAGGCGCCCTTTTCCAGATCCTCGAAGGATGAGGATGTCTGGTCGGTGACCATGGCGCCGTGCTCGCGGGCGATATCGGTCACCATTCGCATTTCGGTGACATAACCCTCGCAGGGCGCGCCGGTGAAGGAATAGACGAAACGCCCGTGCAGCCCCTCAATGCCCGACTGGCCGGACGCCCAGGCGAGCGTCAGGTCATAGACCGCGCGGTGGGGCTCGAGCGTTACCCCGGGTTGCGGCGGCATGCCGGCCGAAGCCGTCATTGCGAAGGTGGAGCAGAAAATTCCTGTAACGGCCAGTGTCCGCATCGACATTCCCCTTGGCTTTAAACACTGATGGTATAGAAAAGTCCTCGCTCTGCCAATCATCATCCGTCCCCCTATGGAGCAGAAAATGTCCCACGCCATCGAAGACAAGCTCAAGGCGCTGTCGATCGCCCTGCCGGAGGCCGCAGCCCCCGCCGCCAATTACGTGCCCTACGTCATTTCCGGAAACCTGCTCTATATCTCAGGGCAGCTCCCGACCGAGGCTGGCCGGATGGTCGCCGCCGGCCATCTCGGCGCGAATGTATCGCTGGAGGACGGCCAGAAGGCGGCGCGCGCCTGCGCCATCAACATCATTGCCCAGGCCAAAGCGGCGCTGGATGGCGATCTTGGCCGGGTCACCCGCATCCTGCGCATCAACGGCTTCGTCGCCTCAACGCCGGATTTCACCGAGCAGCACCTCGTCATCAACGGCGCGTCCAACCTTCTGGCCGAGGTCTTCGGCGAAGCCGGCAAGCATAGCCGCGCCGCCGTCGGCATGGCGGCCTTGCCGCTGGGCGCGGCGGTCGAGATCGACGCGATCCTGGAAATCGCGTGATGCCCGCCTGGTTGACTGCCAAACCCATCGCCCATCGCGGCTATCACGACATGAACCGCGCGATCTGGGAAAACACCCTGCCCGCCTTCGAGCGCGCGATCGATGCCGGTTTCGCGATCGAATGCGATATCCACCTTTCCGCCGACGGCGTGCCGCTGGTGTTTCACGATGACGATTTGCAACGGCTTTGCGGCCGCGACGGCGCGATCGAAGACCTGACGGCCGCCGAGGCGAAGACCATCGCCGTCGGCGGCACGACCGCGGTGATCCCGACCTTTTCGGACCTCCTCACCATTTGCGACGGCAAGGTGCCGCTGGTGATCGAATTGAAGGCAAGCCGCGCCGACCCCGCCGCCTTCGCCGCGGCGACGCTTGCCGTGCTGGCCGATTATAGCGGCCCGGTCGCGCTGATGAGCTTCGATGCCGCCCTCCTCGCCGCTCTCAAGCAGGCCGGCGCCTCGCAGCCGCTCGGCCTGACCGCAGAAGGAATGAGCGAGGAGGCGCTGGCGGATCACCGGAAAGCCTTTGCGATGGGCCTTGATTTCGTCTCCTATTATTACGATCATCTGCCCAATGCATTTGTTGCTGCGCTTCGGGCAAAGAGCGTGCCGGTGATTACCTGGACCGTGCGCGACGAGGACGCCCGCAGACGCACGTTTCTGAACGCCGACCAGATGACCTTCGAAGGTTTCGACCCCCGCCAGAGCGAGCCGCTCTGAACACGGGACGCGAAACCGGGCAGGACAGAGAGTTCCAAGACCGCATTCCGAGAGATTTCTTGAGCGAAAACCTGCAGATCCGCATCGAAAACAGCTTCGCGAATATCGAGCGCGCGGCGTGGGACAGCCTTGCCGCGACCACGCCCTCGCTTGACGGCGACGGGTTCTACAGCCCGTTCCTGTCGCACGCCTTTCTCTCCGCGCTGGAGGAATCGGGTTCGGCGACCGCCGAAACCGGCTGGCTCGGCCATCATCTTCTGCTGGAAACCGAGGATGGCCGCCTGATCGGCGCGGTGCCCTGCTATCTGAAGAACCACAGCCAGGGTGAATATGTCTTTGACCATGGCTGGGCCGATGCCTTCGAGCGCGCCGGCGGGCGCTATTATCCGAAGCTGCAAGCCTCGCTTCCCTTCACGCCCGCAACCGCGCCGCATCTTCTGGTGCGCGACGGCTATGATCACGCGACCGTCGCCAAGGTGCTGGCCGAGGGGCTTCAGGCCGTAAACGACCGGCTCGGCGTATCCTCCACCCACGTCACCTTCGTGCCGGAAGACGAGATCGGCATCTTCGAGCAGGCCGGCTACCTGCACCGCACCGACCAGCAGTTCCACTTCCTCAATCCGGGCTATGACAGCTACGACGCCTTCCTCGATACACTGGCCTCGCGCAAGCGCAAGGCGCTGAAGAAGGAGCGCCGCACCGCGCTCGAAGCCGGGATCGAGATCGACTGGCTGACCGGCTCCGACCTGACGGAGGACATCTGGGACCAGTTCTACGCCTTCTACATGGATACCGGCAGCCGCAAATGGGGCCGCCCCTATCTGACGCGCGAATTCTATTCGCTGATCGGCGAGCGCATGGCGAAGGACGTGCTACTGGTGATGGCGAAGCGCGAGGGGCGCTATATCGCCGGCGCGATCAACTTCATCGGCTCGGATGCGCTTTACGGCCGCCACTGGGGCTGCATCGAGGATCATCGATTCCTGCACTTCGAGGTCTGCTACCACCAGGCGATCGACTACGCGATTGCCCATGGCCTGAAGCGCGTTGAGGCCGGCGCGCAGGGCGAGCACAAGCTGGCGCGCGGCTATCTCCCTGTCACGACCCATTCCGCGCACTATATCGCCCATGAGGGGCTGAGGCGCGCGGTTGCCGATTTCCTTGAGCATGAGCGCGAGGACGTCGCCCGTTTCAATGATATTCTCGTCGACCACGGACCCTACAAGAAAGCCGGCGGCGAACGCATCGAGGAGGACTGAACCATGGCCGAGTACGACAACGACAACATCTTCGCCAAGCTGCTGCGCGGCGAAATCCCCTCCATCCGTCTTTACGAGGACGAACACGCAGTGGCGATCATGGATGTGATGCCGCAGGCGCCGGGCCATGTTCTGGTGATCCCGCGCGCGCCGTCGCGCAACCTGCTCGACGCCGACCCGGATGTGCTGGCGAAGACGATACCCGTGGTCCAGAAGCTCGCGCGGGCCGTCAAGACGGCCTTCGATGCCGATGGCGTCTTCGTCGGCCAGTTCAACGAGGCGGCCGCCGGCCAGACTGTCTATCACCTGCATTTCCACGTCGTTCCGCGTCATGAAGGCGTGGAGATGAAGCGCCACAGCGACGGGATGGAAGACATGGAAGTGCTGAAGGCCAACGCGGAGAAAATCCTGACGGCGCTGAAGGCGTCGCCATGACCCAATTTCTGGCCGAAGAGTTCCGAAACGCCTTTTCCGCCGATCATATCATCATGTTCGTCCGGCTGATCGGGGCTGCGATCTTCGGCGGGCTGATCGGCTTCGAACGCGAGATCCATCGCCATCCGGCGGGGCTCAGAACCCATATTCTGGTCAGCATGGCGGCGGCCCTGTTCGTGCTCGTCGCTGTGGAAGTGCCGGAGATCATGCGCAGCGACCGCGACGTGCTGCGCGTCGATCCGACCCGCGTTGTGCAGTCGATCACCGAGGGCGTGGCCTTCCTCGCCGCCGGCATCGTCTTCATGCAGAAGGGCACGGTGAAGGGGCTGACGACCGGCGCCGGGCTCTGGTTTTCCGGCGCGATCGGGCTGACGATCGGGCTTGGCCTCTGGAGCCTCGGCATATTCGCCTCAATGCTGGGACTTGTCGTCCTGTTCCTGCTCAGGCGTTTGGAGATCAAAACAAATCTGAGCAAACGCAAGGGCTTGTCCGATGAGACTGAGGAATAGGTTCAGCTCCGCTCCAGCGTGATGATGTCCGCCGCATCGCCCAACTCCCTGCGGGCGATCTCCACCATGCTCGATTCGTGGGTAAAGAGGATGGTCTGCAACCCTTCCAGCCCGGCCAACGCATTGAGGCCCGCCGCGCTGCGGGCGTCGTCAAAGGTCTGGAAGATATCGTCGACGATCAGCGGCGCGGGCTCGTTGCGGCTGGCATAATCCTCCAAAAAGGCAAGCCGGAGCGCGAGATAGAGCTGGTCGCGGGTGCCGTCGCTCAACCCCTCGACCCGGATTTCATCGCCGCCCGCGCGCACGGCTGAAAGCACAAGCGCGTCATGCTCTCCGTATGCCTGTGACAGGCCCTCGAAACCGTTACGGGTCAGCGTGCGGAAATGCCGCCCCGCCGCCGCTAGAATGGGATCGGAGCGGCTTTCCCGGTAGCGCTCCAGCGCGCCATCCAGCAGCCGCCCGGCCAGCTTCAGCACCACCCACTCGCGGGCAAGCGCCTGCGCCTCCGCCTCCGCCGAAGCGCGATCGAAGGCGGCGGCCTCGGCTCCCGGCCCGGTCTCCAGCGCCTGCTTGCGATGACGCAGGACCATCCGCCGCTCGCGCAGCGCCTCGATCTCGGCCGCGTCCTCCTCGGCATCGGCCTTCAGGTGTTCGAGTTCCTGCCGGCAATCGACCTCGTCCAGCGTTTCGGCCAGCCCCCGGACCTCCTCCACCGAGGCCCCATCGCTGATGCCGGAAAACCGCTGCCGCGCTTCCGCCAGCGCCTGACGCGATACCGCCCGCTGCCGCAAGCGTGCCGAAAGTCCGTCAATCGCGACGCCCTCCGGCAAGGTGGCGGCGACGGATGCCATGCGTTCTTCGATCTGCTCGCGCTCACCCGTGTCGGCCGCCAGTTCAATGCGAAGCCGCTCGGCGCTTTCCTTAAGCGTTGCCCGCTGCGCTGCGCGCGTCGCGTGAACGGCCGCGCGTTCGGCGAGTTCGTGGACGATCCGCGAGGCCGGCTCGCCCGCGATATCCGCCGCCACGGCTTCCGCCAGTTGCAGAGCGGCGGCATCGAACGCGGCAACGCGCTTGCCGTCGGCCTCTGCCTCCCGCGCCAGCCGCGTCCGGTCCGCGAAAAGCGAAGGCAGATCGGCCCACAGCGCAAGCGCCGCCTCGGCCCCGGCGAGGCCGGTTTCGCCCGGCAGGCCGACACCGGCGAGACTTGAGGCAAAACGCGCGTTCAGGGCTTTCTCACCGGCCTGCAACTTCTCATGCAGCTCCGCGCCCTTTTCCACTGCCTGCTGCGCCGCCTTCAGCGCGCCCGCATGCTCCCGCGCCTCCGTCCAGCGTTCGCCAAGACGGTCGAGCGCGGAGCCGACATCGCGCGCAAGCGCGCCGAGCGGCAGTGCCGCATCCGTGCCGAGATCGTTCGCGAGCCGCTCCAGCGTCTCCCGCAGCGCAGCGTTGTTGCGGTCAAGGACCGCTTTCCTGTCTTTCAGCGTATGGAGCGCGGTCCGCGCCTCGAGCAGCGCTTCCACGCGCCGGCGCCATTCGAGCATCGACTCGGGGGCCGCCGGCGTGAAATCGAACGCGACAAAGAGCGTCTCAAAATTCGCCTGCGCTTTCGCCAGTTCCAGAAGCGCCGCCTCGCGCTTTTCCGCGCCCTGTTCCCGTTGAGCGGCCTCACGCTCCAGCCGGCGCAGATTGTCGGCATGGCGGGCCACCCGTTCGGCATCGTCGAGCGCGTCGTCGGCAAGATTGTCGGCGGCGCGTACGGCATCGCGATAGGCGCTCTCCTCCCCATCCAGCGTCTCGAACAGCCGGTCGCGCTCCGCCCGCGCCGCATCGATCGCCGCACGGGTCGGAACCGGCCCGGCCTCGCGATCCTCGGCGAGCAAACCTTCCAGACGGGCACACTCTGCGTCGATCTTCGCCAGCGCGCCGTCACACTCGGCGAGCATGGATGTTGCCGAAGCGATATCATCGCACGCGGTCTTCAGCGCGGCCTCGGCGGGAAGATCGCCCGCATGCAGAGCGAGAATATCGCTCACCGCGGGACGCAGGCCGGCGGCCTGCTCGAACAGAACGCGCTCCTTGCCGGCGATCTCCATTTCAAGCGTCTCCGCTTCCTTGATGCCGGTAAGGTCCTCGCGCAGCGCCTCATAGCTCTTGCGCAGCGGCGCGGGATCGCGCAGGTGGCTCTCGCCATGCTGCTGTTCCAGCCGCGCCAGCGTTTCTCGGTTTTCAGAGAGCGCGTTTTCGGCCGCAAGGCGGGCACGGCCCTGCTCTTTCAACTGCTCGACAATCGCCTGAAATTCAGATCGTAAAATACTGTTTGGAAAGTTCTTTTCCAGATTTTCAAAAGAATCGAACCCAAGCTGAGCGGCAGCACTCCGCAACCGCGCCTCAATTTCCGTCAGCGCGTGCCGGCGACGCGGCAGGTTCTCAAGCGCCTGTTCGTAAAGTCCGCTTTCGCGCTGCAGCCGGGCTATTTCGGCACGGCGCTCCAGCAGCGCGTCGTCCACGACAAGCGCCTCCAGCTCCCGCTGACCGGCCGCCTGCCGGGCTTCCTTTTCCTCTAGCTGCTCGGCAAGTCGCATGTGGCGGGCTTCGAGCGCGGCGAGTTCCTCGCCGATACGATCATCAACCGCCTCGATATCGTCAAACGCCGCCAGCGCCGCGCTGTGGCCGTCAATCTCGCCAAGCAGGCCGCGCAGCCGCTGCAGCCGCTCAAGCTCACCGATCCGCCGCGCGCGCTGCGCCTGCCGCTCCTCGACCACGGCGAATTCCTGCCCGATCTCGCGCTCTTCCTTCAGGAGCGCCGTCCAGTCACTGGCGTTCAGCTGGCTATCGCGCTCGGCCTTGCGGGCTTCGTCATAGCGCTCCAGCGCCTGATAAAAGCTGCGGGTCTGCGACTTACGCGGCGCGTAGATGCCATCGGCCTCCGCCGCCAGCGCCTCGCTCGTTGCTCGCAGGCCGGTGAGGCCCGAGGCCGCGGAAAACAGCATCTGGCCGATCTCCCCGCCATCGGCCAGCATCTCGTCCGCCCCTGCCCTGAGCCTGACGGAATCGAGCCCGAAGGCCCGCTCGAACACCGCACGGTCGAGACTGCCTATAAAGCCGGAAAGCGCGTCATCGTTCAGCGCGGCTTCGGTTTGGGCATCGAGCAGCGTATTGCTGCGGCCCTTGCGCCGGCGAAACGCGAGTTCGATCCCGCCCTGCGCGCGCAGCCTCGCGCCGAGGCGCAGATCGCGCGCGGGATGGAGGAAATCGTAGCCGACATTGCGGTCGGGAAAGCCGAACAGCAGATCGGAGAAGGCGGAAAGCGCCGAGGATTTCCCGGCCTCGTTCGGGCCGTAGACGATATGAAGCGCGGCATCGGGCCGGAACGTGACGGTCCGGTCGGTGAAATGGCCGTAGCGGATGAGATCGAGCGAGAGAAACCGCATAAGTCACCCCTCCAGCCGGGCGCTGAGGATCGCGCGCGCTTCCGCCAGGATATCCGCATGCGACCCCGAAAAGGCTTCGTCCCTGGCGCTGACGCCGCCGGGCAGCTTCACGGCGATCTCGTTGATCAGCGCCTCGATTTCGGCGTGGATCGCTTCGTCGCCGGCCAGCGCTTCGATCATCGCCTCGATATCGAGGTCATTGTCCGCCGGAAGTCGGCGGGAGGACGCTGGCGCGTCAACCGCGATCACCAGTTTCTCCAGCCACAGATCGGCATGCACCCGCTGGCAGGCGGCCTGGAGATCGTCATGCCATTCGCCATGGGCCGCGCGCATCCTGTGCGCGTCGGCATGGCTGCCTTCAAGCGTCAGGCGCAGCGCCACGGGCCGCGCATTGGCCGCTTCCGCAAGCGCCGCCAGCGTCGCCTCCACCGCCTGAAGGATATCGCTTTCCTTCATCTCCGGCGCAATTGCCACGGTGACAGTCTCGAAGCGGGCGCGGTCCAGGATGATGCGTTCATAGCGGGGCCGGCCGTCCTCGACCGTCACCAGCACCGCGCCCTTGTCGCCGGTCTCACGGATATTGCGGCCCTGGAGATTGCCGGGATAGAGCGTCAGCGGATCGGCGGAGACTTCCTCGAAGGCGTGGACATGGCCAAGCGCCCAGTAATCATAGCCGCGCGAGGCAAGGTCCGCCGGCGTGCATGGCGCGTAGACGGCATGCGGCGGCCGGCCCGACAGCGAGGTGTGCAACACACCGATGTTGAAATGGTCCGGCACCGCCGGCGGATAGGCCAGCGCCAGATTGTCGCCGGCCACACGGTCGGCAAAGCCCTGGCCGTGCAGCGCCACTTTCAGGCGCTCGATGGTGAAGGTCTCCGGATGGCGCGTCGAGAATTCGTGGACGCCGTCCGGCATCGCGATCGTGCGGGTGACGATGCTTTCGGCATCGTGATTGCCGCGCAGGAAATAAACCGGGATTTCGGCGCGCGAAAGCCGGGCGATCTCGCGGTTGAAGAACAGGCCGACGCTGTTGTCGCGCCAGACCCCGTCATAGACATCGCCCGCGATCACCATGAAATCCACCGCGCTCTCGATCGCGCAGTCAATCAGCGCCGTAAACGCATCGCGCCCGGCGGCGGCAAAGCGCTCGGCGATCTGGCGGTCCTTGAGCGCAAGTCCCGAGAGCGGGCTTCCCAGATGCAGGTCGGCGGCGTGGATGAAACGGAAGCTGGTCAAGGTTCCCTCATTTGTCTTCTCGTCTCAAAGAGGTAAAAGAGTTCGCGACGATACTTCAACCCAAAAGCGCCGGCGTCGCGCTTTATCCCGCCCGCATTTTCGCGGGCTGGCCATCACCGGAGGAATTCATGCACTATCACAATTTCGGCCGCACCGGGCGGCCCGTCTCCAATATCGGCTTCGGCGCCTGGCAGATCGGCGGCAGCTGGGGCTCGGTCAGCGAGGAGGATGGCCGCGCCGCCCTGCACGCAGCCCTTGATTCGGGCATCAACTTCGTCGATACGGCCGATGTCTATGGCGACGGCCGCTCCGAAAAGATCATCGCCGATGTGCTCGCCGATCGCGGCGGCCAGAAGCCGTTCGTCGCCACCAAGGCCGGCCGCAGGCTGAACCCGCATACCGCCGATGGCTATAATCTCGAAAACCTTGAGGCCTTCGTCGACCGCAGCCTGAAGAACCTCAGAATGGAACGGCTCGACCTCGTGCAACTCCACTGCCCGCCGACCGAGGCGTTTTACCGTCCGGAAGTGTTCGAGGCACTCGACGCGTTGAAGGCCAAGGGCAAGATCGCCAATTACGGCGTCAGCGTCGAAAAGGTCGAGGAGGCGCTGAAGGCGATCGAGTTTCCGGGCGTCGCCAGCGTGCAGATCATCTACAACATCTTCCGCCAGCGCCCGGCCTCGCTGTTCTTCCCGGAAGCAAAGCGCAAGAACATAGCCATCATCGTTCGGGTGCCGCTGGCAAGCGGGCTGCTGTCGGGCAAGATCACCCGCGACACCGTGTTCGACAGCGAGGATCACCGCAATTTCAACCGCAAGGGTGACGCCTTCGATGTCGGCGAGACCTTTGCCGGCGTGCCGTTCGAAATCGCGCTCGATGCCGTCGAGGAAGTCCGCAAGCACGTGCCGCGCGGTACGGCCATGGCCGCCTTCGCGCTGCGCTGGATCCTGATGAACGACGCGGTCACCGTCGCCATCCCCGGCGCGCGCAACGCCGAACAGGCCAAGGCCAATGCCTCCGCCTCCGACCTGCCGGTGATTGGCGAAGAGGTGATGGCCGCGATGGCGGAAATCTACCGCACCCGCATCGCGCCGCATGTGCATCAGCGCTGGTAGGGTGCAACGCCCATCGTGTAGAAACGCAAAGAGGCCGGGCGGTGACGCCCGGCCTCTCTCTTTTCTGCAATGCGTAACAATCAGTTCAGCGAAACCGTGAAGAACAGCGTCTCGCCGGAGGAGTCGTCGACGCCGTCATTGTCGGTGACCGCGTAGGCGGTGCCGTCGGCGGCGATGGTGAAGCCTTCGATCTTGTCGACGACGAAGCCGTTGGTGGCCGACTTCATCAGCGGCAGCAGATCGGCGGCTTCCTGCTTTTCGACAACCGGCAGTTCGGAGCCGATCGGCGCCGGCTGCATGTCGGAAAGCGCGACCTTGTAGAGCTTCTTCAGCTTTGCGGCCTCGCCGATCTGGTTGTCGCGCTCGACGATGTAGACGCTGTCGCCGTTCGCCGTGATCTCGGAAAGACCGATCCAGCCCTGTTCCGGCGTTTCCAGCGGATAGGCGACCGCGCCCCATTCCTTGGTGGCGGGCTTGTAGGCGAGCAGCTTGACGAAACCCTTCTCGTCATCGGCCCATTCGCGCTGCACCGCCATCCACAGCGTCAGGTCTTCTCCCTCGCCAACCGTGGTGATGCCTTCCATGCCAAAGCGGGTCTGGTTGGCGAGCAGAGCCTCCGGCAGGTCGATCGTCTCGGTGATCGCGCCGGTGCCATCGATATGATAGACCGCATGCGGCACGTCCTTGTCGGGATTGCCTTCCGAGGCGAGCCAGAAGCCGCCCTGGCCATCGACCGCAACGCCTTCGAGGTCAAGCTTTTCAGCCGGCGCGCCATCGCGGGTCACGCGGATGACATCGGTGATCATCGCCGGCTTCTGCGAAGCGTCGATGACGAAGATCGACGGCTGGGCGGAATAGAAGCTGTCATTGACGGCGTAGAGCTTCGAAGCATCGTTCGGATCGGCGGCGAGACCCGAAAGCGCGCCGAAGCCAATCAGTTCATCACGCGAGACATCGGACAGGATCTGCGGATAGTTCGGCTCGGCGTCCTCATAGGCGTAGAGCATGACGTGGGCGCGCACGCCGCCATCGGGGCCGAGATCGGTCTCGTTGGCGGTGACCAGCAGGTTGCGGGCGGGAATGGCAACGCCGCTTTCCGGCGAAAGGCCGGACGGCAGGAGCTGCACAAGTTCGGGCGCGGCGGCGGCGCTGTCGTCATAGACGCCGACGACGGAGGCACGCTCGGAGAGCACGAACAGATAGTTGGTGTCGCCAAAGGTGCCCTTGATCATGCCCTCGGGCTCGACGCCCTTCTTGCCCGCGCGCTTGTCCGGGAAATGGCCGATCGAGGCGACGGCGCGCTCGAACGTGTTGCCGGAATCATAAAGCAGTTCGCCGGCATCCGAGAAAATCGAGAAGCCGCGCGAACCGCCCTTGTAATCGCCCTCATTGGCGATGGCGAAGCGGTCATTGTCAAGCCATTTGACGGTGTCGGGCTCGCGGGCGACGCCGGAAAGCGAACCGGTGAAATCGAGCTTGCCGTCCTTTTCGATATCAACGCCGCTGATATCGACGGAGCCTGCGGAAAAGTGGTTCTTCACTTCGCCGGTATTGCCGTCGATGATGGCGATGCCGTTGTTTTCCTGCAGCGTCACGACGATCTCATTGTCGCCGTTGATATCGACGAATTCCGGCTCCGGATCGGTGGGTGCGACCATTTCGGAGAAACCGGTGAGCGCGACATGCTTGATCGTGGCGCAATCGGCAACGCCGTCATTGAGTGAAATGATGACGAGATCGCCGGCCGGCATCTGCGGGATTTCGCCGTCGTTCAGCTCTTCGTCACGCTCGTTTTCGATGGCGATGGCAACGATCGAGCCATCCGGCGAAACGGCGACGGAATCGGGCTGGCCGCCGAGATCGCACTGGCTTTCCAGCGTGCGCGAGGCGATATCGACAACGCCGAGGAAACCGGAGGGAGCGGTGTAGCTTTCGGACGTATTGACGCCGACCAGCGCCTTCTCGCCGGAAACGGCAACCGAGGTCGGCTCGCCGTCAAGCGTGGTGATGCCGAGCGCGGCCGGGGCCTTCATGTCGGTGATGTCAACGAAGCCGATGGCACCTAGCGGGCTGTCGGAATAGATCAGCGTATTGCCGTCTTCGCTGGCCGCGATGATTTCCGCAGAGGTCTGGGTCGCGGGGTCCATGTCGGCGGGCAGGTTTTCGGCGACGGAGAAGACCGCAATGCGGTTGAAGACGGGCTCGGCGGCGGCCGGGAAAGCGGCGGAAGCCAGAAGTGCTGCGCTCAAGGCCGCGCCGGTGAGACGGAATCGCATGAATATACCCTCCAAGGTGATGATGTCCGGAGGGTTCTGCGCGCGCGGTGTGACAGCAGGATTACGCGGCGATGACAGGACGGTGACAACCCCGGCCTACTTCTCCCTTCGCCGCTCGATCAGCATGATCGAAAGCGAGGCGCAGAGGATCATCACGCCGCCGATCCAGAACAGCGTATCCGGCGCATAGCCGAACACCAGCCAGCCGCCGAGCACGTTGAGCGGCAGTTTCAGGTCGTCAAATGGCTGGACATAGGCCGCATCCGCGCTCGAATAGGCAAGCGTCAGGAAATATTGCGCCAGCGCCGTCAGCAGGCCCAGCGCCAGCATGATCCAGATCACATCGCCCGTGGGCACGGCAAAGCCGCCGCCAATGGCGACCAGCGCGTTGATCGGGGTCAGCAGCATCAGAAGCCAGACGGTGATCGATTCGGGCTTCTCATGGGCGGTCAGCCGCTTGGTGATCAGCGAGGTTCCGCCCCACAGAAGCGCAGACGCCACCGGCAGAAGTGCGGCCCAGGTGAAGCTTTCCGACCAGGGCTGAAGGATCAGCAGCGCGCCGGTGAAGCCCACCGCGGTCGCGATCCAACGCGACGGCCCGACTGTCTCGCCCAAAAACAGTTTCGCGCCGACGATGATGAAGAACGGCGAGGTCATGACCAGCGCGATCGCCTGGCTGATTGGAACCGAGGCAAGGCCGATCGCCCAGGCCTGCACGCCGAGCGCGGAAAGCGCGACCCGGAAAACATGCTGCCAAGGATGGTTTGTCCGCATCACCGAAAGTCCGGTGCGCCAGAGATAGGGCACGGCAAACACCAGCGCGATACCATATTGCCAGAAGGCGACCGACGAGGCGGCGAACCCCATATTCATCGTCACCTGCTGAAGCGCCACATTGCCGGCCGCGTAGACCACGCCGGCCATCACCATCCAGAAGGCCCCGGTCAGAGCCGGAGAGCGATAGATTGCCTTAGCCATATGTACGACAGACCTTTTAGCACGAGCGTGAAACGATGCCAGAGGTAAAGAAGTTGCGTCTTGCGGGCAAGCGCGTTTGCGCGTCGCGCGTCACAACGGCCGGACGCGGGTGACATAGGCCTCGAAGAAATCCGAAAACCGGGCGACCCGGATCGGCAGGCGGTCATAGGGTGGATAGTAGAGCGTCAACCACAGTTCCGGCGGCGTCCAGTCGGAAAGCACCTGCGTCAGCCGTCCCGCTCTTAGCGCTTCCTCAACGATAAAATGCGGCAGCAGCGCCACGCCCTCGCCATTCTCGGCAAGCCGCGCCAGCAATTCACCGTTGTTGCCGGCGAGTTTCGTCCCCGCCCTCACCCGCCGTTTTTTCCCGGCGCTCGTTAGCTCCCAGGTTTCACCCGTCGCCTCGGCGTCGAAGGCGAGACAGGCGGCGGCGGCAAGATCGTCGGGCGTTTGCGGCGTTCCGTTTGCGGCGAGAAAGCCGGGCGAGGCCACCAGCACCCGACGGACCGGGCACAGCTTGCGCCAGATCGTCGACTTATCGTCCGGCGGGCCGGAAATGCGGATCGCCAGATCGAAGGGCGCACCGACGATATCGACGAAGCTGTCCTCCAGCGTCACCGAAAGACTGATCGCGGGATGCTCCGAACGGAAGCCGGACAGCACATCCGGCAATATCTGTTGACCAAGCGAGAGCGGCGCATTCAGCCGGATGTGGCCGCTGACGGCGCTTTCACGCTCGCGCACCTCCTCGCTGGCATCGTCGAAGGCTTTCAGCAGCGGTCGCATCCGCGCCGCATAGATCGCTCCCGCCGAGGTGAGCGAAACCTGGCGGGTGGTGCGCACGAAAAGCTGTACGCCGAGCCGCTCCTCCAGCGCGCCGACCGCCCGCGTCACGCTCGGCGCGGTCATCGCAAGTGTACGCGCCGCTGCGGCGAAACTGCCCAGTTCGGCGACGCTCAGGAAAACGCGGATGTCGTTCAGATCCTTCATCAGTCAATTATTACATTTCTTGCAATAATAATGTCAATTTTATTACGCTACACGAAGAACACTCGAAGTGCCATCTTATGGCCAGAAGCGAGGCGCGGCAGACGCGCCCGCACAGGAAGGAACAGTTCGATGTTACAGCAGATCAAGGGCCTGCATCACATCACCTCGATGGCGGCGGATGCACAGGCCAATAACGACTTCTTCACCGGCGCGCTCGGGCTTCGGCGCGTCAAGAAGACCGTGAACTTCGACGCGCCCGATGTCTATCACCTCTATTACGGCGACGAAGTCGGCACGCCCGGCTCGGTGATGACCTACTTCCCCTTCCCGCACATCGCGGCGGGAAGGCCCGGAACTGGCGAGGTCGGCGAGACGCTGTTTGCGGTTCCGCGTGGCTCGCTCGGTTTCTGGAAGGAGCGTCTTGGCAAGCTTGGGGTCGGAAACATCACGGAAAGCGAAGTCTTCGGCGAAAAGCGGCTGCATTTCTCAGGTCCCGACCGGGATGCCTTCGCCCTGGTTGAAGTCGACAATGACGACCGCGCCGGGTGGCTGAAGGGCGATATCGCCGAGGCCGAGGCGATTCGCGGCTTCCATGGCGCAAGCCTGCGGCTCGCTGACAGCGGCGCTACGGCCGAACTTCTCGGCTTCATGGGTTACGACAAGATCGACAGCAAGGATGACTGGACTCGTTTTGCGATCGGCAACGGCAATGGCGCCGATTTCATCGACATCCAGACCCTGCCCTCGGCCAACGCCGCCCGACAGGGTGCGGGCTCCGTGCACCACATCGCCTTCGCGGTGGAAGATCGCGCCGCCCAGCTCGAAGTCCGCAAGGCGTTGATGGATACCGGCTACCAGGTAACCCCGGTGATCGACCGCAACTACTTCTGGGCGATATATTTCCGCACCCCAGGCGGCGTGCTGTTCGAAATCGCGACCAACGAACCGGGCTTCGACGCCGACGAGGACACGGCCCATCTCGGCGAAGCGCTGAAACTGCCGCCGCAATATGAACAGCATCGCGCCCAGATCGAGCAGATCCTGACGCCGATCAAAGACTGACGTTACAAGGCGCCTGTCCTGTTCCGGACGGGCACTGCCACCCTTTTCCCGGCCCGCGAGCCCGATTGACGAGCGCCATCGCGCGCCGGTTGGAGAACCACCAGCATGACCAACGATACATACAATGCGTTCACCCGCGCCGGCGCGGTTGGCGAGCCGCTGGTTTTCAGCTTTCACGGCACGGGCGGAAACGAGCATCAGTTCGTGCCCCTCGTCGACCAGATTCTGCCAAACGCGGCCATCGTTTCACCGCGCGGCGACGTTTCGGAATATGGCGCGCTGCGCTTCTTCCGGCGCACCGGCGAAGGTGTCTACGACATGGAAGACCTTGCCCTTCGCACCGCCAGGATGAGCCGCTTCATCGCCGAACACCGCAAAGCCAATCCCGGCCGCGCGGTCTATGGCATCGGCTATTCCAACGGCGCCAACATTCTCGCCTCGGTGCTGTTCGGACAACCGGACCTCTTCGACCGTGCCGTGCTCATGCATCCGCTGATCCCGTGGACGCCGCAGGACGATGCGGGTTTTGCGGGCAAACGGATACTCATCACCGCAGGCGAACGCGACCCGATCTGCCCGCCTGAAGGAACCCGTGCCCTGATCAGCTATTTCGAAGCGCAGCACGCCAATCTCGCCACGCTGTTCCACGCCGGCGGCCATGAAATCCGCCCACAGGAAATCGAGGCCGTCGCCGCGTTCCTGACAAGCTGACAGGCCTCATACCTTCTCGGCGTTTTTGAGTAAGGACGGCGAAAAACTCAGCCCGCGACCTTTCCGCCGGTCATCGGCGCGGGAACGCCGGTGGTTGTCGGGAAGCTGATCGGGAGACCGCGCAGCGTCCGGACCGCGAGAAACGCAAAGCACTCCGCCTCGATCGCATCGCCGCGCCAGCCGACCGTTTCCGCCGGCACGGCTTCGACGCCGGCGCGCGTTCCGAGCATCTGCATGATCGCCGGATTGCGCCGCCCGCCGCCGCAGACGATCAGGCGTTTCGGACGCACCGGCAAAAGGTCGAGCGCCTTGCCGACGGCGGCCGCGGTGAAGGCGGTGAGCGTTGCCGCGCCCGTGGCCGGGTCGAGGCCGTCGGCCATCTCAGCGGTAAAGTCAAACCGGTCGAGGGATTTCGGATAAGGCGCTGAAAGATAGGGATGTTCGAGCAACCGCGCGAGCCGTTCCTCGTCGACGGTTCCGGACAGCGCCAACTTGCCGTCGCGGTCCATCTCGCCGAGGCCGTTTGCCTTGATGAAGTCGTTGAGCGGCGCATTGGCGGGGCCGGTATCAAAGGCGATCAGCCGGTCGCCGCCATCCCATGACGTGACATTGGCAACGCCGCCGAGATTGAGCACGGCCGTCTCGCCGGAGGTATCGAGGCCGCGCAGCAGCGCCTGATGATAGCCAGCCGAAAGCGGCGCGCCCTGCCCGCCGGCGCGGATATCGGCGGTGCGGAAATCATAGGCGACCTTGCAGCCGAGCAGTGCGTGCATCAGCGCGCCATCGCCGAGCTGGCGGGTGTCGCCGATGCGCGCTTTCGTCGGCGCGCGATGGAGGACCGACTGGCCGTGGAAACCCACAACGCCGATATCGGCCATGGTCAGGTCCTCGGCCTCGACCAGCGCCTTCACGGCGGCGGACTGGGCGCGGGTCAGAACCTCTTCGGCCTTTGCGAAAATCGCGGGCTCCGGTCCCTCGAAATTCCATTTACGGGCGACGGCCAGCGTTTCCTCCAGCAGGTCGCGGGTTGATTGCGGATAGGGGGCAAGGGTATAGGCGCCGAATTGCTCGACGCTGACGCCATCGGTCTTCAGCATCGCGACGTCGATATTGCCGTCGAGCACGGTGCCCGTCATCAGGCCCACGGCCCAGACAGGTTTGTATTCCTCGGCCATTAATCCGCTCCGTTTATGTAATCGCTGACGGCGCGGCGCAGCGCCATAATGCCGCTATCGAAGTGGCGGCTGGGGTGAACGCGGTTGGTGAGCAGCGTCCAGGCGTGGCCGAGCTCGAAATCCACGCACAGCGAGGTGCCGGTGAAGCCGGTATGGCCGATCGTCGCGGGCGAGCACAAAGCGCCGCCGTGCCAGCCCTCATAGGGCCGCTCCCAGCCATGGGTGCGGCGCTCGGACAAAGGCTCCCGCATCAGCTTGAATGCCGCATCGCCCTCGGCGTCGCGCTCCAGCAAGTCGTGAGCGAAACCCAGGACGGCATCGACTTGGCCGAACAGTCCGGCATGACCGGAGCCCTGAAGCGCAAAGCAATTCTCGTCATGCACCTCGCCGGCCATCACCCGGCCGCGCCATGTGCAGCGCTCGGTCGCAGCCGTTTGCTCCGGCTTGGCGGACCAGGCGAATCCGGGCCCCGGATCGAGTTCGCGGATCGTCTTGCCGGACAGCCGTTCCAGCGCGATGCCCAGGAGGATGTAGTTGATATCGGAATAGACCGGCGTCTCCACCCGCTTCCATTCCCGCTGCAGCACGAACGCCCGCAGACGATCGGGATCGCCGCCGTAGGTGTAGATCGGCTCGACCGCCGGAAAATGCGTCTGGTGCCCGAGGCACTGGCGGAAGGTCACCTGCCGCTCCCAGCAATTCGGATCATATTGCCGGAAATCGGGGATGACGGAGGTGAGCGGCGCGTCGAGATCGATCTCTCCCGCCTCGGCCAGCGACAGAATGCGCGAGGTGGTGAAGATCACCTTGGTGAGCGAGGCGAGATCGAACCAGGTATCGATGGCCATCGGGCGTTCTTCCGGCACGATCGCGGCCCTGCCGACAGCCCGGGTCAGCCGGTTACCCTCGCGGTCCACGAGGCCCAGCACGCCGCCGGGAATGCGTCCGTCGGCAACGGATTGCTCAACTGCTGCAAACGCCTTGTCGAAATCGGTCTCGTTCATGGTTCGGCCCTCGCCAGATGATCATCGCCATAGGATATCCAATCCGCCTGCGCCGGCTCATAGCCCGCCGGCCGCACCAGCGACGGGACTTCGGTGGTGTCGAGCCGGTAATCCTGGTGGCGGCGGTCGATGCTGGGCACCGCCGAGATCAGCCGTTTGGTGTAGGAATGCCGCGGATCGGCGAGCACGGAACGGGCATTGCCGATCTCAACGATCTGCCCGGCATAGACCACGGCGATGCGGTGGGCGATGCGCTCGACCACCGCCATGTCGTGGGTGACGAACAGATAGGAGAGGTTCATGTCGCGCTGCAGCTCGGTCAGGAGCTCCAGCACCATGGCCTGCACCGAAACATCGAGCGCGGAGACCGCCTCGTCCAGCACCACGACGGAGGGTTTCAGCATCAGCGCGCGGGCGATGCAGAGCCGCTGACGCTGGCCGCCGGAGAACTCGTGCGGATAGCGTGTCAGCGCGTTTTCCGGCAGGCCGACGCGTTTCAAGAGTTCGGCCATGCGGGCGCGGGTCTCGGCATTCAGCCTTCCGCCGGTCGCGATCACCGGTTCGGCGAGGATGCTGTCGACGCGCAGGCGCGGATTGAGCGAGGCGTAGGGGTTCTGGAACACCATCTGGATCGGATCGCCATGGGCGGCGACCGAACCGCCCTCGCCCAGTGCAAAATGTCCGCGCGTGGGTTTGGTCAGCCCCATGATGGCGCGCGCAGTGGTCGATTTGCCGGAGCCGCTTTCGCCGACAATGCCGAGCGTCTCGCCCGGCATCAGGTCGAAATCGATGCCATCGACGGCATGGACGGCGCCCGTCTGCCGCTTGAAAAACCCGGACGCGACGGGAAAGCGCACGGTCAGGTTTTCGACGGCAAGCGCCGGCTTCGTATCAGGCTTGCGCGTGAAGTCGCTCCTCACAGCCCGCCCCTCGGCAAAATGCGGCACCGCCTTTAAGAGATGCTGGGTATAGGCGTGCTGCGGATTGTCGAGAACCGTGTCGGTCTCGCCCTGCTCCACCACTTCGCCGGCCTGCATCACCATCACCTTGTCGGCGATGCCGGCGACGAGGCCGATATCGTGGGTGATGAAGATCAGGCCCATGTCGCTTTCGCGCTTGAGGTCGGACAGAAGCGCGAGGATCTGCGCCTGAACCGTAACATCGAGCGCGGTGGTCGGCTCATCGGCGATCAAGAGGCGCGGATTGCAGGACAGCGCGGTCGCGATCATCACCCGCTGCAGCATGCCGCCGGAAAGCTGATGCGGATGGTATTTCAGCCGCCGGGCGGCATCGGGAATGCGCACCCGCTCCAGCGCCTCGCGCGCGGCGTTCATGGCCTGCTTGCCGGTAAGGCCGTGATGCAGGCGGAAACTCTCCGCAATCTGCTCGCCGATCGTGTGAACCGGGTTCAGCGAGGTCATCGGCTCCTGAAAGATCATGCCGATCTCGCGGCCGCGAATGCCGGTCAGGCGTTTTTCCGGGAGCGTCGCCAGGTCGACGGTGTTGCCGTCCGAGAGCGTGTAATCGATCCGCCCGCCGGTGATCTTGCCGCCGCCGAAATCGACAAGACGGTTGAGGCAGAGCGAGGTGACGGATTTGCCGGAGCCGCTTTCGCCGACAATTGCCATGGTCTCGCCGGCGGCAAGGTCGAAGCTGACGCCGCGAACGACCTCGTTTTTCTCCGGGTTCCTGCCAAAGCCGACGCGGAGATCGGAGACATTAAGAAGCCTGCTCATGCCTCTGCCCTCCTGGAACGTGGGTCGAGAATGTCGCGCAGCGCATCACCCAGAAGGTTGAAGCCGAGAATGCCGAGCATGATCGCGAGTGCGGGGAAGATCAGCAGCCAGGGCGCCATTTCCATCAGATTGCGCGCCTCGCTCAGCATCAGGCCGAGGGAGGCCTGCGGCGGCTGGGTGCCGAGGCCGAGGAAGGAAAGCCCCGCCTCCGTCAAGAGCGCCCAGGCAAGCGCCAGCGTCACCTGCACGGTGAGCGGAGCCACCAGATTGAGCAGCATGTGGCGCGAAAGGATGTAGGAGCGCGAGGAACCGAAGGTGCGCGCGGCATCAACGAATTCGCGGGTTTTCAGCGACAGCGCCGGGCCGCGCACCACGCGGGTGAAGATCGGCGTGTAGACGAAGGCGATCGCCATCACGCTGGTCCATGTGCCGGGGCCGACAATGGTGATGATCAGGAGCGCCAGCAGGATCGCCGGAAACGCCAGCAGAACATCCATCAGCCGCATGATCGCGCCATCCCAGTTGCCGCCGAACCACGCGGCGGCAAGGCCGAGCACGATGCCGGCGATCGTGGCGAGCGCCACGGAGGAAAACGAGACGATGAAGGATTGCGCGATGCCGATCATCAGCCGGCTTGCGACATCACGGCCCAGCAGATCGGTGCCCATCCAGTAGGTGGCGGATGGCGCATGCAGGCGGTCAATGCGGAACTGCATCAGCGGGTCGTGCGGGGTGACTCCGATCAAACCGAGGATCGCGATCACGATATAAAGCCCGACGATCGCGCCGCCAATGCGGCCGCTCGGATGGGCGAAGATGGAACGGATGAGAGCCATTACTGCGCTCCCAGCCGGATACGCGGATCGAGCGCCGCATAGGCGAGATCAACCAGCAGATTGACGATCATGAAATTGAGCGCGATGAACAGAACGCTGCCCTGCACCAGCGCATAATCGCGCTGAAGAATGGCATCCAGCACGGTGCGCCCGAGCCCCGGCAGCGCGAACACCTGCTCCACGATCACCGCCCCGCCCAGCAGATAGCCGAACTCGACGCCGGAGACGGTGACCACCGGGATCAGCGCATTGGGCAGCGCGTGATGCCAGATCACCTGACGCTGCGGCACGCCCTTGGCGCGGGCGGTGCGGACATAATCGTCGGAGAGAATATCGAGCATGGCGGAACGCGAGATGCGGGTCACGGCGGCGGCAAAGGCGAAGCCGAGCGTCAGCGCCGGCAGGATCATCTGCGCGAGGTTCTTCAAGGGATCGGCGAAGAACGGCGTGAAGGTGCCCATGGCGGGCAGCACGCCGAACCAGACGGAAAGCGCATAGATTGCCAGGAGCGCGACGACGAAGCTCGGCGTCGACTGGCCGATCATCGCGACGACGCGAACGATGAGGTCGGACGGCTTTTCGGCATGGGTGGCAGCATAGATGCCGGCCGGCAGGCCGATGGCGAGCGCCACGATCATCGACAGCAGCGCCAGCTCCAGGGTTAGCGGAAACACGCGCAGAATGACGTTCAACACCGGCTTGCCATAGGTCACCGAAATGCCGAGATCGCCATGCAGCACGCCGCCGAGCCAGTGCCAGTATTGGCCGAACCAGCTCTGGTCCATGCCGAAATAGGTTTCAAGCGCGGCGCGCTGTGCCGGCGTCAGCAGGCCGGCCTCGGTTCCCAGCATCGCCGTAATGGCATCGCCGGGAACCAGCCTGATGGAGATGAACACGAGGACGGACACCCCGAGCATGACCAGAGGAAAGGTCACCAGTCTTCGGGTCAGATAGTTCATGGGGCGTTGACCTCGCGTCGTTCTTTATTCGCCGATGGTGACGGCGGTGAGGCCGAAGAGCGAGCCGGTCGGCGTCGCCTCGAAGCCCTTCACCTTGTCGGTGCTGGCGGTGTAGCTGTAACCGGTATAGAGCCAGACCCAGGGCGAAACCTCGGTGATGTGCTTGGAGAATTCCACGAAGATTTCCTTGCGCTTGGCCGGATCGGTTTCCACGCGGCCTTCATTCATCAGCCTATCAAGCTCGTCGTCGATATAGTGGGCGACGTGGTTGAGGTTGCCGTCCTTGGTCCAGTAGCGGTTATACATGGTGTAGGGATCGGTGCGGCCACCGTTCAGCGCCACGGCCATATCGAAATCGCCCTTCAGCCAGCGGTCGATATAGACGTTCAGCTCCATCATCTCGATCTCGAGATCGATGCCGATCTCGGCAAGCTGCGACTGGATGACCTGGGCTTCGGCGGCGGCCGTCGGCGGCTCGCCGGTCGCGGCCATCACCTTGGCGGAGAAGCCATCCGCATAGCCAGCCTCCTCCATCAGCGCCTTCGCCTTGTCGAGGTCCTGCGTGTAGCAGAACAGTTCGGATGTGTCGGTGGCGAAGGCCGGCATGGTCAGCGGGCCGGTCACCTTGCCCTCGCCCAGAAGGGCGGCATCGAGCACGTCCTGCCGGTCGATCGCGCAGGAGATCGCCTGACGGACCTTCAGCTCCTGCATCGCGCCTTCTTCGGCATTGAGCTGGAGCACATGGTAGGACAGCACCGGTTCGCGATCGAGCGTGAGGCCGGGATTGTTCGGCACCAGCGTTGCGACCAGCGGATCGTTGATCAGCGCGAAATCAACCTGGCCGGTGCGCAGCGACGCGAGGATCGCGGTCTCGTCCGGCAGGACCGAAATGTCGAGCCCATCAATAGCGAGTTCGCCGCCAGCCCAGTTCTCATTGGCCGTCAGCGTCTCGCTGGAGTTGGGCTCCCAGTTTTCAAGCACGAACGGACCGGAACCGAGGGTCTCGGTGCCAAGCGTATCGGCCTCGATCGCCGAAGCGGGCACGATCGCCGCGTTGATCGACGACATCGCGGTGAGCAGCGGTACGTCCGGCTGCGACAGGTTGAAGACGACGGTTTCATCGTCCGGCGTATCGATGCTTTCGATCGACAGGAAGTTGGAGCGGGCCGAAGCACTGGTCGCCTCATCCAGAATGCGCTCGAACGACGCTTTCACATCCGCCGGCATCACCTTGTCGCCATTGGAGAATTTTGCATTCGGATCGAGCTTGAAGGTGAGCGTCTTGCCGTCCTCGGAGAATTCCCAGGAGGCAGCGATGGCCGGCACCACGTTCAGTTCAGCATCGGTGCGCACCAGCGGCTCGTAGACCAGTTCCAGCAGGCGGATCGACGCGAAGGCGGTCTGCTTGTGCGGGTCAAGGCCGGTCGCATCCTGCGACCATGCCATTTTCAGTGTCTCCGCCGAAGCCGGCGCTGCAGCGAGCGCGGCGGCAATCGCCAGCGCCGATGCAATCGTCTTGATTTGAACTCTTCCCATGATCAATTCCCTCGAGATGATGATTGTTGCCGGTCGTGCGACCGGAGCGACTTCAGTCTTCGCGGCCTAGCGCCGTCTTCTGGTCGATAGCCTTGCGCAGATAGCCACCCGATCTCGTCAGGAGATCGCGGCCTTCCTGCAATTCCATATCGGTCAGCGCCAGCAGAATCGCGAGCTTGACGTCATTCTCGGTTTTTTCCAGCAGCGCCGCCGCCTCTTCGGCGCTGGCGCCCGAGGCCTCCATGACGATGCGCACCGCGCGGGCGTAAAGCTTGGCGTTGCTGACCGTCACATCGACCATCAGGTTCTGGTAGACCTTGCCGATGCGGATCATGCTGGCCGTGCTCAGCATGTTGAGCACGAGCTTCTGCGCCGTTCCCGATTTCAGGCGGGTGGAGCCGGTCAGGACCTCGGGCCCGACGACGGGCGCGATCGAGATTTCGGCGATGGCCGCAATGGCGGATGACGGGTTGCAGGAGAGCGCGACCGTGCCGGCCCCGATCTCCCGGGCATATTCCAGCGCACCGATTACATAGGGCGTGCGCCCGCTGACGGCGATGCCGACGACGACATCGCGCTTCGAAAGATTGACGGCCTCAAGATCGGCGCGCCCCAAAGCAGGGTCATCCTCCGCGCCCTCGACGGCAGTGGTGAGCGCCGCATTGCCGCCTGCGATCAGGCCGACCACCATGCCCGGCGGCACGGAGAATGTCGGCGGGCATTCGGAGGCATCGAGCACGCCGAGACGGCCGCTGGTGCCGGCGCCGATATAGATCAGCCGTCCGCCGGCATTGAACGCGGCAACAATGCGCTCCACCGCTGCCGTGATCGGTGCGATCTCGCGGGCCACCGCGCCGGCAACCAGTCCATCCTCGGCATTGATGGTTTCAAGGATCTCGCGCGTGCTCAGCAGATCCAGCTCAACGCTTTTCGGATTGCGCCCTTCGGATACCAGTTTGTCGAGCTCGCCATTCAACAGATTCACGTCGAAATTCCCCTGCCCTTCAAGGCTTGCCGGTGGACGAATCCGCAGCCGCAGCCTTCTATCTTGCCCAGAGGCTATAATCGAGAATTCCAACTGTCAAATAATATCGCGAATAATTTATTCCAAAACGGACCACGCAATCGCGAAAATCAATTTGCAACAATTCCATTGTATTCCCGAATTCAGGAATTTATTATTCTTCACGTTCGACCCTTTCGGAAAGGCAGGCCGTGTCCGTCCTCAGCATCATCGAAGCCCAACTCGAAAGCCTTGCGCCCGCCGACCGGCAGATCGGCGATTTCATCCTCGCCCATCCGGACGAGGTGCTGCGGCTGTCGTCCGCAAGCCTTGCCGAGAAGACCGGGCGCAGCCAGTCGAGCGTGGTGAAATTCGCGCAGAAACTGGGTTTTTCCGGCTATCAGGACATGAAATTTGCCGTCAGCAAGGCGAAGGCCAGCGAATGGCGCGCGCCGGGCGCGCTGCATGCGAGCATAGAGCTTGACGACAGCCAGGCCACGATCGCGCAAAAGCTTCTTGCCAGCAAGATGCACGCCATGCAGCAGACGCTGGCCGCCAATGACGAGAGCGCGATTGCCCGGGCACTGGAGATCACCGACGCCGCTCAGCGCATCCATGTGGCCGGAGTCGGCGCTTCCTCGCTGGTGGCGCGCGATTTCTGCTACAAGCTGCAGAAGCTCGGCCGCTACGCGCTGCATGATTCCGACAGCCATGTGCAGATGGCCAATGTCTCCGCCGCTAGGCCCGGCGATGTGCTGTTCGCGCTCTCTTATTCCGGCGCGAGCATCGAGACCGTACGGATCGCCGAGCTCGCCCGCAAGCGCGCCGTCACCGTGATCTCGCTCACGGGTCCGAAACAGAACGCGATCGCCCGCGTCGCCGATCTCAACCTCTACACCATTGCGGACGAGGAGAAGGTGCGCTCCTCGGCGATCACCGCGCGCGATGCCCAGCTGATGCTCACCGACTTCATCTTCATTCTGCTGCTCCAGCGCCAACAGGACGCTGGCGACTACATTGCCGATAGCGGCGATGCGGTTACGGCGCTGAAGATTAACGAGAAATAGCGCGCGCTCCCTTGGCCGGCAGGCCTCCGATTGACGGAATCGCCCACCGGGTGCAATGATCCTGCCGCCCTTCCGCCGCCTTCAGGTAAAACGACCATGCCCACCCGTCTCGTTCCCAAAACCATTAGCGTTCTGCGCGAAGGTTATTCCGCTTCCCGTCTGAAAAGCGATGCCATTGCCGGACTGACCGTCGCGATCGTCGCTCTGCCGCTGTCGATGGCGATCGCGATCGCCTCCGGCGTCTCGCCCGACCGCGGCCTTTATGCCGCGATCATCGGCGGCTTCTTCGTCTCGCTGCTAGGCGGCAGCCGACACCAGATCGGTGGTCCGGCGGGGGCGTTCATCGTGCTGGTCGCAGCCTCCGTCGAGCGCCATGGCATTGACGGCCTGCTGATTGCCGTCATTCTTTCCGGCCTGATCATGATCGCGGCCGGCTATCTCAAGCTCGGAGCCTATATCCGCTTCATCCCCTATCCGGTGACCGTTGGCTTCACCGCCGGCATCGCCATCATCATCTTCGCCAGCCAGCTTTCTGCGATCTTCGGCCTAGATTTGCCCGGCAAGGAGCCAGGCCCGTTCGCCGAAAAGGTCGCCTATCTGGCGCAATATGTTGGCACGACCAACATTTCGGCCGTTGCCATAGCGGTGCTGACCATCGCCATCATCGTGGCCGTGAAGCGCTTCAGGCCGGGCTGGCCGGGCATGCTGATCGCCGTTGCCGTTGCAACCCTCGCGGCCTTTGCCCTCAACCTGCCGGTGGAAACCATCGGCAGCCAGTTCGGCGGCCTGCCGCGCGGGCTGCAGGCCCCGGCCCTGCCTGCGCTGTCGCTTCAGAAGGTCATCGCCGTGTTGCCCGACGCCTTCGCCTTCGCGCTCTTGGGCTCGATCGAATCGCTGCTTTCCGCCGTCGTCGCCGACGGCATGACCGGGCGCCGGCATCGCTCCAACATGGAACTGGTCGGCCAGGGCGTGGCCAATATCGCCTCCGGCCTGTTCGGCGGCATCTGCGTGACCGGCACCATCGCGCGCACCGCGACCAATGTGCGCGCCGGCGCGACCAGCCCGTTTTCCGGCATGCTGCATTCGCTATTCCTGCTCTTGTTCATGATCGTCGCAGCGCCGCTGGCCCGCTTCATCCCTCTTGCAACTCTTGCCGGCGTTCTGGCGGTCGTCGCCTGGACGATGGTGGAAAAGGCCGCGATCCGGACGCTGCTGCGCACCTCGCGCGGCGATGCCGTCATCCTGCTCGTGACGCTTCTGCTCGTCGTTTTCCGCGACCTGACGGAGGGCATCGTCGCCGGTTTCGCGCTCGGCGCCGTCATGTTCATCGACCGCATGGGCAAGAATGTCGCCGTAAACCCCTATTCCGACTACAACACCCGCCCGGAAGCCCCTATCGCCAACACCGACCCCGACACCGTGGTCTACCGCATTTCCGGCGCGTTCTTCTTCGGCGCGGCCGCCACCGTCGGCTCGGTGCTCGACCGGGTGGCCGGCGGTGCGAAGAATTTCGTGCTCGACCTTTCCGACGTTCCCTATGTCGATTCCTCCGCCGCCAACGTGCTGGAGGGCACCATCGGCAAGGCCGAACACCGCAAGGTTCGGGTTCTGCTCGCCGGCGCAACGCCGAGCGTCCGGTCTATCCTCGAAAGCCACGGGATCTCAGAACCGCGCGTCGCCTATTGCGCCACCCTCGACGAGGCGGCCGCACGAATCGAAGCCGACAAAAACGAAACGGCGGACTGAGGCGGGCGCGACCGGCGCTTTCCTCCTCCCGCAACGCCGTACACAAGCTTTCAAGCGGAAATACATAACCGGAACATTGTTGTCTTTCTATATATAAAACAATGATTTGACAGGGGCTTGCAGGAATGGAACAAATGGAGTACAAATATGTAAATTCTGAAATCGTCTAGGCGGCAGCGACAACAAGGGATAAGGTCCATGGCACAGAATTCACTAAAACTCGTCGAGGAAAAATCGGTGAACAAGAGCAAGGCGCTGGAAGCGGCACTTTCCCAGATCGAGCGCTCGTTCGGCAAGGGCTCGATCATGAAGCTCGGTGCCAATGACAGCGTCGTCGAGATCGAAACGGTGTCAACCGGCTCGCTCGGTCTCGATATCGCGCTCGGCATTGGCGGCCTGCCCAAGGGACGCATTATTGAAATCTACGGCCCGGAAAGCTCGGGCAAGACCACGCTCGCGCTGCAGACGGTGGCCGAGGCGCAGAAGAACGGCGGCATTTGCGGCTTTATCGATGCCGAACATGCGCTTGATCCGGTCTATGCCCGCAAGCTCGGCGTCGACCTGCACGACCTCCTGATCTCCCAGCCCGATACTGGCGAGCAGGCGCTTGAGATCGCCGATACGCTGGTGCGCTCCGGCGCGCTCGACGTGATCGTGATCGACTCGGTTGCCGCCCTCACCCCGCGCGCGGAAATCGAGGGCGAGATGGGCGACAGCCTCCCCGGTCTCCAGGCCCGTCTGATGAGCCAGGCGCTGCGCAAGCTCACCGGCTCGATCTCCCGCTCCAACTGCATGGTTGTCTTCATCAACCAGATCCGCATGAAGATCGGCGTCATGTTCGGCTCGCCCGAAACCACGACAGGCGGCAACGCGCTGAAATTCTACGCCTCCGTACGTCTCGACATCCGCCGGATCGGCGCGGTCAAGGATCGCGACGAGGTGGTCGGCAACCAGACCCGCGTGAAGGTGGTGAAGAACAAGATGGCCCCGCCCTTCAAGCAGGTCGAGTTCGACATCATGTATGGCGAGGGCGTTTCCAAGACCGGCGAACTGATCGATCTCGGCGTCAAGGCCGGCATCGTCGAGAAGTCCGGCTCCTGGTTCTCCTATAACAGCGAGCGTCTCGGCCAGGGCCGGGAAAATGCCAAGCAGTTCCTGAAGGACAATCCTGCGATCGCCGACGAGATCGAGCTTGCGCTGCGCCAGAATGCCGGCCTGCTTTCGGAAGGTCTGCTCGATACGGATGAAGACGGCGGCGATGCCACCGGCACCAATGACGACTGAGATCTGTTGTAAGGACACTTCATGATTTCGATTAAACAGCGGCTTTATCGGGCCGCTGTTTTCTCTTGTCTGGACAGTATCTTCGCCTGTCGTTAAAAGCCGGGAAACGGACACACCAGAATTCAAAGGGACGTGCGCAGCATGAATGGCGTGAATGAAATCCGGTCGACCTTTCTCGACTACTTCAAGCAGAATGGACATGAAGTTGTCGCGTCCAGTCCGCTGGTGCCGCATAACGACCCGACTCTGATGTTCACCAATGCCGGAATGGTGCCGTTCAAGAACGTCTTTACCGGGCTTGAATCGCGGCCCTACTCCACCGCGACCACCGCGCAGAAATGCGTGCGCGCCGGCGGCAAGCACAACGACCTCGACAATGTCGGCTATACCGCGCGCCACCATACCTTCTTCGAGATGATGGGCAATTTCTCCTTCGGCGATTACTTCAAGGAGCGCGCGATCTCGCTTGCCTGGAACCTGATCACCGGCGAATTTGCGCTTCCCAAGGACAAGCTGCTGGTCACCGTCTACCACGAGGACGACGAGGCCTTTAACCTCTGGAAGAAGATCGCCGGCCTGCCCGACGAGCGCATCATCCGGATCGCGACCTCGGACAATTTTTGGTCGATGGGCGATACCGGCCCCTGCGGCCCCTGCTCCGAAATCTTCTACGATCACGGCGATCATATCTGGGGCGGTCCGCCCGGTTCGCCAGAGGAGGATGGCGACCGGTTCATCGAGATCTGGAACCTGGTGTTCATGCAGTATGAGCAGATTTCCGCCGACCGCCGCGAGAACCTGCCGCGCCCCTCGATCGATACCGGCATGGGCCTCGAGCGGGTCGCGGCCGTGTTGCAGGGCAAGCACGACAATTACGACATCGACCTGTTTCGCAACCTGATCGCAGCATCGGTGGATCTCACCGGCGTGAAGGCCGAGGGCGAGCACCGCGCAAGCCACCGCGTGATTGCCGATCACCTGCGCTCGTCCGCCTTCCTGATCGCCGACGGCGTTCTGCCGTCGAATGAAGGCCGCGGCTATGTCCTGCGCCGGATCATGCGCCGCGCCATGCGCCACGCCGAACTGCTCGGCGCGCGCGAGCCGGTGCTCTACAAGCTGCTTCCGGTGTTGGTCGGCGAGATGGGCCGCGCCTATCCCGAGCTGCATCGCGCCGAGGCGCTGATTTCCGAGACGCTGAAGCTTGAGGAATCCCGGTTCCGCAAGACCCTCGACCGCGGCCTGACGCTGCTGGATGAGGCAAGCAGCAACCTGAAGAAGGGCGACAGCCTCGATGGCGAGACCGCTTTCAAGCTTTACGACACCTACGGCTTCCCGCTCGATCTGACCCAGGATGCCCTGCGCGCCCGCGGCATCCATGTCGACCTCACCGGCTTTCAGGACGCCATGCACCGCCAGCGTGCCGAAGCGCGCGCCCACTGGCAGGGCTCCGGCGACAAGGCGACCGAGACGATCTGGTTCGAGCTCGGCGAGAAGCACGAGGCGACCGAGTTTCTCGGCTACGATACCGAAAAGGCCGAGGGCATCACCCTGGCGCTCGTCAAGGATGGCGCCTCGGTGGAAGCCGCACGGGAGGGCGATGCCGTCGCAATCGTCGTCAACCAGACGCCGTTTTATGGCGAATCCGGCGGCCAGATGGGCGATACCGGCACGATCCGGACCGAAAAGGCCGTTCTGCGCGTGACCGACACGCAGAAAAAGGGCCGCGGCCTGTTCGTGCACTACGCCACCGTCGAGACGGGCGAAATCACCCGCGGCGAACCGGTTTCGCTGGAAGTCGATCATGCGCGCCGCTCGCGGCTACGCGCCAACCACTCGGCCACCCATCTCATCCATGAGGCGCTGCGCGAGCGGCTCGGCAACCACGTCGCCCAGAAGGGTTCGCTGGTCGCGCCCGAGCGGCTGCGCTTCGATATTTCGCACCCCAAGCCCCTGAGTGCTGAGGAACTGACCGACGTCGAAAACATGGCCAACGAGATCGTGCTGCAGAACGCCCCGGTCGCAACCCGGCTGATGAGCGTCGACGACGCGATCGCGGAAGGCGCCATGGCGCTGTTCGGCGAGAAATACGGCGAAGAGGTGCGCGTCGTGTCGATGGGTACCGCGACGTCGGGCGACAAGGCCGGCAAGACCTATTCGCTGGAACTGTGCGGCGGCACGCATGTGCGCGCCACCGGCGATATCGGCCTGATCCGGATCGTTGGCGAAAGCGCGGTCGGCGCCGGCGTGCGGCGCATCGAGGCGCTCACCGGCATCGATGCGCGCCGCTATCTCACCGACCAGGACGAAAAGCTGAAGGCGCTGGCGGCGAGCCTCAAGGTACAGCCTGACGATGTCGGCACTCGCGTCGAGGCGCTGCTCGATGAACGCCGCCGGCTGGAGCGCGAACTCACGGAGGCGCGCAAGCAGCTTGCCCTCGGCGGCTCGGGATCGGCCGACGAATCCGAGAAGATCGGCGACATCAACCTGATCGCCAAAGTGCTCTCGGGCGTGGCGGCGAAAGACCTGAAGAGCATGGCCGATACCGCCAAGACCAACCGCGATCACACCGCCGTCGTCTTCATCGCCGTGGCGGAAGACGGCAAGGCAAGCATCGTCGTATCGCTGACCGACGATCTGACGCAGAAATTTTCCGCGGTCGATCTGGTGCGCGCGGCCTCGGCGGCCGTCGGCGGCAAGGGCGGCGGCGGACGTCCCGACATGGCCCAGGCCGGCGGCCCCGATGGCGCAAACGCCGAGGCTGCCATCGATGCCGTGCGGACAGCGCTCGCCGGTTGAGGCCGGCAACGGAGCGCTGCAAACCTTGCGGGTGTATTGAGCCGCGCTTGTTCCCGTTCGGCGTCTGGAACCAAGTGGCCGGATCAGGCCGCTTTTTCATCCAGCGCAACGGCGTCGAAGGCGCGCGCGATCACGTCAGGCCCCGCGCCCGGCTTCGTCGCCTCGGTTGAAAGGATCTGGCGATAACGGCGCGCGCCGGCATGGCCGCTCATCAGGCCAACCATATGGCGCGTGATCTGGGAAAGCCGGGTGCCCGCTGCCATTTCACGGTCCGCATAGGCCATCATCGCGTCGCGCAGCGCTTCCCAGTCCAGCGCCCGGCGCGGCTCGCCAAACAGTCGATGATCAACGTCAGCCAGAATTGCAGGCGTCTGGTAGGCCGCCCGCCCCATCATCACGCCATCGACTTTGTCGAGATGGGCCTCGGCCGCATCCATGGTCAGGATGCCGCCATTGATGCCGATGAAGAAGTCGGGATGCCGCGCCTTCATGGCATAGACCAGCGGATAGTCGAGCGGCGGAACCGAGCGGTTTTCCTTGGGGCTCAGCCCCTTCAGCCATGCCTTGCGGGCGTGAATCCATAGCGCATCGGCCCCGGCGCCCACCATCCGGTCGACGAAATCCGGAAGCACCGTCTCGGGATCCTGATCATCCACGCCGATCCGGCATTTGACGGTGACCGGCACCGAAACAGCGGCCTTCATCGCCGAAACCGCCCGTTCCACGACCTCGGGCGTCTTCATCAGGCAGGCGCCGAACGTACCGGACTGAACGCGGTCCGACGGGCAGCCGACATTAAGATTGATCTCGTCATACCCGAAATCGCTGCCGATCGCCGCCGCCTCCGCAAGCTTCACCGGATCGGACCCGCCAAGCTGCAGCACCACGGGATGCTCCACCGGCGAAAAGCCCAGTAGCCTCTCGCGATCGCCACGCAGCACAGCATCGGCCACGATCATCTCCGTATACACCTGCCCGCGCGTCATCATCTGCCGATGAAAAAACCGACAATGCCGATCCGTCCAATCGATCATGGGCGCTATAGCAAAACGCCGAGATACGCTAATCTGCGATTTTCCTTCTTTTTCCACTACTTAGTCCATATCTCTCATTTTTGCCCTTGCCTCTTTTCGGCTCATTTCGTACCCTTTTACCCGGAAAGTACAACAGATGTTGTACCGCTAAAGGCAATGTTGTACCGATATGGGCACCATCGTAAAGCGTTCACGCAAGGATGGATCTGTAGCATGGCTCGCGCAGATTGTCATAAAGCGCGGCGGCAAGATCGTCCTGCGTGAGAACAAAACCTTCGAGCTCCGATCGACGGCCAACGCCTGGCTCAGGCAACGCGAAGATCGGCTCGGTCAACCTGGCGCGCTTGAGGCCGCGCTCGAATCCAGGTCGAGCGGGAACCAAGACCCGACGCTCTCCGACGCGATAGATCTCTACATCCGAGAAAGCAACAAGAAGATCGGTCGGACAAAGGCGCAGGTGCTCAGGAGCATCAAGGATTTCGATATCGCCGACAAAACATGTGCCTCGATCACGAGTGCCGATATTGTCGCGTTCGCGCGCGAGAAACTAGAGAGCGGAGTTCAGCCACAGACCGTCTCGAATTATCTCTCGCACCTCGGCGCCGTATTCGCCATCGCGCGCCCTGCCTGGGACTACCCTCTTGACCGGCAAGCCATGCAAGATGCCTGGATCGTCGCCGACCGGCTCGGTCTGACGACGAAGAGCCGTGAACGCGATCGTCGACCAACCCTCGACGAACTCGACAGGCTCATGCAGCATTTCAAGGATCGATCGGCTTCCAGACCTTCCTCGATTCCGATGCACCGCATCATCGCCTTCGCCATCTTCTCCACCCGCCGGCAGGAAGAGATCATCCGGATCACCTGGAAAGACTTGGACAAGGAAGGCAAGCGCGTACTGGTGCGCGACATGAAGAATCCCGGCCAAAAAATCGGCAACGATGTGTGGTGCGACCTGCAGGAGGAAGCACTTTCGATCGTCGAGGCCATGCCCAAAGTCGCCGATCAGATCTTCCCTTACACCACGGACGCGATCGGCGCGTCCTTCACGCGCGCCTGCAAGCTTCTCGGGATCGACGATCTTCGCTTTCATGACCTGCGGCACGACGGCGTTTCCAGGCTGTTCGAGCTTGGCTTGAACATACCCAAGGTCGCATCCAACTCCGGACACCGGTCGTGGACGTCGCTCAAACGCTATACGCACCTGCGGCAGACAGGAGACAAGTACGACAGCTGGAAATGGCTCACGGAAGTGACAAGGAAGGACCCTGCCCTGAAACTTGTCCAACACGGCCAGTTTCCA
This sequence comes from Martelella sp. AMO21009, assembly GCF_053484295.1. Taxonomy (NCBI): domain Bacteria; kingdom Pseudomonadati; phylum Pseudomonadota; class Alphaproteobacteria; order Hyphomicrobiales; family Aurantimonadaceae; genus Martelella; species Martelella sp. AMO21009. The sequence goes on from NZ_JBAKFR010000021.1 coordinate 52,301, forward strand.
CGCCGACGACGTTCGGAGAGAACTGGCAGACCTGCGGAGCTCCAATAAGGAAAATCTATCCTTATGCACATCGTGCCAAACGGAGCCTAACGTTTGGAGAGAATTGTGAGGATCGAAAAGGTCGAAGTCGAAGCCTATGGCGCGTATCTTAAGGACAAATCCCGGCCCCCAAGTCGGGGCGGCAACAAGCGCGCCTGGCATCAACACGTCATGACCATCAACGGCGAAAAATACTCCTTCCTGGCTCCGTGGTCGGGCAAGTTCGTGTTCAAAGGCGAGACGGTGAGTTTCGACTGGGAATGGGACGAAACCGGGAGGTATCGCAACGCGAATGTTGCTACCGTTGTTGCTTGGACGCCCGATGGAAAACAGATGCGCCGCGGCGAGCGAGGCGGCAAGGTTTGGCGCACAGCGGAAGCTCGGCCGCCAGGCCGCCGCAGCGAATGGGAAAACTGACAGCCTGTTGGCTTGTACCTATGATCGGGCGCACACGATGTTTGGGGATTCTAGGACGCCCAGAGAGCGGCCGCGATGAGAATCGGCTGGGAGGGCCGGGTCCGTCACGGAATAGTGCAAACTCGTAGTCGCCTGCCTCTCGGGTCGCTCCGTCGCGCCCCTCATCGATATCGAAGCCAGTCGGAGCATTGCCCGGCAACTTGTCAGGCGCGATACACGGCGTCAGCGCCCCTCACCGCGTCTAAACTCTTCGAATGACGAAAAGGATCTCCAGCCCTTCGAAGCATTCAATTTAGCCAAGCGCGTCTTCCCGATCCGGCCGTGCAAATACTCGCTTACGGGGACGAAGTGCTCCAACGAAAGAAGCTTCCACCGCGCTCCGAATTTGTGTTCGATATTCTTGGAAATCGCCCCATGACTGAATCTGGTCGCACGCCCAGGCTCCTGCATGGCGAATTTGTTGTAACGGCTGATGAGGTATTGAATATACCGGCACGCGTCCTGATCGGCTCCGATGGTACCGGCTGGTGGCTCGATCCTTACGGTGCGACCCCGAGCTTTCACGTTGACGGTGCCGCCGACAATCGCTCCAGGACTGTCGACAACGACGTTCCCGCTATTGTTGTTCACCACCAAACGGCGCGACGCGTTCAGCAACAACTTTGCAAAGAATGCATCCGTCGCCTGCTCAGGCCGGCCTAACTGCGCCGTCTGGATTTCCTTGATTTCTCGCAATGCGTCCACAGAGTAGATGTCGGATTCCGCATCAACAACTTTATGATGCCGCCGGCAAAGCAGGATCAAATTATCAAAGCCGTGCCGGTCCGCGTCAGACTGCGCTTCATCGTACCGGGGCCCACCCCTGCTTCGCGCGCGAATGTGACAAATCTCTCCTGCTACAGTCCCTCCCGATTCGACAATGGGCGAACTACAACCAGGAAAGGCGCACACATTACCGGATAATGCGAAGAGCCTGCGTATCGTCTTTTCCGATGGCCCTGACAATCGCCCCTCCAATCACAGTCCAACAAAACACTATCCCGCTCACCTGCTCTTGCGCGCTTGAAATACCTGCGGGAACAACCCGAGCGCTATCCGCCCCGTCAGACTTTGCGGATCGTCCTGAGGAGTCGCAAGTGCCGCCGCAAGCTTTGCTTGGACGCTAGGTGTTTTCAGCACGACGGTTTGGCCAGTGAGTTCCGCAAATCGACGCACAAGGCGCGCATAGCGATGTCGCCGGCTGGCATAGAGGAAAGTGTTCAGCACCTCGACAAGGTTCTTTTGCTGCGATCCAACCGGGTGTCCGTCCAGTAGCGAAAGCAGGCAGCTTATCAATGCATCGACGCCGAGATCCTCGAGGGCGCGGCCATCCACATTCTCAAGTGTCAGGTTCTCGATCAGCTCGCTGAGCAACATACCCCGTTCAGGCCATTGCAGAGCATGATTGCCAGTGGCAGCACGCCATCGCATCAGAAAATCCTCATGCCAGGATAGCGGCGGCGCCATGGCGAAAGCACGGCCACTCGGAAGCCACTGCAACTCCGAGAGCCTAACCAGCTTTGATTGCCAGACATGATCCCGCACCCAGAATGCTCGAAGACAGACATCGCTCTCTTGCCGTGACAGACTGATCGTCTCGTCATCCATCGCGAACAGATTCTTGTTGTGAGAATAGAATATGTCCTCGAATGAACTAGGAAGTCGGTCGCCCGGCGGAGGCGGTTCAAAGTTCCAGGTCAGCCACAACAGCCGATGAGCCTCATCGGTGTAGAAATCCTCACGCTGAACTATGATCGGGATCTGGGTTGTCGCGAGCTGAACCTCCACCACCAAAGGCGCGTCGTCGTAGACAACGCGCACGTCGGGACGCCGCCGACCGCTTTCCGTGACAAGATATTCATCGATAATCACGCTTCCCGGTTCTGTGCGGGCATCCGCGTTCAGCAACTCCCCGACGATATTCTTGATCCTAATATGAAGCGGGCTCTCCTGAGCGCCACTAAATTGTCGGGCACTTACCTTGTCCACCTCGGACGGGACCCCCGTCCACCATGGACAGTCTTCAGGTGCTCCGTAATGGTGTTTCCAATAGGGAAGTCCGGTCCGGGGTTCACGTGGCGCATAAACCGCATACCCACATTGGCCACACACATAGCGCGGCTGGTGATCGAGCCTGGCCCTCGTCGCGCGCCTGCGGATGACTTGGTAGTCATCCGAGCCCATCCCCATAAGTTCGTCACTCGAGATGGACCGCATCGTCTCGAGATCTACCACCCGTCTCAGTGTTCTCTTGAAATGCGGATTGGCCATAGATCATCCAAAATCACAAAACTCACACTGTAGTTTCAGAAATACTGCTCGATATTATTCATTGGCAGCTTTGAAACATCATGATGGAAGCTAAAAAGCTCCACAATGCGGCTTAGACGCATTGCCGGAAACGCGGTTTTACAGACAATCAAAGCCCCGCGGCACAATTCCACCGCTGTCCTAATTTTCTCGGCCACATTGGGCTTAATTGCTCGGCTTCGAGATTGGGGGAAGCCTGGGCAATCGATGTTCCGCAAGCCGGTTCATCGACACCGACAACGCCCGCCTCCTACCGGCCACCTTCGAAATGCAGGGCGAGTGTGTCCTGCTGCTTTCCCAGAGTTCCGTCTTTACGGAATCGCGTACCATTGACGATGAAAGTGGCGCCTTTTTCACTCGCGTGGAGGGTGACGTCACTCACGGACAAACGAACGAAACGACCACGATTTTCGGCGACCACGATATCTCCGACCTCTATGCCCAAGATCGACTGAGCCAATGCGGATCGCTCGGCTCCGAGTTCCTCCTCCCATCGCTCTAATTCGTCCTGTAAATGCTCCCAAGCCTCTCGCGCCGCTCGAAAAGGGCTTTCCTGACCGAACCATATTCGGTCCGCCAGCGCGAGTGTCTGATCAGGAACCTTCCGTTCCATTCCGTAGGCCGCGTCAGACATCATTCCGTGGACGCGATCAAGTTCCAGCAGTGCCTGAAGACGCTCGTGATACGGCTTGACCGTGACCCTTGAAATCGCAGGCGGCAAGGACACTTCCCGGACCGGCATGTAATCTATAGGCATGATCGCCTGCAGGCTCAGTCCGCCGGTCACAATGCGCTCTGGCGGACCTTCCTCGCGCCAAGCCTTGTGTGTCGCCTCTACCCAGACTTCAGTTCTCGATACACACAACGTGCTTTCCAAAAGAAGATACGCGTCCGGGCCATGGACGTGATGAGCGGACCAGGCATGATCGCATGCCATCAAAGGCATGACGACGTGACGCAATTCATGTTCGCGGACCAGGCAAACAAGCGACGCAATCCGTTCCTGTAGCGGCACCGTCAAGCGCACCAGCACTGCTGGACCGCTCGCCCTGTACCAGTTTCGATTTCCTTCGCTCTCGAACATCAACAGATGCGGACGCGCCATCGGCATGAGCTTCTCGACGAGCTTCGATGCACTCGCCTGTACGGAGTGGTTCCATCGCGTCTCCACCGCCCCGTCCTTGACCCAGTCATGTCCTCGACCCTGAATAAGAAGCAGGATTTGAGAAGCAATGTCCGCATCGAGATCGGGCAATCGCCCCGCCCGTAATTCGGCCTGATCGATCCCAATGCCTTGGCGTTTCAGATCCGACAGCGCAGCTTGGTAGAATTGTTGCTGTAGCTTCGACAGCAACCCCGCGGATTTGGCTCGCACGGTTTCACGTCGCCTGCGATCAACCTCTTCTCGGAAGGCAGCCAACGGCGGGCGCCTGGGCGTCTGCCCTGATCTCACGCGAGCCCAGTACCCGCGCGGCGGTTTCGGAACCTGAAGCCGCGCGCACAACTTGGAGATCGCCACGTCCGACACGCCGAGTTCCTTTGCCACCTCCTGAGTTGGTTTCTCCCAAACCAATGCGAATAGCTCGTCGCGAGAGAGTTCTCGTTTCCGCACCCCAAGTCCGCCTTCGTATCGCTACTTGCGAAAGTTCCTAACGCTGGCACAAACGACAATATCTATACAACTGATGAATCTCACAAACTCCGGTTGTATCGAGTTATGATAGTTCGAAGCAGAAGGACAGGTCGGGGAGTTATTTTGAGCGCCGCAACGGAACACGCTGAAAAAGATGTCGACACGCGACCTTCGGAGGAACTGGAAAAGCAGGTTCGCAAAGAGCTTGAGTCCGCCGTGCTTGCGCACCGCAACGGCTCGAAGGTCTACCAGAGCCTACAAAACCTGAACGAGGTTATCGGCACCGAATACGGTGATCGGGTTCTCTATGAGCTCATCCAGAACGCGCACGACGCCCACCGTTCCGGTCGTGACGGTCGAATTGCGATCGAGCTTGTCATCCGCTCGGAAAACGAAGGTATGCTTTACGTCGCTAACGGCGGGAACGGCTTTCGCTGGGAAGATGTGGACGCGGTCCGCAACCTCGCCACCAGCGCCAAGGACGTCGGTGAAAGCATCGGCAACAAGGGGCTCGGCTTCAGGAGCATTGAAGCACTGACCGATGATGTGCGTGTTTACTCACGCAACGGCGCTTCCCGGAGCGATGGATTTAACGGCTATTGCTTCCGCTTCGCCGAAGTCGGCGAGATCGAGGACATTCTTCGGTCCACCGGCGTCGATGCACCAACGAGCACCGCCGTCGCACAATCCGTACCGCGGTATCTCGTCCCCCTCCCCTTGGACGATCACCCCGACAAGATTTCGGCTTACGCCAGTCGCGGCTACGCGACGGTCATAGCCGCACCCTTGCGAACGTCGGAGGCGGTGGCTTTGGCAACGAAGCAGCTGGAAGCTCTGACTGATCTGGAGGTGCCGCTACTGTTATTCCTCGACCGCATCGCCGAAATTCGGATCGATGTCGAAAGGCCGGACCAGAAGCCGTACCGACGCCGTCTGTCCCGCAGACAGACGGCCCTGGGCGATATCCCGTCGCTTCCGGAAACGAAGATTTACGAGGTGGATGTCGGTGAGAGCCGCCGCTTCCTCGTCGTCCGGTGCGAGGTAGACAAACAGCGGATCCTGGAGGCCGTTGAGAGTAGCATACCTGCAGCGCCGCAGCTTAAGCGCTGGCTCAATTGGAAAGGCACGCCGGTCGTATCCGTCGCGGTTGGTCTGTCCACCGCAACCGTTGTGAAAGGTCGCCTCTACAACTTCCTGCCCATGGGTGAGGAGGCAGCCGCCCCTCTTCTCGGCTACCTCGATGCGCCCTTCTTTGCGGATATCGACCGACGTGACGCGGATCTGGACCTCCCCTTAAACGAGACATTGATGGAGGCCGCAGCGGAGGCCAGCGCTGCCGCCGCGCTCTCGATCGTCGAGCGGGATATGGCCATCCCCGCGCAAGCGGTATTCGACCTATTCGCCTGGACGGGAGATCAGGCGCAAAAGCTCGATGACGCCCTCGAAAAGGTAGGCAGTTCCCTGCGGGAGGCCGGCATCATTCCGGCCATCGCTGAAAGGGGTCGAAGGGCCTGGTCCAGCCTCTCGGAGATCCGTATCTGGCCGGCGGGCACGTTCTCGGTTCTGAAGGACAGGGACGTCGCCAAGCATGTAGGTGCGCAACTGGTATCCGACGACTTGGACAGCCAGCGGATCGAGCGCCTGAAGGCAGTCGCAAGCCGTGTCATCTACTACCGGCCTCTAATGCCTTCGGACTCTCAGTTGACGCAGTGGACGACAGCGTTTGCGCGTTCACTGCTCGAACGCAAGGTCGCCCCGCGCACCTGGTCACGCTTCTACGACGACGTCCCACGCGTATTCGAAGCGGCAAACGTGCTTCTGAAGACGCTGGACGAGGAAGACATCCTCTACGACCGTTCTGGCAAGCTTCGGCCCGCCGGCGGACACGATGACGAGAAACGGACTGGCGTCTTTGTGCGAAGCGACGTCCCGAAGGGCAAGCGGAAGAAGGCCGGCGTTCCCCTGCCGCCGGCGACGCTGGCGCGTCGCTACCGCTTCCTCGATGAGCGGATCGCTCTTAAACGGGAGACCTTGGAAGCGTTCATCAAGGCCGATCTGGTACGCGAATACGATCCGGTGGAGGCACTGGCAGGCCTGAAGTCGGCATTGGGAAAACAGGCAAACGACACGCGCCGGCAAGAGGCGCTTTCATGGGCATTCCAGGTGTGGCGTGCGGGATCGGGGGCGCGGCTGGAGGAAGAGCTGCAGAAGGCCGACCTCTATGTGCCGACGCTTTCGGGTTGGCATCCGGCCGGCGCCTGCGCCTTCTCGTCCTCATGGACATCGGTCGGGAGAACCCTTGAGAACTACCTGTTCGAGGCGGCAGAGGTCTCGCCGGACTGCCAGCGAGCACGCGATCTGCTGTTGCTCGGGCAGCAGGACTGGCCGGTCTCGGTCCAGGACGCCAAGCGGCCATGGATCCGTTTTCTGGAATTGGTCGGTGTTGTCGACGGACTAAGGCCGGTGCCCGCGCGCCTGGCCCGTAGTGGCTGGCCTTCGAACCTGTGGGATCACGTCCTGCGAAGCGGCAAATCCACCGAGGGTCTGGACAAGGACTGGTGCGCGGCGGTCGCGCGCATCTCCTTCAATCATCCGTATACCGACTACAGGATGAAGGGCGAGGCCTGGCGATTGCCGGGACAGATTGAACACAATACCCTGCCGGAAGGTGCCCGGGAATCTTTGTGCATGCTCATCTTTGAGCATCTGAAGGCGTACGGGACAGACTACTTCCAATTCGAGATCGGCCGCTTCGAGCGCTACGAGCGCGACTGGGATCGGCGACGACTGCCGACGCCATTGGCAACGTTCCTGCGCTCGAAGCCGTGGATAGCGGCAACCTCCCAGGAAGGGCTTTCCTTCAGAAGCCCGAAGGAATGTTGGGGCTCGCGGGTGCGCCGCGGCGGTCCACCAAGGTTCATCGACCGCGTGCCCGAGGCGCTAGCCGATCTGTCGGACGGGGCCAGCCTTTCGGAACTGGCCTTCGGTGACGCATTGGGCCTGCGGGATTGGCATAGTCAGGCGACGGCCGTTGAGCGGCTTCGCGACCTAGCGAATGTCGCCGCAGGACTCTCCTCCAATGATCGGCCAACCTTCCGAAACGAATACCGGCGCGCATGGCGGGACGTGGTGGAGTCCGGGATCTCACTGCCTGCGGATTTGAGCCTGATTATCACGCGCCGGGGACAGCTTGAAGCGCTCACGGGCGAGCCCGATACACCTTCGGCGATCATCGTTACCGAGGACGCGCAAAGGTTCGAGGCGCGCGCCCTGTCATCGGCCGGCCAAGCGGTCCTGGAGGTGGGCCCGACATCGACCGAGCGGGTTGCCGCGTTGTTGGAGGAGACAGGTGCCTTTGTCCCGCGACGCCTCGATGGAATTGGCGTGCAGCTGCTCGTCGACGGCGCGCCCTTCGCCCCGCGCGCGAGTGACCCGCTGTTGACCTCTCTCGGATTGGAATGGCTCCCGGAAGTGATCGTGATCGGGCATGAGCTCCGGGGCGAGCAACTGGAGCGCGGCATCCAAAACACGACAATTGACAGGCGGGCGCGAGCGATGCGGGTCCGGCATTGCGAGGCCATGGCACTCGTGGTGGATGACGAAGAGGTATCGCCCAATGAAGAGCTGCGCTGGTACGCGTTCGAGCATGAGGACTTCCCCACCCTCATCCTGACCGATGATACGGTCATCAACTGGCGCACGCTTGCCCGCACGCTGTCGGGCGGCATTTCCCGCCTGATCGACGGCAGGCTTCGCTCTCTCGAGCCGCTTCTGCTGCGGCTGGCGTTCGATCGGTCGTCTGATAAATTGGAGTCACCAACCGATGACGCGCTGGCAAGCGCGCTTGAGTGCGATGTGCAGACGGTCCAGGACCTTCGCGCCGCGCTGCGAACGGACCTGGAGCACATCCTGCACCTGCTGATACCGGTGGTGGGCTATTATGGCGGCGTCGACCTTGCGCGTCAGCTATTGAGTGACGTCGATCGTGCCAGCAACCAGTTCGACGCGCGCAAATGGCTGGAGGGGCATCTGGCCGGTGAGGAATACGCGTCCGATGAACTGATCGACGCCTGCGAGCATGCGGCAAACCGCACCGAACTGCGCAGCAGGTTGGAACTGGACTATGCGAGATTCAACCGCGTTCTGTTGGACCTGGGCGAAGCGCCTTTGTCCAACGAGGCGGAACTGCGGCAATTGTACGATGCTTATCTCGGACGTATGCGGCCGGCAATTATCGACCGGCTAAGGCGTCATCACTCTGACGACTTCCGCGCCGGCCGCGACCTAACGACCTACGTAGAGCGAAAGACCCTGGACTTCCTGGCGTTCGACACGGACTGGATTTTGACGCGGGAGACGATGGAGATGCAAGCCGTGGAGGCATACGTCTCCGGTCTTCTAACGGACACTCTGGGGGACGACGTTGCGGTCGAGTTGCCGGTATTCAAGCGTGTGCTGGAAGCGAACCGCAAGGCTGTTCGTGAGTTTGCGATGGAAGCTTCACCGGTTATCGGCGTGTGGTGCCAGCGCAATGACGTGCCGCCACCGGAACCGTGGCAGCAGGGTGAGGCACAGGCCGTTGTTCGGCATCTTGAGAATAGCGGACTTCTCGATTTCGAGTTGATTGGTGTCGAGGCTATCCCTGAACTTTGCCGGCGCGCAGGCTGCTGGCCAGATGGCATGCCCAAGACCCTCGACGCTAATGCCCTCGGGCTCACCAAGGACGACGTTAAGGATGAAGAAAAGCGTCGAGAGCGCGCACGACAGCAAAGGGAAATCGAGCGGCGGAGCATCTTGTTCGCGGGAACCTCACTCGACACGAGCGATCCGAAATTCGCGGAAAGCCTTCAGGAATTGGCCACAAGATTCATGGAGAACGACGACACTTGGTTCGAGCGAAGCCGGCAGCGGACCCGCCTCGCGACGTTCGATAACCCGGACCAGTCCGGCGACGGTTCGGGCGGTGGTGGAAAAGGTGGTGAGACGCGCAGACGCGAACGACAGCTAAATGACGCACAACGACAGGCGATGGGCGTGGCAAGCGAATGGCTCGCCTATCAGTTCCTGTGCCGCCGCCACAGTGAATATGTCGATGAGGGTTGCTGGGTTTCTGAGAACCGAACCTGCTTCTTCGGTGGTGATGAGGGGAACGACGCGGCAGGCTACGATTTTCGGGTCATGACGCCCCAGGCTGAATGGCTCTACGAGGTCAAGTCATCCATGGAGGACAGTGGCGAGTTTGAACTCACCGCCAATGAGTTGCGTATTGCAGGTGGCGCCTCGAAGGACAGTCGTTCTCGCTATCGCATACTTTACGTCCCGTATGTGTTCTCACCGGACAAATGGTTCGTACTGGAACTGCCCAACCCCTTGGGCGAGACGACGCGAAACCGCTTCACGACGGTCGGTCGAGGCTCCGTTCGCCTGAGGTTCGAGCGTCGGTAGCAATCCTACTCCAAGAGCTCCAGAAGTCTCAGGAGGAGATTTAGGGACTATGCGGATCGAGACCGCCTTCGGTCACCCAATCGGCAATCGTCATTTCGTTGAAATCGCACTCCCAGCCAACGGCCCCCTCAATTCTCGGCAACGGCGCGCTCGACTGATCAACAACGACAACTTTAGCTCGACCAGTCGCGCTGTCGCGACGTCCATCGTTTCTAAGCGCGCCGTGTTCTTGATTATAGAAGCCACACCGAAGGACAAATCTCGCGTGAAAGTCCGCCTCAGCAAGAGAGAAACCGAGAAATCGGACATCGGTGGCTGTGCTTAGCACCCGCACAGTCTCTTGCCACAACTTCTGAAAAAGAGGCCCCTCAAATTGCTTCGCATACACAGGTGGCACGATGAGCGGCATGTATTGTCGTCCTTTTGAAGATCGCACCGCGCGGAGCGGACGAAAGCCGAACACTTCCGCATCGCCGGATCCGCCCAGACTGAACTTCTTTTCATCCCTGATGGGTCCCGCAGCGCTTTTTCTGTACCAGTTCAAGGATCCGTGCGGCTTGATGAGACGTGGTCCCTTCCTACGGCGATCAAGGCCGTAGCTACCTTTGTCGAGGGAAGATCCGAAGAGCATTTCGTCCAGGACGAGGTCCCAATTAAAGGAGATGATCGAGGCTTCCTCTTCCCTCATCGCGGTGACCAAACTACGAAGCCACTTTGGCTTCGGTTTTAACGCCGCCTTCTTCAAATCGTGAAACCAGATGGCCATCTCCTGCAAGAGATTCGCGCGTCGGTCCTCAAGCTGCTCGCTACTAAAGTTTCCTACAGCTGGACGCGTGGAGTAAAATAGCTCCGCGTTCGCCTTCATCTCAGACAGAAGCTGTTCGATTGTTGGGTATGTCTCAAGCCTATCAGCATTGAAAGCAGGGTGATGAAATCGAATTACGTCGGCGATCTCAACATCGATTCCGACCTCCTCAAGTCTGCCCCACAATTCTGGAAGGAGGTTCCCGATGGTCGGAAATCCAAGCCCCGCCGAAAGACCGGCGCCCACGACATATACAACCTTCCGTTTCCGCTCTAACAAGCCCTGGCCTTTGCCTTATCAAGATGACGCATTTGTATCACCTTGATCGGCGTCGGTCTCGCTTCGCACGTCCAAACCTGCCAACGCCGCGATTTCGTCATTGATCTCACTCAGCCGAATTCGGAGCGTCGATCGATCGGCGACCTTTGCATCGCTGGGTATTCCAGGCGCGCCCGACAGGACCCCCACGATCTGATCACGCTCGTCCTCAAGTTGGCGCAGGCGGTCCGCCTCGCCACGCGCCTGCTCATCCAGTCTGCGCCTCGCTTCCTCATCAGCGAGCAGACTCTCCTCAACCTGGCCGACATTTTCCTTGATCTCAGGATGCCGCTCAGCGGCGAAACGAAGAAACTGGCTGAATTCATATATGTGAAAGTCCTGCCCACTCTCAGCCTTGAACTCCTCGATAAGCTCCGGACGCGGACCAAGTTTCCGTCCCTTATGAATCCACCACCAGTCCTCCTTCACATCGTCGGAAATGAATATGACTGGACGGCCCTCGGCCTTCGCCTTCGCCATCATCTCCTTCCAGATGATCAGATCACCGAACTTATCCAGATCACCGGAATCCTTCTTCGCGTCCTTGTAACCAGGCGGGACTTTCCGGTTGTAGCGATCATCCCCCTCCTTCTTGATCGCGGTGAACTGCTCCGGCTTCCATTTGTCGCCCACACGGCCTTCCAAAAGCGCGGTTAGGCGCCCGATGACAGCGTCAATTTCATCCTTGGGGTGGCCCTCTCGGGCCGCCTCCATCCGGGCCTTGAAATCCGTAAGGAACATGTCCAAGGCCGCGAGTTCCTTGGCGACATTGATCGTGGGGTGCGCGCGCAATTGCCGAAGGCGGTCACGGGCCTTCTCAATGATCGCTTCTTGATCTTTGACGAGCGCGTCATAGGCGTCCTGGGCACCCAGTTGGACGTCCAGACGGTTGCGATGAAACTCCAATCCAACCTGGTATGGAATCCAAAGGGATTCCTTGAGGACGTCGAAGAGCCGGAGAAGTTCCTCGCGGACAACCTCGGAATGCCGCAAACAGTGCAGGAGGACGTTGGCATCGGGGACGAAGATCGCGTTGTCCCAAAGCGCCGCGACCTCCGACGCTGATTTAAGGTACCAGCCTTGATATTTCTCCCGCACGTCGACTACTCCAGCCATACCAGCTTCTCTATGCCCAAGCGCGTCGCCGCGCTCATGACAAGAGAGCGTTTGTCTTTCTCGGCTGTCGGTCCGGTCTCAAGCAGAACGACGCCGAAGGCCGAGGAATCCCGCCGGGCCTGGCCGCGCTCGAACACGGCCATCAGTATCAGTTTCCAGTCGCGGCTCTTGCCCCAGCAGACCACCCTTCCATCCTCCAGACGGCGGCCGTGTGGCTTTATATAGGTTTCCGAGAAGGCCGTTGGCGCCGACATGCCAAGCAGCCGCCATATCGCCTCCTCGTTTTCCAGAAGGCGGGCGCGCTCATAGGGCTTAAGTAGCGAGTCCTTTATGTAAACCCGCACCTTGCGTGGATCCATGTAGTGCGCGAGTTGACCGCCTATCGTCTGGTCACGGGTCCATAGCTCATAATATTTCGATCGTTCGGAATCCCCCATTGACGACCAGCCAAGTTGGTCGGCCGTTTCCCAGAGCCTGTCACGAATGCCGTCGCGAATATTCTCCGGGATGATCATTGGACCGTTCCCCGGTTGTGGGGCTTGGGAAAATCAAAGGCGGGCAATTCAAGCGTTGGATCCCCCTCCCGCATGAAGAGATCGGCCTGATCACGCATCCAATCCAGCATGAAACTGCCGGCGCCCTCGTCCCTGAATTGGATCATTCCGGGCAGACGCAGGCGCTCCAGGTCCCCTCTCGCCGCCTTCTCCAATTCCACGACCTCGGCGATCCGCCGAAGATCGCTGACGAAATCGAGAACAACCACCTTCTTCTTGTTGGGGCTGATGCGCAGGCCACGGCCCAATTGTTGCACAAATATCCGCCGACTATGGGTCACGCGCATGAACACGATCATGTCCACATCCGGAACATCGACGCCCTCGTTGAACAGATCACGGGTGGTGACGACGTCCAGGCTGCCCTTCCGGAAAGCGGCCATGACACGATCGCGTTCTCGTGGCGACATCTCTCCGGTGATCGCCTCGGCCTTGAACCCGAAAAGCTTGAGCGTGGCGGCGAAGCTGTTCGCGTGATTTATCGACGAGCAGAACACAATCGCCGAGCGGCGCTGCTCCTTGTCGAAGGTTTCGCGCACGGCACGCGCCGCCTCCTCATCCCTGGTCGGCAAGAGCAGGAGCCGATTGAGCTGGCTGATCGAGTATCTGTTGCGCGACTGCGCCCGAACAACGGACCAGTCGATGTTGTCCGCCAACAACCGATAATCGGCCTCACACAGGAAACCGCGCCTCAACCCCTCGGCGATCCCTATCCTTATGACGGGTGGTCCGAGCAACTCGTCAATGTCATAGCCATCACCGCGCCACGGCGTCGCGGTGACCCCCCCAATCATTGAATCGGATAGATGCTCCGTGACACGGCGGAAGGTTTCGGAGCCGACATGGTGCGCCTCATCGATGAGCACCAGGCCAAACTCGGGCAGTTCCTCAAGACGCGATACAGCGCTTTGGACGGTAGCGAACGTGATACCATCCCAAAAGCTCGGCGCCTCCCCACCCATCAATCGGTGCGTGGTGACCCATTTGGGCAACTGATCCCAAAACGCGAACTGAAGCTGATCCACCAGCTCGCGCGTGCCCGCGAGCACAAGCACCCGCCCGCCCGGGATGGCCGCGTCCCGATACAATTGCGCGACGCTCTCCGCCAGAACCACGGTCTTGCCCAGGCCAGTGGCGAGCACCACCTGTCCGCGTCCCGTTTCACGAAGGCTGGCCACAAACTTCTCAACGGCGTCGTCCTGGTAGTCACGCAGCTCACGCCGATGCCGCGAATACTCGGGGCTTTTCCGCGCGAGTTCGAGTAGCGCGGCTGGCTCCAGAACACCGATTTCAATGCCAAGGGCCTGCCAACGCTTGATGGCCTCATACGTCGCGGGACCGGCCCTTCGGCTCGATGCCACGTAAATTCGATCGGCCTTGTAGAAGCGCGCCGCCTCGCCAACCTCGTTGACCGCGCTCGCCGCCGGATATCCGCTCGTGGTGAATTTGCACTGAATGACCCATAGCTCACCACCCTTGACGCCCAAGACATCGGCACCATGATCGCCGCTGCCCGCGACCAGGCGAACATCGTCAAATCCATTACATACCAAAAGCCTCGCCACGTCCCTTTCAAAGGCCTGCCATGGACCCTTGAGCAATCGCGATGCGTCGAGGAAAGGTTCCATCCCTCAATCCGCCGTATCGGATTTCAGCAGTCGCACGGAGCAGGTGGCGCGGATCACGACATCACGGCTCGCCCGGTCGACATCCGACGGGGACTGGTTCGCCAACCAAATGGCGTCACCGAAATAGGCGTCGTAGCGTGCCAGAACACCGCGACGCGCCTGCTCCGTCACCCCATCATTGCCGAAATCCATGGCCGAATATCCATCGTTCCAGAATCGACCATCGAGAAACATCTCAGGGCGACGGTTAAACAGCTTTCGCAGGGACTCAAGGTCCGCGTATTCCCAGAACCGCCCCTCCTTGATGACCGGCTTGTGGTCGGGCACATCCCTATTCGCCATGCGCCGGGCGATGGTCTCCTTCTCGCCATCCTCCAGCTCTTCATAGAGCTCCTCGCCGGACACCTCCGCCATTGTGGGAATGGCCCGCGCGATGTCGCCAAGCACCGAGGTCGCTAGGGCGATTATTTCCTGGGGATCCAGCCTTGTATCGACACAGTATTGCCGTCTGAAATCAGCGAGGACTCCCGCGAAAGACGGGTCCTGCGATTGCCCCCTGAGAAACTCGACCGTGCGATGCGTGAGTTCCGTCAAGAGACCATCAAGCGGCGTCATTGTGGTTGACCGAAACACGTCGTGCGCAGCGTCAACGAGGAAACCATAGGTTCTCGTGGCGACATCATCGAGCTTCAGCACCCACGGAAGACCGCTCGGTAAGTCTGGATCATCCGGCTCCACCGCATATGCCTGGACGTCGTATTCGACCCGGAAAGTCGGATGAACGTATTTCCTTGAGAGCTCATACAACTGATGTCGAACGGGCGGAGGTGGTGGTGCTGGAGGCTCCGGCTCAGGCTCACTCTCAGGCGGGGTGCCCTCCCCATCCGCCGGCGTCGCGTCGTCGTCGACAAAGCCCGCCGGAAGAGGCGTATCGCCGGCATCGCCCGGCGTGTCCCCCAAAACCTCCTTATCCTGCTCCTGGACAAGCTGCCACCAGCGCTCATCCGTCAGATAGTCCGGGTCATCGGCCTCGAAGAGCTCCGCCATCTGCTGCGCTCGATCGTTGTCACGGACAACGAGCACGCGCGACCACAATCCGTTTTTTCCCTGCGGACTGGAGCGCCGGAAGGCCTGATATAGCCGGTACAGCGGGCTGTCGTTGCCCGCGTATCCACGCTGCTTGGCCACGATCGGACGAAGCGGCCCATCGCCGCGCACGATGCGCACCATCTCATTCCATGCCGGATCATCGCGCTCGAATCTGTCCTTCGTGTAACTGACACGACAATGATCGATATGAATCTCGCCGACGAAACGGCCTCGGTTCCGCTGATCGTCCGTGGGGTACTCGACCTCCGATGTCTCACCGTCACTCCAGGAGAAGAGATCCTTGTTCGAGATCTCGATCTTTCGGCCATTCCGGATGAAGTCGATCCCGAACTCGGTGTTGTGCAGATACCGCTGCAAGCCAATCCAGCCGTGAATCCGCCTTTCCGTTTCGACGATCTGGCAACTCGGGCTCCCTGTGGGGCATTTGTCCTCGCTCGGCGCCAGGGTGCGCATGCAATGAGTGCAATATCGCCGTGGCGCCAACTTGACGTCGATCATCTCGACGGCGCGCGCGACCGTTCCATCTGGATATGAGACGGTTCGTTCCTCGTTCCACACGCAATGCCGGCGCGGCGACAGCCGGGTGCCGCCAACCATCAACCGGATCTTTCCGGCCTCGGACTTGCCGAGCAAGGAGGAATAGGCCCGCGAAAGATGCTTACGGATGGTCTTCTGGTTGTTGCTTCTCGCCAGATAGGCTCGTTGATCCGGCTTAAGCCCGGTGATCACAATGGTGGTGCCATGGGCATTGTGATCCGGTTTGGCTCGGGTTTGCCTGGGAACCTTGAAATTTCCTGTGGCGCGCAGATCGTTCAGATCGATCCGGACACCCACCTCCTCTGGGTCACCCGCCCGGCTGGTCCAAACCTCGGTCACAAGCCCAAGGCGAGCGGTCGCGATATTGAAGCCCATGCCGAACAGACCGAGACTTGAAAGCGGACTGTTTCCCGACCAGCCGGCCTTCACCGCGTTCTCAAGAAGCTCGAACGACATTCCCGGCCCGTTGTCCTTGACGGCAACCCGGGCGTCCTCGTTATCAGCCGTCGGAAGGCTCACGCCAATCTCCGGAGCATCAACCGGGGATCCCGACCGGGCGGCATGCAGAAATCCATCAATGGAATTGTCGATAAGCTCCGCCAGACAACGCCATTGGTGAAGGTTGATCTCGCCCAACATCTGTAGGACCCGTGGGTCCGGCGTGAGATCAAAGTCCTGGTTCATTTCCTCACCTGTCCTTGCCTTTCGCCAATCGCGCCCTGACGATATCCCGCACCTTGTCGGCGAGCTGTCCCAATTGACCTGACTTGGTCTGACACTCCCAAACCTCGATCACCGCCCAGCCCTGTTCCTCCAGCTCCGCCCGAACCCTTTCGTCGCGCGCGCGATTCCCCTCCAGCTTGGGCCGCCAGAATTCCAGTCTCGACTTCGGCATGCGCGCGAGCTTGCACGCCGGATCCGGATGCTGATGCCAAAAGCAACCGTGAACAAACACGGCGACGCGGGCACGTGGGAAAACGATATCCGGTTTGCCCGGAAGCCCCTTCGCGTGCAGCCTATATCTCAGCCCGGCGGAGTGCAGCGCGCGGCGTACCCGCAACTCTGGCTTCGTGTCACGCGCCCGAATGCGGGCCATCTGGGCGCTGCGCGCATCCTGCGTTTCACTCGTCGTCAGCACCACCAGCCTCATCCGGTTGAGGTCCCTCCACGTCGTCACCAACCGGGGGAGTATTAGTTTCAACCGCCGCGTCCTCCTGTCGGAAGCCCTGCAGCATTTCCTCCAGCAACGCGGCATGACTCCGGCGAACCGGCACCCTTTCCAGGGTTTCCGTTATTCGCTGTCCGATTTGCTCCGGTGTCAGCGAGTCCTCCAGAAGCTCATCAAGTGCCCAGGCGCGGCCGGGATGCACGACATCCCAGGGCGAGCGTTTGTTCGCCCTGGTCTTGGCAGCGTCACCATGCTTACTCATGCCCCAGCAGGCCTTGGTCTCGGAGTTCCATATTGGCCAGAATGTTCGAATGAGATGCTTTTCGGCGACCAGTTGAGCGTTCGTCGCGCAGACCAGCCTCCTGCAAACGAAATCACGCAGATAAATCGGCGACAAATGCGCCGGCAATTGATCGGCGTAGGCCTCCGCGGTTCCGATAGTGCCCGCATGCTCCAGGAGCCGCGCCGTCAGCTTGGCGCCCTGCTCCCGCGCGGTGCTCGCGTCATGATTGGCTGGGTCTGCCTTTCCCACATAAATGGGTGTCTCGGATCCCGAGATGCTGGCGTAGAGCGGATGCTCGCCGCGATAGTAGATCGCGTAGACCCCCGAACCATAAGCGGGTTGGATTTCCTCGAGCGCGATCAACGGCTGAGCCAGAAGCGCTATCGAGACCATCCGGCCTATCGCCTTCGGGTCCGCGGGATCAAATGTCGCGCGCGGCATTCGGATTGGATCGGTGGATGAGCGCGCCGCCTCGACGGCCTCCGCGTGCGCGGCGAGCCCGTCGCGAATACGCCGAACAACAGCCGGAGGAGGACTATCCCCGGCGGCGGCTAGCACCGCCTCCAGTGCCTTCTCCAGCTCATTGATCGCTGTCCGATCCGGCGAACGCGCCATAAATTAGACCTCCCGGTTTGCCGATACGAGGTCTCTCGGTCGCGATTCGCCCCCGGCTGTTTACATCGGCAATACTATGCCGCCTTCCGATTTGAATCCAATGTGCCCGGCCGTTGCTTGTTGATCATCCCGGAAAGCCATCTTCCAGCCGCCGCTCCAAGCTGCGCCGGTACCGCGTTTCCGAGTTGACGCATGCTCTCCGTCCAAGAGCGCGGAAACTCATAATCATCCGGCAAGCCGACCAGACGCGCCGCCTCACGAGTGGTGAAGTAGCGAACCGAGCCGTCATCACGAACCATCATGTTCTCACCGCCGGGCACGCCATGGTCGCCAGCCTTCAATGCCTTCGCCGGCAGATCCAGTGGGCTCCCTGTATGTCCGGGATAAACCTTCGCTCCTGGCTGAAACACATGGTTTCCAACACCATTCGGATCACCTAGGTCGGCAAGGGCGTCGCGAACCGTCACCCAGGGCAGCCCCTTGGGATCCTGGGCCTCGCGCCTCAAGGCCGCCACCCTCGTCTGGTCCTGCCGCAGTTGCGGCTCGGCTCGGACCTTAAGGCCGTGACGCGCCCAGTACTCTCCCGTCACATATTGATCCCAGAGCAATTTGTCGCGGGAGTGGGACGGAATCATTGGCTGCGGATCCACACCCATGTCGGCGCGAATACCAAAAATGAGCACGCGATGCCGGATTTGCGGCGCGCCGAAGTCCGCCGCGTTCACAAGCTGCCACACCACCCGATATTCCGGCTTCGCTCGTGACGCGAGCAAACGCTCGCGATGCTCATCGTGCGTCTCGTTGGCCTTACGCTGTATCGAGGGTCGCTCGAGATGCGCGAGTATCCAATCGAGATAAGGCCGGAAACGCGGCCCGGAAATATTTCGCACGTTCTCGAAAAGGAAGGATCGCGGCTGCGCTTCCCGCACCGCGCGAATCGCCTCCGGCCACATGTCACGGCCATCCGCCTGACCCAGCTTCTTTCCGCCAATCCCGAAGGGCTGACAAGGTGGACCGCCCGATACCGCGTCCAGAGCGCCAAACGCGCTCCAGTCGATTTCCCGAACGTCCTGGAGATTCATCGGCCACGCATGGACATGCTCAACGCCATTAGCCTTGTTGTGCAGAACAGTCGCCACCGCGTCCCGGTCGAATTCAGCCATGTGGCGATGCTTGAAACCAGCTTGGGACATTCCCAAAGCAAGTCCGCCGCATCCGGCGAAGAGTTCAGCGCTTTCCATCCTCGCCCCTTTCCAGCTCGAGCGGGAGCATTGGCCCCCCAGCGGCTTCTTCCAAATAACGCTCGACCGCGCGACGGACGAGCCAGGCGACCTTCACCCCCTGCGTCTTGGCAAGGCGATCAAGCTCGGCCTTCTGCGCTCTGGTCAAAGTCGTGGTAACGCGCTCGGCGTCCTTACCATCCTTGCCCACTTGGAACCTCCGCGGCGATCCGCGGCATTCCGCGGCGCAATGCCACTTTGCCTGAAGTCACTTGAGATGGCAAGTTAGCAAAAAATAGTGAACAAAGAAAGAACATTCTCGGTAAGGAAACCGCGCGGCCAGTTGGTAGACACAGTTTACTGCAAGGTGCTCAACCGTCAGAAACGCCCCGCCAAAGCGATCCGCGAACATCTTCTGCAGCTTGTCATTCCGGCTCAGCACGCTCGACAGGGCGCGGCCGCCCCGCAGGAATTTGAGGGCATGCTCAGTGCCAAGCAGATAGAGATATTTTCGCTTCGTCGTTGGATGCTCGGCGAGCAACAGATAATCCTTGAACACCGAATTCTGGCGGATCGATTCCGCGCCGCCCCGCCATCGTATGAATTTGAACTCGGCGACCCGCAGGTTGGTCTCCAGATCGAACTCGCGCCCCGTATTGCCGGCGCCGAGCGACACATATTCGACACGCTCGTCTTGTTCCAGGATGTGCGGAAGGCATAACAGGATACCGAGCGCATGGATCGTCACATTGATCTGCCCTGCGAGACGCTTCATTTCAGCAGCCGCGGCCAACGCCTCCCGACCCACGCCGGCGCTCTCGAGAAAATCTGCGCAATCCTCCGCCGCAGCGCCGCGAACGCCGCTCTCGATCCGCGCAAGCGTCTGTGTCAAATCCGGGCCGGTGAACCGTAAGAGCAAATCGCGGATATCGGCTGGGTTCGTCATACGCTTGCCTGGCCGGCAAAACGAAGCCGATCTATCTGATTGTAGTTGATCACCGCGGGGTCGGCGCCGATCACCGGAAAGCGGCTGACCACATAATGCAAGACCTCATCCACACCCAGTTTCTGCTTTAGCAAATGTTCGCGACCACGTTCCTTCTTGAGTGCGCGCGCATAGTAGTTTGTCAGCAACCGGTTATATCGAACGTAAAGTGCGCGATCAGCCTCGATCTTCGAAAGATCGATCCAGTTGTTTTTGCACTGAACGTTGAAGATGACGCCGCTGCGTGTGGCGACGACATCGAATTCCTTCCGATTGATCCGCCTGATGTCCGTCACGAAGAAGCCCATGCGCCTGAGATCGCGTTTCACCATGTCCTCGAAGATGAAGCCCGCGTGGATCTGAAAGCGCCGTCGGCTGCCCAAGTGAACATTCTTGAACGCATAGAGAAAGCGCGACAGAAGATTGACGTTCGAGACGACCCTATCCCCAAGATCCAAAAAGGGCTGATAGGCATTGGTGTTCGTCGCATAGTCCGAAGGCTTGTTGACGAGAAGTGCCTCAAGTGCGGAAGGGTCCAGCTCGGACTGCGCGCGCAGCATCGAGCGAAACTTCTCCTTTCCGATCTCGATGTAATAGTCGTCGCGGCAATGGCGCGCGAAGGCGACTATCAGCAGGCCCATGGCGGAAAAATCGGAGTCCTTCAGGCCGAATGCCTCGTAAACCGCGCCAATCAGCTTCACGGCGTTCCGCAGCTCGGCGGCTGAGAAAATCTTCTTTCGATCCTGCGGCTCCATGGCGGGCATCGTGAACTGGTCACCCCGCAGCTCAGCCATCACATGGATCGATGCGCGTTCCGGTTCGAGAAAATAGTCGTCCAGGGCTTCGAAGCCGTGGCTCGCCATGACGCCGACGTCGTCGATCTCCAGACTGAATTCCGGCAGGGCCTCGAGCAGCGCAAGCTTTTGATGGAAGCCGGTGATTGCGATGCAGCTATGCTCGACCTGCGGCATGAGAACGGTCAGAGCGTCGTACGGCTCGAGAACGAGAGAGCCGGAACATGCATAAGGCATGGTGTAAAGCAGCGAGACGAAGTGTCGTCGTCGCGACTGGAAATAATCGACGGCGCCGCCGATCGTGTCGAGTGTGATACTTGCGCTGCGAGCATCGTAGCCGTGCTCAGCAAAAGCCTTACCCATGGCGCCAGCGTAGAGCATGACCCGCGTGAAGCGAGAGATGACTGATGGCTCGAGATGCGGCGCGAGCGCCTCGCGAACGGCCAGCCAGGTCGGTCCCGGGTTCGCGACAAAGGCATCGTCCAAACGTACCGCACATAACCGATCTCGGAGATGATCGTCGACAATCCCGAATGTCGGAACGTTGATGAACTCCTCCACGGCTCGAAACGTCTCATGCCACGCGGCTATCGCATCATCGCACCGATATTTGGCGAGAACGGAGAGCAGGCCGTTGCCGTGTGCGGCCAACTGACTTTCAATCAGCTCCCTCGCTTCAGCATCCGATACCTGCATGACGCTTGTTTTCCTGCCGACGAATGATCTTCACTGATCATTGACATCAGCTTATAACCGTCCATATTTGCCCGGTAAAGGAGGGACGCTTATGTTCACCTACCGCCCCGAGAAATTTGCCTCGCTCTACGACTCCGAGCTGGGCCAGCGCATATGGGCCTTCCTAACGCGGGACGACAATGTCGCCCGCCTCGAAACGGCCTCGGAGCTGAGCAAGCCCGCCGTCGAAGGCATCGAAGAACAGCTTCTCGCCGAGTTCCGCGAGGACGTCCTCGCCGATCGCGTCAAACAGATGGTCGGCCACATGGTGCGGCAGATTCTGGAACAGCGCGACTGGGTGCTCGACCAGACAGACGTGAAGGTCCAGTCCGTGCCTTTCAGCAAGGCGGCGCGCTACCGCCGGCCCGACTGGATCACTTTCCACGCCTTCCGCAACAGCAGCGATCCAAGAGACGTTGTCATCACCGACCGACGGCAAAATCCAACGCTTCCCACCGGCTCGCGCTGGATCTTCTACGCGACCTTCGCCAGCCCGCTAAGGGCAGCCGTCGCTTTCGGCATCAGCGACATCAAGCAACTCCGCCAGCAGATTCATTTGCACGGCTATCAACGCGTCCGGACCGAACGGATGCTGCGCCGCGCGTGATGGGAAACAGCGAAGCGATAAGGCCTCACCGCGATGAACGTTGAGCCTTCCGTCGTGACAGCGTCACGCCTGTGCTACATCAAGCTCGGTCGCGGCGGCGATTGGGAGGCCGAGAGCCTGCGAGACGGTGTGCTTCGCTTCGGATATCGCGAAGCGCCCCATGACCTTTGTGTGCGTGGCGATTGGCAGGCCGTCTGGGAGGCCATGAAGGTCGTCCGCGGGGATGCAGGCGCCGCGACGAGGGACGTGAACCAGATTCGTGCCTATTATGAATCCGATGAACAATCGATCTTCATCACCTTCGTCGGCGGCCTCCTTTATTGGGCACGCCCCACGGGGCCGGTCGAGATTCTGGAAGATCGCAGCCACCGCCGCGCGACTTTGGATGGTTGGCGCAACACCAGCATCGGCGGCGCGCGGCTGTCCGCCGACCGGCTTTCGGGCCGGTTGTTGAAGGTGCAGATGTTCCGCGGCACCATATGCGACGTTCAGGCCGCCGACTATCTGTTGCGAAAACTAGGCGACCAGCTCTCGCCCGAGGTCGCGGCCGCCGAGGAGGCGGAGCGTGCCCTGGTGACGGCGATCGTCGATCTCATGCGATTGCTGACCTGGCAGGATTTCGAACTCCTCGTGGATCTCGTGTTCTCAACCAGTGGCTGGCGCCGCGTGAGCCAGGTCGGACGCACACAAAAGACGATCGATCTGGAGCTCGTCTTGCCAAGCACCACCGAACGGGCGTTCGTCCAAATCAAGTCTCAGGCGACGCCGGCGGCTCTGAACGACTATGTGGACCGGCTGGCGCAGGCCGATGCCTACGACCGCATGTTCTTTGTCTGGCACACAGGCGATCTGCCCGAGGGAGATCGGCAGACAGACGTCATTCTTCTGGGCCCGCAGAAGCTCGCCCGGATGGTCTTGGATGCAGGACTGTCGTCCTGGCTTCGGGAGAAGGTATCCTAGATGACCGTAGCGACCTTCGGGCTGCCTCTGTCTTCCGCTTCAGACCAGATCACCATGGATTCTGGAGGGCAAAGCCTTGCCCTGCGGCCGAGGCAGTACTCTCGGTTGAGCCCTTCGAGCGGGGAATCCCACCGCAACGCCCCTTTGAGATGGAGAGTGCGGATGGGTATGCCGTGACGGGATGAGGACGGAGGAGAGGCCCCGGCGCGGAGACCCGCGACGTCCAGACACAACAGCAAATCCGGCGCCCGGCGCGACGGGACCAATTTCTATTCCGAAATCGCCGACAGGATCATCGCCGACCTTGAGGACTGCAGTGTGCCCTGCGCTCAGCCCTGGGGGACGTCGATGGCGAAGGCACCCCTTGGCCTTCGAACAACGCCTCTACCGATCGCCGGTAGCAGATTGAAGATGTCCGTATGATGCGAAGTTATTCCGCCAACCACTCGCTATAGGCCTGAATATCGATCATCGGAACGGTGCCGCTGAATTGAAGCTGGGAAATCAGCCTAAAAAGAAAGGCAGTGGCGGGTTTGCCGCCAGTATGCATGACATACTCCGTCGGATCTTCGTCCGTGTGGAAATAGCCGTGCCCGGCTACGCAACCGAAGTCGATTTTCCCCTCTCCCTGATCCTTCTTCAACGCGTCAATGAAACTATCTCCGAGTCCAGGCTTCCAATCGCTTTCAAAGGTCAGCAGTCCACCATAGATCGGGATGAGCGGCTTCGCGGGATACGTGCCTCCTGCGTGCGGTATCGGCAAACTCGTTCGATGAAGCGCTCGCACGCTCCGAACCTTTTCCTGGGCGTACTGGACATGTTTCAGATTGGCCGATTGCTTCGCCTCGAAAACCGCATAGATGCTTTCCGCAGGAACTATGACTTCGCCCTCGTAGTGAAAAATGAATGGCGAGTATTGGCGATCATATATGACAACATCAATCTGCTGACTGATTGTGCCTTCGCTGTCCACGACATGCGCCTTGTCCGATTTGTAGCGCGCCGGAAGATAGGTATTGAAAAGCTCATTCCAAACCCGTTCGCTTGCGTCTCCCTTGGACACTGGGTGCGGCATTGCTTTGCGAATTGTTTCAAGACGATTTTGAATATCGTCGTGCAAGCCCGAAAGCACATCCTTCAGCGACCATTCACTCATCTATCATCCTCCTCGCCGCTTCCCGAGGCGTTACCCTCGGCATCTTCAATCACAATCTCACAATTCAGCTTATGTCCCGAAGCAAGATAGGTCGTAGCGCCGATGTGAAACCGAGCATCTCCGCCAAGCTTCACGATGATCAACACAAGGAAATTAACCGCCTCGCCCTGATCAGCGAGGAGTTGATACATGGTGGTCTCGTCCTGTTGGCTCGGCAGAGCCGGTACATTCGGATGGGAGTGCCATTCGCCCAGGTAGTTGAACCGTTCCGGATTGCCGCCGAATTTCCTGTGCAGCGCCAGGATCTCCCTGCGTGCGGTTCCACCGCGACGATTGAACGTCGCCGCTGTCCCACCGAAGAAGCGCTGGCGCGTTGCTTCAGCGATGCGGAAGTCCCCTTCCGAAACCTGCTCGCCAAAGAGCACGCCGCCTATTTCCTTGCGCCCCGCCTTCTTGAGATCGGAAGCCCAGCGTTCAATCATGGTTTTCGGAATCCGCAGTTTCACCGCTTGCACCCTGAAATAAGGATTTGATGAAGTCCGATTCTACTGCGGCCTCGGAACCCGGGGACAATGTGCTTCGGACTGGAGCATCTACGATGATGGGGCGCGCATCAAACGGGCCGTCGAACAGCCAACCCCGCTTTAACCCCACGAGATAGGCATGCGCATCGTAACTCGATGGCTCGGTATCGCTCAGCGTATCGAGCGCAAAGGCGCAAATATGAGCAGCGAACGCTGATACATCGGCATCCGTTGCCTGCATTGGTGCGGCGTCGCCGATGGAACCATCATAGCCACGCCCTGTCGCAACCGGCGGCGTCTCATCGCTGATCTCGTAATACTGGTTGATCACTGTACGGATGTCATAAGGCGAAGGATCCTTGTTGACCCTCGCCCTCGCCATTTCACCGCCGACACCGCCAGCATAAACAGCTCCCCAGAGCAAAGAACGATTGTGGCGCAGACTCAGGCTGGCCAAATGATTGAATACGTCTGGATTGGCGGTGGCATCGATAATGACGTCACAGGAAGCGAGCGCCTGGTTAACATTCGCGGCTTCCTGTGACGAAACCTGCGCGCCAATCGCACTTCGCCAAACATCGACCTCAATGTCGCGACGAATGAGGCGCAGCCGATGCGCCGTCAGCTCTACCTTGTGACGTCCTACGTCCCGCCAATCCCCATCATGGCGTTGCAGATTGCCGATGTGCAATATGTCGCCATCGACCAGCTCAAACTGGCGAACGCCTGACCTTGCAAGTGAGACAGCAATCTTCGAGCCGAGTGACCCGAGCCCGACAATCCCGACCCTCTTCTTCCCAATATCCGCTGATGCGAGGCCCGATCGATCTCCGTCAAATGGGGCAAGGACGGTTGTAAACGTCATTAGGTCATCATCATTCGCAAAATGGCAGAGCAACGTAAGCCCACCCTCCGACCCGCGAAGCACGACCGCCCAATGCACATCTTCCGCCATGGAGAGCCGATCACCGAGCAGATCGACCAGTTCCCTGAACGTGTTGATCTTCTTCAACACCGATGTCGGTGTGTCCGTGGTGAAGACAACACCCTCCTTAACAACACAGGTCTTTCGAAGCGCATCGGGCGCAAGGCTCTGTTTTCCGCCGTTCGCCTCGCCGCATATCGAAAGAATATGCGCCATGAATGTCCGGCCGCTGTAGGAGTCGATGCCGATCTCCAGCGGCAGTCCATCAATGTTGTCATCCGCCAAAAAAAGGCGCGCCAATGGGCCAACATAGAATCGTGTCAGCTCGGACCGCAAAGCCATTGTTGCCGGGAAATCATGCGCTGACGGCGCGTGGACCGCAGCTCCGTCGTCATCCGGCGCCTCGGTTTCAAGGAGCCGCCTTGCGCTTTCGATCATCATTGCGCCGGTTACGTCCGGCGTCCAATTGTCGTTGCGGATTTCGAGGCAGAGATCTCCACCGGCACCGTATTGATGACCGGAAAGCCGGGCGTCGCCGTCGGCAGGGACAATGCTCGGTGGCGATGCGGGGAATGTATTGTGATAGGTTAACCGGAGTGGATAATTCCCGCGCGCGATCACGATTTCGAAGCAAATCGTCAATCGCAATTGCTCATCCACGGACCAAACCGGGTTTTGAAACCAATCCGCGTCAAGCGCTTCAATGGCTTCACGTTCAATTCGCAATCGCGCCTGGTCGGTCAGCCACCACATGAGCCTAAGCGAATTTCGCAGGTCGTGCTGACGGCGCTGCCTGCGCACCGGTGAAGCTCAAGGGAGACATCGCGGCAGCAGCGCTTTTCGTGGATAGCCCGGATACTTTCGGTTTGGGAAACCGGTCGCCGAAGATCCGGCGCCAATAGTCCGTTGCCTTGTCCTGATCTTCTGCGGCCAGCGCTTTGGCGGCATCGTCACGGTGTTTTTCGATCTTGTCGTAGTAAGCGCAAAACTCTTCGTTCGTCACTCCGGCAAGTATGTCGCCTCCCGGCACAGCTGGATCTTCGAGAAACGGACATGTCCCGAGCATCCGATCGTTGGCATAGGCGTCAAGAAATGACTGACACCAATCATGAAAGAGCTGGCCGTAGTTTGTCTCGGTCTCACTGATGTGCGGCGCGATGAGAGTTTCGAGTGCAAAACTCTTTGGGTGCCGGGACACGGTCTTGTTCTGGCGACGCGCCCACTTCACCATGCGCGTCATCGGATTAAACCGACCCGAGCAACGTTCGTTTTGCGCTGCGGACCAATCCGTGTGCTCTACCGGGTCCGTCTTGTACCATTCCCCGGTATCGCGATTACCGATCCGAAAAAGGTTATCGTCCTGCCGATCAAGCAGAATCGAGACGTCAAGGTCTGCCTTGTTCATCGATAGAGCGATCGAGCATCTGTTCCGCTTGATCGAAGTGATACCGAGCTCATCGCGAGCCCGATTCAATGCGGCATACAATTCGTCCATGAGCTCTGCCGGATCAGAATCCCATGGAGTGCCGTCTACGACGGCATAGAGGTCCACATCAGGTCGCTCGGTCGAGCCGTTCTTTGTTCGTGGCCGAATGGCGGTGTAACGCTTGTACGAGCCCCCCAAAAAGATCCGCTTCACCCTTTCTTTGAACTTGTCATCCTTGAGCAGCGCCGTCCGCACCGAGGTGTGAGCGCTCTTACAGTTCGACACGGTTGTCTCACTCGGGGTGATGTCCGTGATGAACTCGGCAAATCTGGCATTCGGCGTCATGGCGGCCTCTATGTTCAGCTTATGTTCTTAACATTTAGCACTCTATGCAGCCGAGTGCCAAGTCAATTTTCACTATGTCTAGTAGTATGCGCCACGATCACCCCCCAAATATATCGACAGCCGCTCTTCCCACCGCGACGGCAACTGCCAAGCGCTCGGTTGCTGGACGTACGTCCGATTTCCGGCGAGGGACCCTTTCGCGCCGCTCAGTCAATATCCGCTGGGCGGCCGCGCCATGCACATGCCGAGCGATCGTCACGCACGGTCGCCAATCCCTGCATCGGCCCCCGACCCCTTCAGCCTTAGACCAATTCCTGGATCTTGCCATTTCGGCCGATTTCGATCGGCATCTCTGATCCATAGTCCCCAACCTCTGGCTGAACTTCGCTGTGCATATTTGCATCCAAGCTCGTTTCGAACACACTGACCGCACAAGTCACGGGCTTGCCAATGTCGGCCACCGGTATGTTTGCCTTGATCCTCAGGGTGCCTGTCTCCTGCCTAACCATCAGGCGGAGAGGCGCCAGACTTCCGTCGGGTAAAAGCAGACGAGACATATGCATGACGCTCAGCGCGTAAAGCGCCACGAAAGACTTGCATAGAATGAACCTCTCACGGTTCACTCTATCCAATGCCCCGGCTTCAATCAGCACGTCGGCAAAGTCATCTATCAGTTCGTCATCATTGAACGCCGTCTCCCATACGAAAGAGCCCGCCAACCAATTGAAGGCAGCTTCCTGTCTTCCTCTTGGCATTTTGCCCTGGGCGAGTTTTTTTGAGGCTTTTCCAAAATGGGACCGTGCCTGTTGCCGGGTCATGCCAAGCGCATCCATTATCCGTTGATCCGGTGCAATCTTCAGATTTACCTCGGCGACCTTCTTCGCCTCATCGAGGGTAGGTACTTGGCCATTTATCTGCCTGAACCACGCTTGGGGGCTGAGTTGCATCTCCGCAGCGCGCTTCATGACGATGCCCTTATCGCGTTCGCTGCGATGTGCCGAGAAATCCCCGATTTCCCGAATGATCGCCCGATCGGATGCGATTGAACGCAGATCTGAGAACAACCGGTCAAGGTCCGTAACGTTGCGCTCTCCCCGCAGAAGGCGGTCGACGCGTCTCCGATGATCAATCAAGTTCATTTTGCCCTATCCGCTGGTGCACCGCCGTCCGCCCGAAAGGAGCAAAGCGGCCGTTCTGTTGATACAAGTAGTCATTCTTGTCTGTGCCCAGAAATCCGGCAGATCTGGACAGACACCGGCACATGACAATGAACCACGGACCAACTGGAAGCACCCGCCAACTTCGGGCGAGCGGATTGCGACGGCGATTCCGTAGCCTCGCAATTCCGATTGTACGCATTTGATCTTCTGATGAAAATCTTACAAGGGGAAAGCCTTCCCCTGCGGCCGAGCCCGTAGTCTCGGCCGACCCCTTCAAGCGGGGATTCCCCGGCAACGCCCCCTTTTCAGAGTGAGAGTGCGGACGGGTTTGCCGTGACGGGATGAGGATCGGAGGAGAGGCCTCCGGCGCCCGTCGCGGAGACCCGCGATGTCCAGACAGAACCGCAAATCCGGTGCCCGTAGCGACCGGACCAATCTCTATGCCGAAATCACCGACAAGATCATCGCCGAGTTGGAGGCCGGCCGTGTGCCTTGGGTCCAGCCCTGGGGAACGGCGGCCGCGAAGGCGCCCCTTGGTCTACCGAAGAACGCCTCCACCGATCGCCAGTATTCTGGCGTCAACGTCTTGCTGCTCTGGGGCGCCGTCATCGAACGCGGCTTTTCCGGCCAGAGCTGGCTGACCTTCCGCCAGGCGCTGTCGCTCGGCGGCAATGTCCGCAAGGGCGAGCGCGGCACCACCGTCGTCTATGCCGACCGTTTCGTGCCGGAGGACGAGAAGCGCCGGGCGCGCGAGACCGGCGAGGACGCCCAGGCAATTCCGTTCCTGAAGCGTTTCACTGTGTTCAACACCGACCAATGCGAGAATCTGCCCGAGGATGTGGCGACCGCCGCACCACCGGTGCCGACGGGTCTGATCGAACCGCGCGTCGAGGCGCTGATCGCCGCCACCGGCATCGACTTTCGCATTGGCGGCAACCGGGCCTTCTATGTGCCTGCCCACGACTATGTGCAGGTGCCGCCGCCACAGGCCTATTTCGAACCCATCAATTGGCATCGCACAGCGCTGCACGAGATGGGCCACGCGACAGGCCATGTCTCACGTCTGGGGCGGGACTTCTCCGGTTCGTTCGGCACGAAGAAGTACGCCTTCGAGGAACTGATTGCCGAGATCACCGCCGCCTTCTGCTGCGCCTCGCTCGGCATCGCCCCGACCGTCCGGCACGCCGACTATATCGGCTCCTGGCTCGAGGTGCTGCGCGAGGACAATCGCGCCATCGTCCGCGCCGCCAGCCAAGCGGGCAAAGCCGCCGACTGGCTTCTCGCCTTCGCGCCCGACGCGGTCGAGACCTCTCGCGACAGGAGGGTGGCATGATCCTGTTGACCGACGACCTGCGCGATCGGCTGCTCGCCAATGGACGGCTGCGCGATATCGACCATGTTCCCGTTGCGAAATTCTTCAATCCGGTCGGCGCGGCCACCTGGCTCATCACCGAGATGGAGGCGGACGGCGACACGCTGTTCGGCCTTGCCGATCTCGGTTTCGGATGCCCTGAGCTGGGCTCCTGCAGCCTTGCCGAACTCACCTCGGTGCGCCTGCGATTCGGTCTCGGAATCGAACGCGACATCCTGTTTCAGGCCACCTTCCCGCTTTCGGTCTACGCCGAGGCGGCCCGGCAGGCCGGGAGCATCGTCGAAAGCGATCGGCTGCTGCATGCCGCCGCGGCGACGCTGCGGGACCGCCGCTGAAGTGCCGCTGCCAAGGCCTGTCGTCCGCTCGATCGACAAAGTGAGAGTGAGAGGGCTGCGCCCTTTTCCGTGACGGGTTGGAAGTCGAGAGAGAGGCTCTCGACGCCCGTCGCGGAGTAAATCATCATGGCAAATGCAGCCAAGAAGATCACCCTGTCGTCGTCGCGCGACATCCCCTTCAACAAGCTGGTGCTCTCCCAGTCGAACGTCCGGCGAGTCAAGGCGGGTGTCTCGATCGAGGAACTCGCCGAGGATATCGCTCGGCGCGGCCTTCTTCAGGGACTCAGCGTCCGGCCCGTCATCGACGAAGCCGGGACCGAGACCGGCATGTTCGAAATCCCGGCCGGCGGTCGGCGCTATCGGGCGCTGGAGTTTCTCGTGAAGAAGAAGCGCATGACGAAGTTCACGCCCGTGCCCTGCATCGTGCGCGAGGACGGCATCGCCGAGGAGGATTCGCTTGCCGAGAACGTCCAGCGGGCGCCGCTGTTAGGTTCTGTGTCGCAACTGTCCTGTTGGGTTCGTACGGCCGTCATGGT
>NZ_JBAKFR010000022.1:0-80727 GCF_053484295.1 Martelella sp. AMO21009
CCATGACGGCCGTACGAACCCAACAGGACAGTTGCGACACAGAACCTAAGAGCGGTTCGCGGGCGATGTTCTCGACCATTGAGCGCATGGCGCCGCCGTCGTCTGCCGGATCGGTCACGATAACCTCGATCTCTTCAAGTTCGGCGGCGATCGCTCCCTTGGTGCGGCGATGGCCGGCCTGGATGATGAAGCCGTTGCCGCCATCAGCCTCGGGAGAAACGACGGGCGGCTGGATGATGCCGACGGCCTTGATGGTCGCGGCCAGCAGCGCATCGCCCTGAGGCGTGGATTTGGACTTCCGGGCATCGTCGGGATTGTCCTTCAGCGCGCGCGGGTCGATCTTGATAATATGCATTGGAAGCTCCTGGTTGGGGATTGAGGACCCGGCACGCCACCGGTTCCCTTTTTCGTCTTCTTCTCGAAGACATCCCCGGGACCGCGGAGCGGGCGGGCCGGTGCAACTGCGGCCGAGCGTCCCTGCCCGGCCGGGTGAGCGGGGCTGGCCAGCCCTGCGAAGAACGACGGGCCGGGATGGCGCAGGCGGCGGTTGAGCGACAGCATCACCGAGCCCAACCGATCTGCGACCGGTCCCTTTCCTCCTTCTTCTTCATGCCGCCGCCCCGGCCTTCTCCCCCTCCTTCAACACCTCATCTGCCAGATCGGCCTCGATTTCGGCGAGTTGTTGGCGCTTCTCGGCAAGCTCGTCTTCGAAGCCGAATTCTCCGCCCTGGCAGGATTGATAGGAGGCCCGCCGGCGCTTGGCATCATCGAGGCGGAAGCGGTATTGCGAGCGCTCGTCCTCGAAGCCGGAAAGCACATGCTCGATGCGCGAGACCGCACCGAGCGGCGTGACGGTTAGCGCAAGGTCGATGTCGGTCTCCACGCCGGTCCGGACGAGTGCAACGTCATATTGGAAGTCGCCCTGAACGTAGCGCTTGCCGGAGAAGACGAGATCGAAGCCGCCTATATTTGCGATGACCGTTTCGCCCTCTTCCTGAAGATGTACCAGCGTCATGATTTCCTTCATCAATGCCCGGCCGGCGGGCTTGCGCTCGGTGAAGTATTGGCCGCCCACGGTCATGGCGAAGGCCTCGCCTACTGTCGGAATCCTGCGTTCGATGTCCTTGCCGATCTCGGAGATCCGCCGCGCGTCGTGCTCGATATCGCGCTCGGCATTGCGGATCTGGCGGCGAACGGCGAAGAGATCGTCTCTATGCGCGGCGCGCAAGCGTTCGAGCCGGGCGATATCGGCCTCGAGGCCTGCCTTCTGCATCAGGCGCTGATCGCCGGAAGCGATCGCTTTGGCCATGGCAAACTGGTTGGCCTGCCCCTCGCCCAGATCTTCGAGCCGGCGGACGGATGTGTCGCCGGACAGCGCCGCAGCGATGAACCGGGCCTTGCGCTCGTTGTTCTGCCACATCTGCGCATCCATCGAGCCTTCGGTGGCGTAAGCGAAAATGTCGATCTCGTCATGCTGATTGCCCTGCCGCTCAATGCGGCCCTCGCGCTGCTCGATCTGGGCGGGAAGCCAGGGCACGTCGAGATGGTGAAGCGCCTTCAAGCGAAGCTGGGCGTTGACACCTGTACCCATGGTCTCGGATGAGCCGATCAGGAAGCGGACCTTGCCCGCGTTCACGTCGGCAAACAGCCGGTGCTTGGCTTCGGTCTTCTTGTAATCCTGCATGAAGGCGATTTCCGACGGCGGGACACCGAGCCGGACGAGCTCGTCGCGGATCCAGCGATAGGCGGAAAAGCCTCTGCTTTTCTCGACGCTGATCGTGCCGAGATCGGAAAAGATCATTTGCGCCGCACCGGGCAACTCGAAAGGCTTTCCCTCGCGGGTCAGGTAGGTATTGGCGCCGGTCTCGCGCCAGATGCGATAGGCGTTGGCGATCAGCTTGTTGAGCTTGTTGTCCGGCTCGTTGTCATTGTCGGGATCGACCAGCCGGAGATCAATCGCCGCATGGCGCCCGTCGGTAATGACGGAAAGCAGAATGTCGTCGCCGGGTTGGGCAGGACCCTCGCGCATTTCGATGGCCTTGATGCGGGCATCGAGGACCTGCTGATAGAGCTTGAAGTCGTCGGTCGGCTTTGCGGTAACGATCTGGCGCTTGCCAGTCGAGACGGCGGGGATTTTCACATATTGCTTCAGATCCTCCGGCAACACGACATCGGCGAAGCAGCGGAACATGGCTATCAGTTCCGGCACATTGACGAAGGTCGCAAAGCGTGAGACGGGCTTGTATTTGCCCGAGGGCTGCAATTCGAGTTCGGTCGTCACATCGCCGAAAGTCGAGGCCCAGGCGTCGAATTCGTGCAGGCCGCGTTCCTTGAGCGCCTCAAATCCGAGGAAGCGCTGAACCGAGAACATCTCGCCGAGCGTGTTGGTGATCGGCGTGCCCGAGGCCAGCACCAGCGCGCGGCCCGGATTCTTGGTCTCGATGAAGCGGGATTTAACATAGAGGTCCCAGGCCCGCTGCGAGCCGTTCGGATCGACGCCTTTCAGCGTCGACATGTTGGTGGCGAATGAGAGTTTCCGGAATTCCTGCGCCTCGTCGACGATGATCTGATCGATGCCGATCTCGGAAATGGTCAGGAGATCGTCCTTGACGGTCGCCAGCGATTCCAGCCGGTCCTTCAGTCCCTCCTTCAACCGTTCCAGTCGCTTGCGTGACACCCGATCGTCGCCCTCGACCCTGGTGAGAAGATCTTCGTAGAGCGCGAGCTCATCCTCGATCATCTGCTTTTCGAAGACTGCCGGTACGGCGATGAACTTGAAGGCCGAATGGGTGAGGATGATCGCGTCCCAAGTGGCCGTCGCGGCGCGCGACAGGAAGCGGTGACGTTTGTCTTTGGAAAAATTCGTCTCGTCGGCGACGAGTATCCGGGCTGTCGGATAGAGCGCAAGGAACTCGCGGGCGGCCTGGGCCAGGCAATGGCCGGGCACGACCAGCATGGCTTTCGAGATCAGGCCGAGCCGACGTTGTTCCATGATGGCGGCGGCCATCGTCATGGTCTTGCCGGCGCCGACGGCATGGGCGAGATAGGTTGCGCCGGACGAGATGATGCGCCAGATGCCGCGTTTCTGGTGGCCATAAAGAACAAAGGCGCCTGATGCGCCCGGTAGCTGGAGATGGTCCCCATTGAAGGATCGGGGTGCGATATTGTTGAAGCGGTCATTATAGACCCGCGCCAGCCGGTCAGTCCGGCCCGGATCGGACCAGACCCAGCGCTGGAAGGCGGCCTTGATCTTGGTGAGCTTCTCCTTTGCCGCCTCGGTATCTACGACATTGAGGACGCGCCGCTCGCTGTCGCCGTCTTTGATCGTGTCGAAGATCTGCGGAATACGGCTGTTGAGGGCATCGGCGAGCAGTTCGCCGGCATGCCGGCGCTTGGTGCCCCATTCCGACGTGCCCTCGGCCCGGAAGGCCAGCATGCGGGCATCGACCGTCCAGGAGGCGAGTTCCGGCATGTGCCGGATCGTGATATCCGTTCCCATCGACTCCTTCACAAAATCGACGACATCACTTGCCGGAATCCATGGTGCACCGAGCCGGGCGGTGATCTCGGACGGGCTGAGATCGGCCGGCTGCACCGCCTCCAGCGCCTCGACATTGAGCCTGTAGGCCGGATCCAGCTCGGCGGCCGCTTCCGCGATCGCCAATTTGTCGCGGACCGGTCCGGATAGGTAGGCGTCGGATGTCTGCCAGGACCCGTCTGTCGGATCTCGATAAATCGCGCTGCCGAGTTCCGCGATGACGGTCTCCCGGTCTTGATGCAGCAGTTCGGCGATATGGTCTGGATCGACATGGCCGCGTTCGTTGAGGACGACGGCCAGAGCGTCGGCGGCGCTGGTGATCACCGGGGGCGATGGCGGGGCAATGACTCGTTCGGAGAAGATCGGACCGGGCTTCGCGGTATCCGTATCGAGATCGTAATTCTCGATGGAGGCGACCAGCCAGCAATCGGGATCGTCGAGGAAGGGCTGCAGGTTCGGGCGGCGATGCGTCTCGCGGGTTTCGCCCGTCGCATCGCTCTCCGAGATCGACACCCTCGTGTGGTTGATCGGCCCGAAATCCCGCACGAAGCTCGACCAGGCGATGCGCAGCTTCACCTGAAGATCGCGCCACGGCTGATCGGTCTCCTGGGCCTTGAGGACCGCGCGCACCGCATCGCGGACCGGGATCAGCTTCCTGACGATGTTGATCTGCTTTTCCGAAATCCCCTCGCCTGTCCGGCCCTTGCGGACGGGAACCGGCGCGGGCTTGCCGTGGAGAACCTGCATCAGCCCTTTCGGTGGGGCGATGAAGAAGCTGCCCTCGCGGACATGGGCGTCCCCTGGTCTGGCGACATCGGTCGGCGTCGTACCGAATTCGAGATCGAAATCGATCTCTCCGGGTTCGCCGTCATAGAGCGCTTCCGGAAGAAGATGGATTGCGGCGTCCAACGCAGCTTTGAGATCGCCGTCACCTGCCAGGCAGGTATAGGTCTCACCGAATGGACCAGATGTGGTCGCGTGGCGGCCGAGCACATGATCGGGGTGATCGGCGAACCAGCGGTTGACCCTGACCGCCTCGCTCTCCTCGCTGGCCGAAATGACCTCGGCCACGTCCAGCCACGCCGCGTCGCTCGGGGACTCGCCCGGCTTGCGCTTGCGGAAGAACAGTATGTCGACGACGACGTCCGTTCCCGCATCCTGCCGGAAGCTGCCTTCGGGCAGGCGGATCGCCGCGATCAGATCGGCGGATTTGGCAATGTGCTCGCGGGCCGCGGCATCCGCCTTGTCCATCGTGCCCGACGAGGTGACGAAGGCGGCAAGTGCACCGGGTTTCAGGAGATCGATCGATCGCGCAATGAAATAGTCATGCAACCGCAGGCCCATTGACCGGTAGGCGCGGTCGGATCGCACGGTCCGGTCGGAAAAGGGAGGGTTGCCGATGGCGAGATCGAAGTGCGCCGGCAGATCGGTACGCGCGAAATCACCTTCGATGATGCGGGCGACCGGCTGCAGGAACACGGCAATCCGGGCTGTCACTGGATCGAGCTCTACGCCCGTGAAGAACGAGGATGCACGAAACGGCTCAGGCATCAGGGCTGGGAAGAGCCCCGTCCCGATCCCCGGTTCGAGCACGCGACCGCCGAGCCAGCCGAGCCGTTCGAGACCTTCCCAGATCGCCCGGATGATGAACTCCGGCGTGAAATGGGCATATTGGGTGCAGCGGGCAAGCGAAGCGTAATCGGCCTCGTTCACGGCCTCCTGCAGCTCTTCGCCAAGGTCTTCCCACCCCTTCCGGAACCCGTCCTCGCCGGGCCGCGAGAAGATCGCATTGGCAAGATCGGAGGCGCCAAAGCCTGTGAAGTGAACAAGACGAGCCTGTTCCTCCGGCGTCGCGGGCCGGTTCTCGGCCGCGATTGTAGCAGCGAGCGAGATGGCGGCGAGATTGTCGCGCGCTCGGGCTTTCCAGCCCTTGGCGAGGTTCCGGCTACCGGAAAGATGAAAATTGCTGCCGCGCTCGGGCGCTTCGGCGGCTTGTCGTTCCGCGGGCCGCCGGCTCTTGGACCGGTTGGCCGCTGCCGCCGGCAGCGGTACGCCCTTGTCGGGTTCGATTTCTGGGCTGTCGGCAAAAGCGGCGACGCCGAAGCCAAGCCCGGAGGACAAGGCGTTCTGCAAACTGCCAAACATGTCGAGGGTGAAGCGGTCGTGGTCTGACATTGATGGTTTCTCCTGGATTGAGGGCGAACGAAGCCGCGCCGCCAGGGGACCCAGCGGCGTCGCCAGCGTGCGGATTTGAAAGCGGAGTTAGCGGGTGATCAGCGAGAACGAGATCTCGTTCTCGGTGAGCTGGATCCCGAGATGGGACGCGGCGAAGTGCCGGTTGAAGCTCGGAACGACAAGGTCGGCATCGATGAACTCGATGCCGTCATCGCCACCGAAATGCCGGCGCTTGTAATCCCACCAGTCGTCGCTGCCCTTGGGGTGGCACTCGTTCGAATAGACAACGAGCGGCTTTTGGCCCTCGGCGAGCTTGCCGTTGGAGATGATGTAGACGCCTTCGTCTCCCACAAGCCAGAAGCCGGGTTTCTCACCCTCGCCTGGTCTGGTGCCGTAATAGGGATTGCGAAAGCCGCCATTGGCGGCCGCGTCCTCTTCCCCGCGCGCGATAACCTTGCGCACCGCTTGAACCGGAAATGTGAACATGACGGACCTCACGCGGCTGCTGGCAGCGGAAGGTGGCGCAAATGAACGCGCAGCTTTTCCGAAATCTGCTCATCCGTCAGGTGGTCGAGCAGCTGAAAGCTGGTCCCCGGGCGACCGTAGACGATGACCGTTCGCTTGCCTCGATGCTCGGGCCGGAAGGCCCCTCCGGCATAGCCTCGATAGTCGTCCTGCGTGGCACTCCAGATGTGCTCGATCCGTTCTTCGCGGGTCATCGCCTTGACCGGCCAGCGTTCGCGCTCGACAATCGCGTCGCGCATCTCGTACGGCGAGCGTGGATCGGCAAGATCGCAATAGGCGTGAAAGAACCGCGTCACTCCATTGATGCTGAGCGTGTAGAAGACGCTGGTGATGCTGCCGGTCAGGAATTCGCGCATGGCGAACATCTCGCCGCGCATCCAGAGCGGCGGCAGGATTTCGAGCATGTAGTCGTGTTCGGGGCGGGCGATTTCGAACCATTCGCCGGCGTAAAGCGCACTGTCGTCTTTCTGCCAGCGGTCGGGTCGCCCAGCATGGCGGTCGAAGAGTCTGAACATCTGATGGCGGTCGGCGATGCCGAAATGGATCTTGCGGATGAGAGAGGTCATGGCGGGCTCCTTTGAAGCCTGTCACGGGCTGGAGCGCGGCGCACCCTTTCGGCATCACCATCTTCTTCAGCCCTTCCGGACCCCCTCCCGCGGCCGCCTCTCCGTCCGGCCGGGTCAAGGGCCGGCGTCAGCCGGGCGAAGCGTCACCCTTGAGGCGGACGGCGGGCATGCGGCATGCCGTCCTCGTTTTTCTCTTCTCCATCATTCCTTCCATTTCAAGGAGGCGTTCCAGTCATCTGATGGCGGCCTGAGCCGCTGCCAGTTGGAGCCTTCCTCCTCAGCGAGAACCCGCAGGCGCTCGGCAAAGGTCTCGCCCTGGCTATTGGCGTCGGTGGCTGCGACCATGAGGACATCCGGGCGGGCGGCGAGCCCGCGTAACGCAGCATCGGTCGATGACGACCAACCCCCGCCGGTGCTAAGGTAAAGCGATCCCGGACGACACTGTTCGATTGCCGCAAGGCTCATTGCGTCGATCGCCGCCTCGGCAACGCAAAGACGCGTTGCATCGGCGGGCCCGAGTCGGAAGAGGACTTTCGCACCTCCATTGGCAAAACCGCGCCATTCCGGACCGCGTTCCTCCCAGCCGGTGATCTGGCCGCGATCGTCTTTATGGGCGGCCCACATGCTGCCGTGCGGGCCTTCGCGCAGCACATCGGAAGCAATAGCTTGGCACAGAACCGGGTCGGGAATACCGCGCATCTCACTGAGATAGCGCCATGTCGCCGAGCCGCGCCACGGCTTGCGGCGGCTTTGCCAGCGTTCCGCCACGGTCTGGTCCAGCATCCTCTCCCTGGCCTGACGGGTCCAGGCGGGCTCTGACGGCATGAAGCCGATGAGGGCGGCGACGACATAAAGGGCGGCGGCGAACGGGATCCCGTCGAGATGTTCAACAAGGCGGAACACGTCGCCCTTGGCGTCCGACAAGGGGTCAAACCAGCCCTTGCCGTCATGAATGACGATGACGATGTCGCCGCCGCGGCGGTATTTGACCGCTTTGCGGGTGCTTTCCTTCAGATCGACGGCAAAGCCGGCGGATTCCAGGACGGCCCCACAATTCACTTTCTCTCTCAGTTCTTCCAGTTCGGCTTTTTCCATTCACTCTCCGCGTTGCGCGCGGTCCTCTGTCCGGGTTTGCGCTCCCTCACTTTTCGGGGCTGGACCCGGAGGCCGCGAAGAGCAAGGCAGGACAAGGGCGCGGATGGCAAGCCGGCAGTTATGACGGGTCGCGGTTTTCGCCGCCAGAAGCGGCGAAGCCTCCCTTGCCGGCCGCCGCGCACAAGCGGCATGGGTGTTCTGGCTGGTCTCTTTAATACCTTCGGCGCCAAGGACCTCAATAGAATAAAGTATAACATTTTCTCGCAAAGCAGTGGTTTGCGAATGCAGCCGCTATCCGCTATCAACCATACACACGCGTAGCAATTTCCCTTCTTCCCGCCGCAACCATTAGGCTCATGCAGCAATCACATTCGCCGTCCAATGCTAAGGAAACCAGATGGACCACGTGACACGCCTGCCCGAATTCTCGGTGATCGTATTCTCCTTCCTGCTCCACTTTGTCTGGGAGTTCTGGCAGGCACCCACCTATGCGGGCATGATCGAGATGAACCATTGGGAAGGCATCAAGCTCTGTTCTTCGGCAACATTCGGGGATGTCGGATTCGCCATGACTGCATTCTGGATTACCAGCGCTGCCGCACGATCCCGCTTTTGGTTTGAAGCACCCAAAGCCTGGCAGATACTGTTGTTTGTTGGGGTCGGCATCGCTCTGA
This sequence comes from Martelella sp. AMO21009, assembly GCF_053484295.1. Lineage (NCBI taxonomy): Bacteria > Pseudomonadati > Pseudomonadota > Alphaproteobacteria > Hyphomicrobiales > Aurantimonadaceae > Martelella > Martelella sp. AMO21009. The sequence goes on from NZ_JBAKFR010000022.1 coordinate 8,574, forward strand.
CTGTTGGTTTTGAATATTATTACACCAACATATCGCAGCGCTGGACCTACTCCGATCTCATGCCGCTGGTGCCGCCGTTCGGAACAGGACTGAGCCCGCTGCTGCAGTGGGTTTTCATCCCGCTTGCCGTGGTCTGGCTTACACAACGGCAGGCCGCAGGGGCCAAAGCCATGGAGGACCGGAAATGATGAACGACACAATGGGAGGCGGGATTATGGGGCTTGGCGGTGTCTGGATGCTGCTGATTGCCATTCTGGTAATCCTGGCCATTGCCGCACTGGCCAAGTACCTCATGAAGTGAGGCTGCAATCCGTTCCGTCGATGACTTGACCGGTCGGACGTGCGGTAGAAAGGCTCCATTCCCCTCTGCCATTAGGCTGCGGGCCGGCAAGCCGTAGACAGCAAAACATACCGGGCGATGCGTGTTTTGATGACGGTATTCATCAAATGCAACAAACCGCACGCGTTGCCGTCACAGTCCAATGTTTTCGGATTAAGGATTGCCAGGCTCTACGTTGTCGCGAGCCTGCCGTGCGTGGCTAACTCACTGTGAATTGCCCCATCATGCCGGCATCTTCATGCTCAAGAATATGGCAATGATACATGAATGGCGTTTCCTCGGCCGCTGGCTGAGTGAACTGGACAAGCAGCTCCGTTTCACTGTCGACAACGACCGTGTCCTTCCATCCCAGGCTCTCCGGCCGCGGTTCTCTTCCGTTCTCACTGATCACCTGAAAGGAGACACCATGAACATGAAACGGATGCGCGAGCATGCTGGTGCTGATCACCCACTTCTCGGTGTCGCCGAGGCGCACGCGGTCGTTGATGATACTCATGTCGAATGGCTGCCCGTTGATGGCCATGCCGCCCATCATGCCGCGACCCATTCCGCCAGATCCCATCATTCCGCCTCGCATGCCCATATCGAGAGAGAAGTTGCGCAGCTTTGACACCCTGGCGGCTGTGAGGTCAGGTTGATCTCCACCGAGCACATCGGGGATGCGGGTGACTTTGGCGGCAAGCCGCTCGTCGACCAGAAACGGAAGCACTTCGAACCGCCTGCCTCCGGTTATTTCATCGAGCAGGCCGCGGGCCCTTCCCATCATGCCGCCCATACCCGCATTGGGGTCACCCTCACTCATCAGCGACATGCCATGACCATCCGAGAAGTCGACCAGAATCTCGGCACGTTCTCCCGGTCCGAGGCGGAGCGTCTCAAGCTGTACCGGGGCTGGCAGATATCCACCGTCAGTTGCGATCAAGTGAATGGGTCTGTCGTCGCTGGAAAACAATGAATAGATCCGCGCATTCGAACCGTTGATCAAGCGTAGCCGCACGACTGACTTCGGCACAGCGGCGACGGAACCTGCCTGACCATTGACCAGTATCGTGTCGCCGGTCATGCCATGCATGATATCCATCATCGAGTTGGCGTAGGCAAGCTGGCCGTCCGTGGAGAAGCGGCGATCCTGAAGCAGCAGCGTCATGTCATCGACGCCATAGGTTTCCGGCAAGCCTCGTTCGCCGTCGAGCCCGTCTGCTACGTGCAGCACGCCGGCCAGTCCGGCGTACACGTCACGCGCGGTTCGACCATGGATGTGGGTATGAAAAAAGGCGGTGCAGGGCCCCTGTCCAATTTCCATGTCCGGCGCCCATACCTCTCCCGGTTTGACGGGCAGGTGTGGCCCTCCGTCGTGATTGCCTGGCACCACCAGGCCATGCCAGTGCGCGCTGACCGGCCATGACAGTCCGTTTTCCACACTCGGCCGCAGCGCGCCGTTGCTTATCCGAACCACGGGTCCGAGATAGGCTTGATTGAAGCCAATCGTTTCTGCTGGATGGCCCGGAAAGAAGGATGTTGTGCCTGACTGGGCAGTGACCAGAAATTTTCCTGTGTCGACTGTGTCGATCAGCGGCGGAAACTGCAACACTGGACGACCTGCGGCACCAGATGAGGGTGAGATGAAGCGGCTATCTGCCCATGCGTAGAGGGCGCTGCTGGCTGTAAGTGCCGCGCCACCGGCGAGCAGGTTCCTTCTCTTTATCATTGATATGTTCCTTTCGGCAGAATTCGTCTGGTTCCACGGTCATCAGTTCGCTTGCCCATCAGACCACCTCAAACCAGGTGTTCATTCCGGCTGCCGCATGTTCAAGCATGTGGCAATGGAACAGCCATTTGCCGGAACTGTCGGCCACGAAAGCGATCTCGGTCGTCTGGTCAGTGGTGGGCGATTGCGCCTGCCCGTAGAATTTACGGCTTTCAAGAGTCGCGGGGCTCGATCAGATCGCGATAGGAATCGATCAGTGGACGGTTACTCACAGTAGACCTCGCATACTCACCATCCATCTTTTCCAGTGCCGCGAGCATGAATTCGGCGATGTCAAGCCGATCTTGCCGGCAGGCATACCTGAACACGCGCAGGATATCCCGCTCCAGGATTTCGGTTTTCGAGATCACAGCTACCTCCCTATAAAAGTCAAGCCTGCGCCTTTCAGCGACAGGAATGTCAAATCACAATTTCCTCAACGGGCCGTTGGCCTAGCCGATTGTAGACAGCAACGGGAACGTCTCCAAAAGCCAGAAGGCGAAAGCGGACAGATATCCTGTCATCATGGCGACTCCCATCAAGATCATAACCGCTCCGGCGAATGTCCGCAGAATACGCCCGAGGCGTCCGAAGGTCTTCAATCTTGCTGCCAAGGCGCCGGTGAAAACGGCGGCAAGCAGGAACGGCACACCGAGGCCCAGCGAGTAGATCGCTAATAGTGCGACGCCGTCGGCGACCGAGGCTGATGCCGCGCCAACGGTCAAGATGGCACCGAGGATCGGACCGATGCAGGGGGTCCAGCCGAAAGCGAATGCCAGGCCCAGCACATAGGACGATACGGCCTTGCCGCCGGGCAGATCAAGGTGAAACCGTGCCTCGCGCATCATCCACGTGGGTCGAATGGTTCCGAGCATGAACAATCCGAACAACGTAACAATCCCGCCTCCGACGATGTTCATCTCGAAGCGGTAGCGAAGCAGCAATTGCCCCAACGCTGTAGCGCTGGCACCAAGGATGACAAAGACGGTTGTGAAGCCGAGCACGAAGCAGAGGCTGAAACCGAGCGCTGCGCTTCGCGCAACAGAAACCTCACCTGAGGGTGATGTAATCGTCGACCGGCCGGCGACATAGGAAACATACCCCGGCACCAATGGCAGTACGCAAGGCGACAGGAATGAGACGATGCCGGCAACGAAGGCGCTCAGGATACCAATATTGGAGAGTTCAGGCATTCGGACGGCCCTTCAAGTCTTCTTCCGAGCTCACTGGTCACCGCTTTTCCGGGCACGCGCGATCAGCGTTTGCATGGTTTGCAGGTCGGTGGCGCCGCGCAATATTTCCTCACCGATAACAAAGCCCGGCGTACCGTTGATCCGCAGAACTTGGGCGAGCGCAAGGTTGCGCGCGATTTCAGCGTCGACAGCGGGATCGGCCATATCGTTTCGCAGCCGCTCGACATCCAGGCCGATTTGCCCAGCAACCTCCATCACTCGTCCCTCGTCGGCAGCTCCTGACACCTGCATCATTGCTTTATGGAATTCGGGGTAGAGGTTCTGCTGGCGGGCCGCGAGCGCTGCCCTTGCCGCGAACACGGAATTCGGCCCCAGAATGGGAAACTCCTTGTAGACGATGCGCAGTTTCGGATCGTCTGCTTCCGCCGCCATCATCGTTGGCGCAACCTGGCGGCAATAGGGGCAATTGTAATCGAAGAATTCGACCAACGTCACATCGCCTTGCGGATTGCCGCCAACTGGGCTTTCGGGACTTTTGAACAGTTCGTCACGGTGCGTGGCAAGGGCTGCCTGAGCTTCCGTCTGTTCCGCCTCCCGTTGCTTCCGTTCGAGGTTCTGCATGGCCTCGACGATGACCTCTGGGTTGGCTACAAGATAGTCGCGCACGCGCCGCTCGAACGCGTCCTGCGGCAGGTTCTCCGACGCGATAGTGGGCTGCTGGCCGGCCCTGAACCCTGGATCGATCAGATACCAGGTGCCTGCCGCGATGATCAGCAGCAGGGGCAGCAGGAGAAAGCCGAAGCGGCGCCCCGTGAATTTCGAAAATTGCGTCAACTTCCTTCTCCCGCTGTTCAGAACAGGCCTGTCAGCCATTCCCACCACCCCTTTTCGGTAGGCGGCTTTGGCGCATGCGCGTTGTTGATGAGCTGGTTGATGTAGAGGGTCAGATTTGTTTTGCTGAAATCGGATCCATGGAAAATACCGGCATTCCGTCCGTTGCGGTCGATGACATGCGCCATCGGCAACTCCTGGTCGCGGCCGCTGAACGCCGCAAATCGATCCGCCAGACTGGCGGTTGTCTCGTCGTCCGATGGGATCACGCGCCGCCAGTTCGCCTGGTCCGACGGAGCCTGGGTCGAGGCATCTGCGTCAAGGACGGTTACAAACGTGACCATTTGCTTCATCGGCGAAGCATTCACCTGTTCCTGCACGCTCGCAAGAACGGCCTGTTGTTTGGCGCATGGACTGTCACAGTTCTGCGGAACAAAGCTCAGCACGATGATCTGATCATGGAGATCGCCGAGGCGCAGGACATTGCCGCCTGGTTCTTCGACATCCAGATCGGGCGTGGAAGGACGATCCATCACCTCGAAGGCCAACTCCTGTTCAGTCATCACCTCATCGATGCGCTCACCGGGATGATTTGCGAATGCCGGCTGTGCAACCAGCAGGAAGGCCAGGATCAGGAAGCGCTTCATTCAGCAACCTCCTGTGGCCCCTCGGCCGCTATTCCGAGCACGGAAACCTCAACGGTGATCTCTCCGGCGTTCTCGAAGCTGAGCGTCATAGGGAATGTCGTGCCCTCGCTGAGTTTGTCTTGCAGTCCCATCAGCATCAGGTGCATGCCGCCGGGCGCGAGCGTGAACCGCTCACCCGATGGCAATTCAAGCGTTTCGATGTGTTTCATGCGGCTTATGTCGCCGTCCTTTTCGATCGCGTGGATCATGACGTGGCCTGCGACCGGCGTCGTCACGCCTACAAGCCGGTCTTCCGAGGCGCTTTCGATCGTGAGATAGGCAGCGCCGGGCCGGGACGCGAGGATGGTCGCGCGCGCCCACGCATCGGAAACGCGGACACTCTCCTCTGCGAGTGCCGGCGATGCGCCCGCCCAGACCGCCACCGCTATTGCAATCAGTATTTTCATCAATATTTTCCATTCATTCTTGCAAGGACCTCGACGGCCATCTCTTCCGCGAACTGTTCGCCTTCGCGGAAGACATCCTCAAAGCGGCCTTCGGGTGTCATCAGGTAGATGTGCCCGGAGTGCGCCATCAGATATCCGTCCGGCGCTGTTTCCTCTTCCATCTTCTCGTAGTAGACGCGGAAGGATTGGGCAGCTGCGGCGACCGCGGCTTCGGATCCGGTCAGTCCAACCAGCTTCGGGTGGAAGGCCTGGACATATTCCGCCATCACCTCCGGCGTATCGCGCGACGGGTCGACGGTGATGAAGATCGGTGCGACCCGCTCGACCTCGCCGCCAAACCGATCCAGCACATTCGCCATGTAGGCGAGCGTGGTCGGGCAGACGTCGGGGCAATAGGTGAATCCGAAGAACACGAGTTGCCAGCGCCCGAGGAAGTCGGCCTCGGTCACGCGATTTCCGTTGTGGTCGATCAACGAAAACTCGGAGCGAATTGCGGCCTCGCCGGTGGTGACCGACGGCGGCTCGCGGACGCCGATCGTCCGGACGAAATAGGCACCACCGATCACCAACGCGGCAATGGTCACCAGGAACCACAGGCCGTAGCGAATTCGTCTGAGATGTGTTGTTTTGCCTGATGTCATGTCTGTTTCTCGCAGCCCCCCCGCCCGGACCAAATGTCCGGGCGGGGGGATCTCAGCCTCCTATTGGTCTGTCGACGATTTCATGTTGTCTGTCATGCTGGCCATCAACTTGGTGCACTGCTCCATCATCGGCGCCATCTGGGCCATCATTTTCATCATGCCCATCATGCCGTCCATTCCGCCCATGCCGGACATTCCGTCCTGATTCATCATATCTTTGTTGTTCCCCATGCTGCCCTCTTCCATCATGGAGCCCTGGTTGCTTGGAGTTTTGTGCTCAGCGGCTTGAAGGGTCGGGACTGCGGCGATGTTGATCATCAAAACGGCAGCCATAGTGAGAGACTTGATAGGTTTAATCATCGGTCGTGTTCCTTTTCTGCTTGGTTAGGGATAGGGAATGCCGTGACGAAACCGCCACACTGACGGATTGTGCGTGTTGCACGGTTTCGTCCGACAAGAGGTCATTTTGGGCTCCGCCCGGTAATGAAGGTTCACCGTCTGCGGCAGCAGGGTTTCCGGCCTGGTTTGACTTGCAGGAACCGCCGGTAACCTTGTTCATGCAGAGTCCGAGCGCGCACATGGCGACACACGGCAGTGCTGTGAGGAGCAGCGGCGCTATGCCTGCCGCGGCTAGCCAACTCCAATTAAACGCGAGACCGCCAGCAATCAGGACCGCCGCAAGTATGAGGTATCCGCGACGGCCGCTGAGGTAGTAGCGAAGCGCGTAGAGAACATCGCGGCCAAACGAACCGTCCTCGGTGCTGTATTGTCGCGACTTATCCATGAAGGCTTCCTTTTCAGTTCGAGGTCTGATGTGTTCTGAGAAAATCGATCATCTCGGGCGCGTCCCATTCTGCCGGGCCGACGAGCCGTCCCAGTTCCCGCCCCTCACCGTCGATCAGGAGCGTCGTAGGTAGGCCGACAGCCGCAAGGTCGAACGAAGCCCGCATCGATGCATCGATATAGAGGCCGAGATTCCGGATACCGATCTCGGCATAGAATTTGCGGACTACCTCCGGCCCGGCCCGGTCGACAGAAAGAGGCACAACCTCGAAACCGGGGCCGCCGAGTTTTGCCTGAAGCGCATCAAGCGTTGGCATTTCCTCGCGGCAGGGCACGCACCAGGTCGCCCAGATGTTGAGCAGAACGGTTTTGCCTTTGAATGAGGCCAGCGTGAGAGCCTGACCTGCCCCGTCCTCGAACGTGACCACGGGAAGCGGCCGAGGCGTTTCGTGCATGACGAAGGGCTGGGGCAATAGTATTGTGCCTGGTCTGTCGCCAACGGGGTGGGAGCCCTTATCGCCGTCGATGTAAATCATTGCGGCGGTGACTGCGAGCGCGACCACCACGAGGCCCCCTGCCGCAAGTGCGATTAAGATTGTGCGTTTTGCGTGCAATAGAGCCGTCATGAACCAGCGCCCCGCATCTTCTGGTCCGCGGTCTGCTGGCGCAATGATTCCACCAGCGGCAGGATGGTTTTCGCGAGCACCTCTTCGTTCACCGGTCCGATATGCTTGTAGACGATGAGCCCGTCCGCATCGACCACAAAGGTTTCGGGTACGCCATAGACGCCCCAATCGATCGCCACCTTCCCACTGATGTCGGCTCCGGTGCGCGTGTAGGGGTCGCCCAAGCTGTCCAGCCATTGCGCCGCATCGTCCGGCTGATCCTTGTAGTTGAGGCCGTGCAGCGGCACGGTGCCTTGCGCTGCAAGCTGCATGAACAGAGGGTGCTCTTCGCGGCAGGCAACGCACCAGGAAGCAAAGACATTGACCAGCGATACCTCTCCTTTGAGATCATCGCTCGACAGCCCGAGCGATCGTCCCTGAACCGGCGGCAGGTCAAATTCCGGCACCACCTTGCCGATGAGCGCGGACGGAAGACTGCCAGGGTCTTGGGTCAAGCCCCAGGCCAGAAAGATGGCAAGCACCGCAGCGACAGTAAGCGGCAGGAAGGCCAAAACGCTTCGTCCCGTTTTGGCGAACGACTGTTCCCTGTCCATAGTCATAACCCACCACCGGCTTTGGCCGTCACTCGAGCCTGTGATTCCCGCTGGCGCTCGGGCCAGGTACTCTTGATGAATGCGAGTACCGCTGCGATCTCCTCGTTGCTCAGGATGTCCTCGAACGCGGGCATGTCGCTCTCATAGCCCGCAACGACACCGCCGACGCCGAACTTGGTGATGTCGAACAGGTCCTGGTCCGAGTGATGCCAGGTGTGGCCGCTCTCGTCATGGGGCGGCGCCGGCATGCGGCCGTTCTCCAGCCTGCGCCTCCAGTTCGGCTGACCCTGGAGCTCGGCGCCATGGCAGGAGGCGCAGTTTTGCGCATAAACTTGCCTTCCGAGGGTGATCTGCTCGTCTGTCACAGGATAACCCAGCACAGTCAGGTCTTCGGCTTGTGTACCGGTACTTTGCGATTGCCCCTGCGCGGCGATAGCTGCCAGACCCGAAAAGGCGACAGCGGAAAGGAGAAGCATCATCCGCCTCATTGCCGCCCCCGCAGAAACTTCACCAACGCGAAAATGCCGAGGACCAGAACAGCCAGGATCAGAAGGCTGAACAGACCACCTCCGAACATCATAAAGCCCATCATGGAGCCATCCATCATACCGTTCATGCCATCACTCATCGGAGTAAACGGCGACGCCGTCCTTGCCGAAGGCGTAGGTCTTTAGCGTGCCTGTCTTTGCCGGTGCCATGCCGGGAGCATTCCCCGGCATTCCGGGCAACGTGATGCCGGTGACATCTGGACGCTCGCTGACCAGCCGTTCGATAATCTCGACAGGCACGAGCCCGCTTACGACATAGCCGTCAATCTCGGCCAGGTGACACCCGATACCTCGCTCGGGAACGCCCATTTCAACCGAGCGCTTGTCGAAATCGCGATCATCGACGCGCGTCACAGAAAAGCCGTTGGTCTCCAGATAGTCGGCATAGGTATCGCAACATCCACAGCCGGGGTCGCGCCAGATTGTGATCGCCTTGGCACCAGCAACGCTGGCACTTGCGTCTTGGGGAGCTTGAGCCGAGGTCAACGCCGTAAACGCCACACTACCAATGACAGCCAAGGCGGTAACGGTTGCGGCAACAAAGATCTTTTTCATGTTGTTCTCCATTAATTGTTAGCGAGCGGGGTCCAGGACAGACCGCCATCGCGAGTTTGGATGAGACCGTCCTCGGTGAGGGCAACGACTTGATCGGCATTGTTGGGATGGACGGCGACCGCATCAGTGCGGAAAGACGAGCGTCGCGCCCAGACGACCCCCGCGTCCGCGGAAGCCCACACACCGGAAGGTAGGGCGGCATAGAGCCTCATCGGAACCGACGCTGCGCTCACCAAAGCGTGGATCGGTTCTCCGGTGGGCAACGGTGCCTCCGGCGCAGGCGCTGCCCCGGATACCAATGCGTCCATCGCATCGCCTGGCTGCACGTCCTGCCAACGGCAGAAACAGTCGGGCACGCGGGTGAGACCCAATCCGGTTCCAGCGTATAACCAGATGCCGCCCATGCCCGTGGCCAGATCGACCGAGGCCAATGCAGTCAAGTCGCGTTCGGCATCTGCCAGCCAAGGCCGGTCCATCGCGAAGACCCAAGACCGGCCAGCATCTTCGCTTTTCCATAGACCGTCGCCATGAACGGAAACATACAGGGTTTCGGGGTTTGAAGCAGCCGCTGCGACAGCAACTACTGGAGCCTCGGGTAAACCCTGGCTTCTCGCCTCCCAGCTCTGCCCGCCGTCTTCGGATAGCGCAACGCCCCCATTGGACAGCCCCGCCGCAATCCGACCGGCACGGTCGTTGTGTGTCGCAAGCGAAAGAATGCTGCCGCCCTTCGGACCGGGCAGCGGTGTGGACACTCCGCCATCGTCGCGGCGGGTAAGCCCAGCACCTCCGACGATGAGCGCATTGCCATCGAAGGCTATTGCGGAGGGTGTTTCGCCGGGCGCAGCACGAGCTGTCCGGTTTACCGAAACCGAGAGCACTGCACTGGCCCCGAAAGCCATAGCGGACGTGATAAAGGCTCGACGCGTTGGCGTCGGTAGAAACAATGTCATGATATTCCAACTATCCTGAGGGGAACTCAAACCCGCAGCGCGCGAACCCCGCGATGCTGAGTAGGACCATGAACGATCAGATTGATCGCGCATGAAGTCAGCCGCAGCTAGCCGAAACGGATTCCGGGCAGCGTCAGCTCAGGGTGGAGGATCTCGGAGGGTAAGGGTTCGGCAGTCCGGTGCGTCCGGCCATGCTTCGATAAACCGCTACTTCGGTGGTCGTCACCGCCTCAGGCAGGCCGGCCTCGCCCGATGGCAGGATGGCCGACAGGGGAGAAACGCAGAAATAATCGCACGGCTGCATGTCACCGCCGCCGACAGGGCAATCTTTGCAGCTGCCCATATCGCCGTTTTCGACGGCGGTAAGGGCCATCGTCATATTCATGCTGGCTGCATTCGCGGTATGCGCGACCGAACCCGCCGCGAAAACGGCGAGCATGAGGATCGTTAGAATGCGGGCATACCTTTTCATCTCATATCGAATAGCTAAAACTTGGTGACCTGTCCATACACGTTTTGTCGCACCGCTTGTAAGGGTTCAGGAACGCATCAATTGTGGAACTGGTGTCCGGTCCTATCCGATTTTCCAAGCCGATGGGCGTGTGATTTCGCACTGAGCTACTAAAGTTCAGCAATCCAATTGTTTCTAAATCGTGTGTTGCTAAAGCAGCATTTGAATCGCATTTGAGATAAATCCAAGTCTTTGATTTTTCCCAGTTTTTATCTGTTCCTCGTAGTGTCTTTCCATCAACTTTGGGGAAAGGTTCAACATGGGAAAGTCAGTTATTGCGGCGCTTGCGCTCGCCTTGTCATGCGGCGCCGCCGGCGCCAATGCACTCCATCTCAACCAGACGCAGCCAACTAGCGTTGCGAATATGGTGACGTTCGGCAGAACGACAATACCTATCGGCTATTATGACTATTGCCAGCGCTACGCCGATCGCTGTGACCGCCCCGCAGATGGCCAGATCGTCGAATTGACACGCGAACTTTGGAGCGACATCATTCAAACCAATGATGATGTGAATACGTCCGTTGCACCTCTGACCGACAACGAAATATTCGGGGTTGAAGAGCGGTGGGAATATCCCAAAAATGTTGGCGATTGCGAAGATTACGCACTTGAAAAGCGCAAACGCCTAAATCAACGGGGCATACCCTTGGGTGCACTATCAATGACGGTTGGACGGGATGCAAATGGAGGCGGACATGCGGTCCTGACCGTTATCACCGATCGGGGGGATTTCGTTCTGGACAACGTTGAACCTCGGGTTCTGCTCTGGAAAGAAACAGAACTCTATTTCCTCAAGCGCCAATCGCAACATGACCCCAACACATGGGTCAGTCTCGTCTCTGGTTGAATCGTGGGCTGGAGGTCGATATCCAAACACCTCCAGCGCCTACAACAAGAGCTAGCAAAAAGCTCGCGAACCCTCCGTACAATGCTTCCATCATGTTATGGCCTCCGACAAGACAAAAAAGGCCAAACAGGACTGCAAAGCCCGAATAGGCCGCCAGGGTCGTCGCGCTGAAAAGGCCGATACGTGCCAGCAGGTGAGAAAGTCCGATGTGATCCATCCCCAAATTATGGATGCACCATCGGCACACAGCCAATCACTTGTCGGTGATTGGCTGTGAAGGCAACGGATCCATCTGGGTTTCCAACTGCAGGTGAGTGATGCTCACGCCAAACACGGTTACTGCGAAGCAGCACAACGCCAATAGCAGATAAATGTTCCGGCGCTTGCGCTGTCGCGCCAACGTGTGCGATTCTTCGATCGAAAGTCGCAGAGAAGTGTCGGTCATTTTTGTCCATTACCTGATCTTGACGATTTGTCGAGATCGGATACACGAAGCTGCTCGTCACTGGAAGGCACGCTGACCCAAAAGACTGCGGCGCGCTTCCAAGAGAAGCTGGTTCCCAGCTCGGGTGGATGGAACTCGGTGCGGAGAAAGACGTCCTGAGCGAGCCGGGGCCTTGGATTGGCATATGTCTCCAGTCTTGGCTGATCGCACGACGGCCTGGCCAATGTTCTAGGCCGAGCGCAAAGTCCCAAGCGGGAGCGGAGCACGGAAATGCCCGTCTCTAATACGGGCGGCAATTCACCACGTCCCAATCGCGTTTGGCAAAGGTAAGGACCGTTTTCGCATTCGAGCGAGACCTCCTTCGTCAGCATAGCGAGCTCGAAAATCCTTGCTGGTACGTAGTTTTGCACCTCATCAGTTTCAATAGCCAGGACCGACCCACCGGCCCCCAAAATCGCATGGCCCCTTCTTGGTGCTAAACCAGCCCCGAGCCCAATTTTGGTGAGCCGGCTTATACGCGCCAGGAAAACGAGCCCTTCATGGTGCCAAAGAGGAGTGGCTGGTGAATTTGCCAGGAATTATATATCTAATGCATGTCGCGTTCAAATGGATTCATTTGAACGCGACATGCATTGATTCAAAGAGTTACAGCGCCGCGCATCCGATTGGATGTGCGGCGCTGTAGTCGATAGGTTTCGAGCACACCATACGCATCTTGTCCTCGGGCCACGTCCGGCGCGTCAAGAACACATCAAAAATCATTCTCGAAGCGAAGAACGTGGCGCGGCTTGAGCGGACCGAAATTCCGCTTCATCCGGAAATGCAAGTTCGATTGGAGAATTGTGCCAGGCTTATGCGCTCAGAAGCCTGCACCTGGCGCAATTGCTCCGAGCTCCTTGAGTGAGGCCGTAAGGTTGGACTTGCCACCCTTGTAGCCGAATACGTAGTTTGCGGTGCCAGAAATCGAAAACAGAGGCTCATAGCTTTCCTTCGCCGTGTCAGCTTCAACAGCATCGGTCACGTTGTCGAGGATCAGGCTACGATTCTCAAATGCAACAGACAGAACGGCGTGAAATAGATTACGGCTGGTATCCTTGAGCACGACTATTTCCATGGCGCTCATAGGAACATCGAGGCGGGCCAGCAAAGCCATTTTCAGGATGGCGTAGTCTTCGCAATCGCCACTGCTGCGATCCAGAATTTCACCGGGCGTCGACCAGTAGTCCACCCGTTCATGGTTCTGGTCGTCTGCCTTGTAGGCGACAATTCTGTTGACTGATGCTGAGACGTGGCGGAGTTGCTCGCTGACAGTTGATCCGCTCAACGCAAGTTGATCGGCAAGGTCTGCGCACTTTTCGGTGCAAATGTCGTCGGGTGCGCCGGAAGCGACAGCCTTCTTGATCAGGCCGGATATGCGGGCACCACTCTTGATCTTGCCGAAGCGGATCCTGTAGGCACCGAACAAAGGCGCTTCCTGACGAATGGTCTGGCTGATCGACACCCCAGCGGGGGCCGCCATCGCAGGAATCGAGGCGGTGATGACCTGGGCCTGGTCGATCATCTTTTCATTGAGAGCCGGATTTTCCGCCAGGCCCTTATCGGCAAGTTTTGTGAGCGCCGATGGTAGTGCGAGGTCGTTGGTGGAAGCAAGGTCAAAGTCAGGATCGACATCAAGATCAAGGGGAGCGAGGCCAGCTTGGGTCAGGGCAAGGGTCGTGGTGAGGTATTCCGTGGTCAGCCAAGCTGAACCCCGGGCGACATTCCGGTTCTGCAAGAGGGGAGCGGCGGCACTGGAGCTTATAAGAACTTCAGGATTTGTTTCGAGTGTTTCGTAAGCACAAGCCTGTGCGAATGAAGCGCAGAGCAACACGAGTGCGAATGCAGATACTTTGGAATATGATTTCGCTTTATATTTATCTTGCATCTGATTATTCTCCCCTTCGTTGAGGAGAAGACTACAATGCAGAGTATAATATCCCGCAAATGGGCATGCTTAACGATTTTATACTTATTTCTCTAAAAATTTATCCAATTTCATTGCGAGACTCCATCGTTCGTGGTTGGGCATTTCCGCTTCTGCGGAGCATCTTGATTGATCGCTGGATCGCCGCGCGGTTGCGGCTGATTTTAATCTCTCAATCTGCGACTTTTCATGCTGTCATGTCGTCAGGATCAGCTTGCAGGTATCGCATCCTGCGTTCGCATGCTTTGTCCCGAAGATATTTCCTCAATCTCGTCGAAGATAGGTTCATGAAGGCACGGCTGAGCGGTAAACGCGCAGTCCTCGGGTAGAGTAACATGCGCAGAGATCAAAATGCTCCCTTCCGTCTCAAGTCAGCTGCATCAGCGCCATGCCGGAATTGTTGCCGTTGTTTCGTATCGCGGTCTCCGCCGCTGGATCCGTCATGCAGCCATTTTGGAACCGAGCTTTGGCGCCAGACGGACATACGCCAACTCGCTTATAAGTTCGATCAATGTCTGCGTGACAATGATCGCAGGAAGGAGTGGGACCGCGCCGGGAACAGCGAATGCCAGCGGAAGGACGACGAGAGAATTACGCGTTGCGGCACTGAACGCGAGGGCCCGCCCGGCTGGCGCATCAAGGCAAAACAGCCTGCTCATGCCCCATCCCGCCAAGGGTGCAATAACCGCATATGCCACGTAAATCGGGACGACCCGTAACGTGTCATCAAGTGCGGGGCCGAGTTGCGGCACCACAGCGGCCACGACAACGAATAATACAAACGCTGTCGCGGGAACTGGGAGCAGCCCAAGAACCGAGGCTACACGTGCCCCCGCGGCACTTTTGATGGCCCAAAACTGGACGAGAGCGGAGAAGACAAGCGGGACCGCAATCAACCAGGCGAATGCGTGAACAAATGGCCCCGCTGTCACAAGAGACCCAGCCTCAGGGCCAAGGAAAAAACCCAGGTAGACGGGAAGCATCATCATCTGGATGACCAGAAGCGCGGGCGTCGCAGCTAGCAGGAGACGGGCATCGGCACGACCGAGATGCGAGAAGGTTACGACATAGTCGATGCATGGCGCGAGAAGCACCAACAGCACGCCTAGCCTTATCATCGGATCGGGCGGCAGAAACTGAACAAGGGCTCCCACCAGAACAGGAACCACAACGAAATTGGTCAGCAGCAGGACGCCAAGAAAGCGAAAGCGCGAGAAGGCCACTCGCAACTCGGCTAGGGGGACCTGGAGGAACGTCACGAATAACATGAATGCCAGCGCGGGGTTGATGCCGATTTCCAGCGCCGTCATTCCGTTGAGAGTTACCGCCACAATCATGCCGAGGACGACAGCGCCAAAATAGATGGGGACCTGACGGTTTTCGAGGGTTTCACGCAGGAGGGTCAATCGAACTCTTTCGTTTGTCATTTTGGCTTCGGGGAAGGTCTATATGGAATTACGGGAATGGCTATCCCGGTGGCGCCATCTTTTTGTCAGACCCAAGAACGGGATGTGAGTGACGCAATCTATGCCATGCGCGCCTTGAAGTCAGCGCATCCAGCGTACAGGTGATTGGGGGCTTAGGTCTCCTCAGGGGTGGGGCATGCAACGCAGCCGCATTGATTGGTTGCAGATGTCGCGAAAGTGCTTCCACCCACAACAGTTTAGCGACGAGTGAGGAAGTATCCGATTTCCCAACGGCAGGCTGAACATCAGAGCTTGTGGGGTCCAACAGGATCGAAAGGCAACCTGTCGCCGCAAGCCGGGTCAACGTCGGAACTCTTCAAGAGCACCGCATGAAGTTCGTCGTGAAGGCGGCTTGTTTTGCGACCACAACACCAAGCCAACAGAGCCGGTCAGCTAGCCGCTTTCAACAACCTCTGGATCTTCAGCAGAGCCACATGCCGATCCTCGTGATAATCGATGATCCCGCCAAATCGCCCGTCGGCCCGAAACAGGAACACGCCGGCGGTGTGGTCCATGGTATAGTCATCCTCCCTCGGCACCTTCTCGAATGTTGCGCGGAATTCGTCCGCGGCGCGCTTGATCTCGGCAGGTGACCCCGTCAGACCGGTGATTCTTGGATCGAAGTTCGACAGGTAGTCGGCAAGAACCTGTGGAGTGTCGCGCTCCGGGTCGACACTGACCAGAAAGATATTCATCCGGTCGGCGTCAGGGCCGAGATCTTGCAGCCAGAGCGAAATATCGCTCAGCGTTGTCGGGCAAACATCGGGGCACCAGGTAAAGCCGAAAAAGACTATTGTCGGGCGGCCAATCCACTCTGATGGACTCACCGTCACGCCATGATGGTTCGTCAGGGTGAAGGACATCTTGCCGATACGCAATGGTATCAGCGCGGAGCCCGTTTGCAGGCTGTCCCGGCTCTGCCACCACCCCAGACCGAGCGTAAAGGCCAGCGCGCCGACGCCCGACGCCCCGGCAACGAGCAGCGTACGGCGTCTCAATCTTTTTTGTCCACGCAGCCTGCATCTTTCGCACCCATTCCCCGGATCGCCACGGGAACGGTCACGTCGCCTGCCTCGCGGAACGTCAGTGTAAGCGGGAACGTCTCGCCTTCCTTCAGCACCTGTGTAAGACCCATCAGCATGCCGTGATAGCCGCCTGGCTCCAATTGCACGGTGGAATCTGCTGGCACGGGAATCGCCGTAGCGTGCGGCATCGAAGCCACGCCATCCTTCACCACTGTTTCGTGCAGCATGGGCTTTCCGGACACCGGCGTCGCGATGCCGGCAAGCACATCGTCTTTCACGCCAGTGTTGCGGATGGTGACATAGAAGGCGCTGGGCCGGGCCATTCCGATCGAAGCCCGCGACCAGGCTTCCGAGATTTCGAGTGAGCTAAGTTGAACAGTTTCACACGCCAGTACCGGGGTGGCGGATAGGCTGAGAAGGAGAGCGGTCAGAAGATATTTCATCGTATTCACAATCTTTGCCTGAGGTCGTTAAGGATTTCACTTGCTGGCGTGCCATAGCTGAATTGGCGCAGCCAGTTTCCGTCAGGTCCGATCAGGTATAGTGCTGCGCTGTGTGCCATTGTGTAACCATCCGGCGCGCCGGAACTGTCCTCGCGCTCATAGAAAATCCGGAAACTGCGGGCTGCGGCGCGGGTCTGCGCCTCGTCGCCAGCCAGACCGAGGATTGAAGGGTGAAAGGCCGCAGTATATTCCGCGAGTTCCAGGCTGCGGTCTCGTGTCGGGTCGATAGAGATGAAGAGGGGCTGTACCTTTCCTGCGTCATCTCCCAGACCCTCCATCACTTGCGCCACTTCGGCAAGCGTCGTCGGGCAGACGTCCGGGCAATTGGTGAAGCCGAAAAAGACCAGAAGATGCTTCCCCGCAAAGTCCGAGGGCATGCGCACTCTTCCCTCAGCATCAAGCAGGGAAAAGGTCGGCCGGAAAGACACTTCGGCCACCGGTGTTTCCGCGCGCTCATCAAGAAGATGCAACGCGCCGTAAGCCGGAATAGCAAGGGCCACCGCCGCCCAGAGCATCTTCTGCAGAACCTTCAATCGCATCCTTGCCGTTCCTCGCGTTCCGGCTAGTCGTATAAAGCCTCTAGTGACATGAGCTTCAAGCGGAATATCTGAACATGCTCGGTCGGGAGGCGCTCCGCTGGTTAATCACTTCTGGGAGGGTCGCAGCGGGCCGGACGCAAATAATCATGAAAAGCGGCGACGCAATGCAACATTGAACGCCTCGATAGCAAGAACCATGGCGATGACCGCCAGCGTGACACTGGCAGCCTTTTCGTATTGAAATGAGCGAACATAGGTCTGAATGTAGAAGCCGATGCCACCGGCTCCGACGATGCCGAGGATAAGCGATTCTCGTAGGTTCAGCTCGAAACGAAAGATTGTATCACGGGCGATCACCGGAGCCATTTGCGGCCAGATTGCATAGCGTAGGCGTGCAAGCGGCCCGGCGCCCGCACTTTCCAGTGCGGCGATCGGTCCGCGGGCAACCCCATCAATTGCTTCAGCATAGAACTTCGCCAGCATGCCCGTTGCATGGATGGCAACCGCGATGATGCCCGGAAGCGGGCCGAGGCCCACTGCGCCAACCATCAACATGGCGACGAGAATCAGCGGAATGGCGCGAATCAGCGCGAGAGCTGTCCGCACCGGACGGTGAACGACGGGCGGGGCCATGGTTTCCGATGCAAAGACGCCGAGCGGCCCCGACAGGAGCACAGCACCGAGTGTTCCAAGGATGGCGATGCGCAGCGTCTCGGCGCTGCCGTTGATGATCTCGGTCATCACTGACGGATCCGGTGGAAACATCCGCGCAAGGAAATCACCGATGCGCGGCCCGGCGGAGAAGAGGCGGGAAAGTTCGACGTCGGTCGTCGCGAGCGACCAGAGCACGGCCCCGGCGACGAGCCCGCCCGTCGCGAAGCCGCCCCAACCCCGGCTTTCCATCACGGCACCGCCTTCAGGCGGGGCTGTACGGCAGCATTCGCATCATCATAGAGCCGGGCTGTCGCGCCCTCGGTGAGCTCTGCCGTCGGAGTGTCGAAAACGATCCGACCGTTGCGCATGCCCACGATTCTCCGCGCGAAGCGCCGCGCAAGGTCGGGCTGGTGAGAGGAGAAGACTGTGGTCGCGCCTCGTCGACGCGCGGCTTCGGTTAGAAGCGAAAGGATCTCGGCTGCGCGTGCGGGGTCGAGGTTGCTCACCGGTTCGTCGGCAAGGATCAGGCGCGGCTCCTGCGAGAGGCAGCGTGCGATTGCGACTCGCTGCCGTTGTCCGCCGCTCAGACTGTCCACCCGTCGCTCAGCCAGGTCGACAATGCCGCAATCGGCCAGCGCCGCGCGCGCAACCGCAAGATCGTCTTTCGACGGCCGCCCGAGCAGGGCACGCAGCGGCCTCATGCGGCCCAGCCTGCCGTTCAGCACGTTGCGCAGCACGCTGGCGCGTTCGACAAGAGCGAAGTCCTGAAAGATGAACCCCGTATCGGCCCGGCACGCGCGCGGCGGCGCACGGTCCGCATCGAGCGCGTCGCCCAGCACCGAGACGCGGCCGCGCCAAGCCCTCAGGCGACCATCGAGCAGCGTCAGGAGCGTCGTCTTGCCCGCCCCCGAAGGCCCGATCAGCGCGAGCGCTTCACCCGGCGGGATAGACAGCGTCACCTGATCCAGCGTCGGCAGGCCCGAGGTGACATGGGAGAAACATAGCTCCTCGATGCGGAGGGCCTCGGTCATTGCAGAAGCCCGTAGCGGCGGGCGAGTGCCCGAACACCGTCGAAAGCGACCGCATCGGCCGGGACATAGCCGTCCGGGCCGTAGAGATGCCGCAACATGGCGCGATGTTCGAGCTCGTTCAGCCGCAGCATAGCGTTCACGAAATTTTCCTGCACCTCGGCGTCCAGTCCCGGGCGGGCAATCACCAAGTGGCTAGGGATCGGCTCGCTCTCGGCGATCCAAGTGACTTGGGACTGTTGGCCTGGCGCGAGCAGGAGATCGGCATACTGGCTGGCGCCCGCGGCATCGACCAGTCCCTCTGCCATTGCCTGCATCGCCTGCTGATATCCGCCCGCGAAGAACACTCTGCCGAAGAACGCTTCCGACTCTGCGGGTCCCGCGATCAGTCCCGCGCGCTCGAATTCAACCAGCGGGTAGAGATAGCCTGACTCCGAAATTGGATCGGCAAAGGCGATATCGCGTCCGCGCAAATCGGCCAGCGTGGTGATGCCGCTGTCGCGTCGCACGAAGACCCGTCCGGTGTAGGTGGGGGCGTCGCGATAGATCTCGGATAAGAGCGGCACCGCACCGATTTGCGCCTCGGCCAGAACAAAGGGCAGCGCTCCCATGAAGGAGATGTCCGCATCGCCGTTGCGCAGCGCCTCGACGGCGGCGGCGTGATCGATGGTCACGAAACCTTCGACCGGCACGCCGATCTCTCGTGACAGCCAACCGGTGATGGCCTTGATGTCGCCCAGTAGCTTTTCAGGGTTCTCCTGCGGAATAAAGGCCAACCGCAACGGGGCAGACTGCGCGCGAACCGGTGCCGCGAGGGCCGCGAGACTTGCACAGCACAGCGCCAGCATATGACGGCGGGAGAGCATGGAGTTCATCAGAACGCCCTTTCTTCGATGGCTTGCGCCTCGGACTGAAATGCGGCCCAGCTTGCCTCTGCGGCGGCCCAATTGTCGGCGCGGACTTCTGCGCCAACTGCAGCCAGGTGTTCTGCGAGGGAGTAGATCTCCGGGCGTGCGACAAGGTTCGCCATGGTGCCAGCATCCGCTGCAAGATCGGCGGCGACGGTATCAGTCAGGAGCAGGATGTGCTGAGTGTCCCGGCGCGGCAGAAGGGTATCGAGGGTGGAGGCAAAGGTTGTCAGCTCCGCAAAAGCCAACCGGAATGGCGTATTCTCGGTGTCGAAGTCCTCATAAGGTTCATCCGCCGCGCCAACGGTCTCAAGGTAAGCGGTGAGATCGGCGCGCTCGGACTCGCTGAGGCCAAGGCTCTTGGTCGTGTCGAACCAGTTGACAACGGCGGCCAGCGTCGGCATCGAGCCGTCGTGGAAATAGGGCGCGGTATAGACGGTCCCGAGCAGGGTCGGCGTGTCCAGCGCCCCGCCGCGCGACCCTTCATAGGCCGGGATGACCGATCCTATGTCATGTGCCTGCCGGTCCAGGAAATTGCCATCTGGCACATGACAACTGGCGCATGATTTGCCGTTCAGCCCGTCAAAAGGCTGGTTGAAGATCGCCGCGCCGCGCTGTGCCGCCTCAGGCGCGGCCTCGGTCAGGCGGCCGTCGCCGGTTAGCATCGCGTTCGGCAGAAAGTCGAACTCGGTCATGTACGCGACGAGGGCGTCCAGCATGAAGGGCGTCGGCTCGGCCCCAGCGAATTCGTTGACGATCACGTTGCGGGTGAAATCGCGAATGCTGGCAAACCGGCCGTCACGGCCATAAGGACCCGTAAACCGCAGGCCGCGCAGGCTGGGAATGTCGATCGGGTCGGCGCGGCGGTCGTTGAACATCGGATTGAAGAAGGCACCGTCCACATCCACTGCTCCGGGTTGATGGCTGGCGCCGGGAATGAAGAAACGCTGGTTGATATCCGAACGGTTGTGGCAGGTCGAGCAGGCGATGCCAATTTCACGCGCCGGGCCGCTGAATATTTCGGGGCTGTCGAACAGCATGTCGCCATAGGCGATGAGCGGCAGGTCGGTCTCATCTATGCCTTGCTCCTCGAAACCCAGTACAAGCAGGGGCAACGGATCCTGATCGAAGATGTCAGAGCCCGGAGGCAGCGTCGCGGGAAGCGTTACCGCACGGCCGCTGAGGGCGATGGTTTCCGGCACGGCGGTGAGGGTTGTGCGCGGTGCAAAATCGGCGACGCGGTAGTTCGCGGCGAGATAGTCGGAAACAACCACCCGCGCTGTCGCCATTGCGTTGAGATCGGGTTCGGTCGCTCCAGCACCCAGCACCCCGGTGGAGCCGGTGGCACTGGACAGCTCCAGCCAGGCCCGTCCGAGCGCGCGGGCCGCTTCAGGGTCGGCGGCGGCGAGATGATCCTCGATTGCGCGATAAAGCTCTCGGGCCGTGCGTACCGCCTGCTGGGCTGCAGCGGGGCTCTCGGCCGCCAACGCCGCGTCAAGCTCTTCGTCGATGCGGGCGGAGATAATACGCGTCGCGGCCTCGAAAACCGCTGCCCGATCTTCGCGCGCGATGGCAGCTGTCAGCGGCTCGGTCGGTAGGGAGCTTTGGCCCGCGAGCCAATCGAGCGCACCTTGCGTGTATTCCGATCCGCGATAGGGCTCCTCCCAGGCGCGCCCCAATTCATCCCAAGGCACGGGAGTAAGATTGCCCAGAAACAGGGTCAGCCGGTAGGCGGCAGCCTCGGGTAGCCAAGGGGTATCTCTGGCCGGGGTCGCCATGGCCGGCCCGGCGAGCAGACCGATCCCCAGCCCAAAGCCGAAGACGAGAGCTAGTAATTTGATACGCACACGCGCCTCCATCCCGATTCTTAGCTAAGGCTAACTTATACATCCTTGACCAACATATTGTCAATCGGGCAGCGATCCGGCATTGTCCTCTGATGATTGACCAAACTTCACAGTCTAGCGACGATCTCGCGCCGGACAGCCGCGCCCCCGAAGCACAAGCCAACGGGTTCGCGACCGTACGCGAGGCGCGGCGTAACGAGTTGGCCGAAGATTATGTCGAACTGATCGCCGACCTGATCCACCAGTATGGCGAGGCACGTCCGGTCGATATCGCCGAGCGGTTTGGCGTTCGCGCGCCGACCGTGACCAAAACGCTGAACCGCTTGGCGCGCGAAGGACTGATCACCCGCGAGAAGTACCGTTCAGTGTTCCTGACGGAAGCAGGTCGGACGCTGGCACAGGAATGCCGCCGTCGCCACGAAATCGTACTGCGGTTCCTGATCCGTCTCGGACTTGACCCCGAAACGGCGGAGCGTGATGCCGAGGGGATTGAACATCATGTCAGCGAGCAGACACTCGCCCTGTTCGAATCCTATGCCAATCGGCCCTAGCGGAACCTCACGTACTCTCGACCGCGCTGCGGACTTCAGCGATGAGGCCGTCCAAACTGGGTTCCGATAGTTCGCGCCCGTTTAGAAAAAAGGTGGGAGTCTGACGGATACCCACCGCTTCGACATCTGCCTTATCCTGGTTCAGAATTGCTGTAATTCCGGGAAACAACCTGTCGCTCTTGGCCCGTTCCAGATCAAGACCGGCAGCCGCCGCGATCTGCCAGGCCAAGTCCATACGCGGTGCACCGTGCACAGCCCATGCTGGTTGCTGCTTCAGGATGGCATTGAGCACAGGTTCAAACTTGTCCTGCATTCGTGCGGTCTCCAGGATACGCACCGCCTCGTCCGATCCTTCATGAAACACAGTGTAGCGCATGACGACGCGCACCTGCTCCGGGAACTCCTCGCGTATTGCCTGAACTGCCGGATGAAAGGCCCTGCAGGCCTCGCAGGAGGGATCAAAAAATTCAACAAGGGTGACCGGAGCCTCATCGGGGCCGAAGCTTGGCGAATAATCTCGAATCAACTGCGCCTCATCAACTGCCGGGGTTACTGCCTCGGCCTCGGTCAATTGTTGGCGCCGGGTCAGGAAGAAGGCGCCGCTACCGAAAGCGGCTAGCCCGAGAGCCGAAGCTCCAATCAAGAGAGTGCGTCTGTTCATGCGCGTCTTCCTTTCGATAGAACAAGGCAACTGAGGATCGCTCCAAAGGCGATCAGGGATAGATAGGGAATGGGCAGGCCAAGGATGGTCTGTGCCTGATCGGTGCAGGACGGCCCGGTTTTTGCACAAGGCGTGACAGCCTCTTGGATCCAGCCGGAGTAAAGGCCGGAATGCCAACCCGCCAACATCAGGCCGGCCGCTGCCAACGGCAGGCCGTAGGGTCGGGCCATGCCGTCGGCGCGCCAGATCGAAAGGCCGACGATGGGCACCAGGGGAAACATGGCAATGCGTTGGTACCAGCAAAGAGTACAGGGCATCTGTCCGAGCACTTCCCCAATGAAGAGAGCGCCAAGTGTTGCGGCCAGAGCGATAACGAACGCCGCCAGCAAGGGCATATCCTCGCCGGACAATGATTGAGGGTCAGGATTGGTCAACGACGGTGTCCTTAGATCGGTGTGAAGCGAATGTGGCGAACACGATAAACAGAGCGCCAAACGTAATCGCAATATCGGCTGTGTTAAAAGTTGGCCAGCGCCAGCCCTGAAAAGAGAGATCTATGAAATCAGTGACCGCGCCCTGTCGCAACCGATCAACCACATTGCCAAGCGCGCCACCCACTATCAGAGAAAATCCGATCTGTTCGACCGGGTGACGCGCCCGAAATGCCATGATGGCGAGGACCACGGTCAAGGTGCCGGTCAGCGCGGCCATGACCAGCGGTTTACCAGCCATGAGGTCAGAGAACAGACCAAAGCTCACCCCTACATTAAAGCCGAGCGTCAGATCCAATCCGGGCAAAACTGCCACTGAATTACCCTGCAAGAGCAGCGACAAGGCCGCCGCCTTGGTCAGTTGATCAGTGGTTGTTGTGGCTCCGATCAATGCCCACACCCACCGAGCGTTCATGGCCTTATACCGCGACGCATGCTAACCCAACGCGGCACAGTTGCGGCATACTGCTCATAATCCCGCCCCAACGCTTGGCTAAGTATAGCCTCCTCGGAACGAACCTGTATCGAGGCTGACCAGAAAAAGATCAGCGGGGCAAGAATCGTCGGGATTGCTGGAACCGCTAGACTGATACCGGCCAGAAGCATGAATTGACCGACAAAGGTGGGATTGCGGCTGAACCGATAGAGTCCGTCCGAGACGAGGTTGCCGGTCGCTCCCTCGGTTACACCAACGCGCCACGAGCTCCCCATCGACATTTGCGCCGCGAAGGCAAGCATCGCGCCGACCCCTGCTACGAACACGCCGATCAGACCAAGCGCTGCTGTAGAGCCTCGGCTCCAGAACGGATCCATCTCGCGCAAGACAGGCATCACCAACCAAAGTAGCGGCGCAACAGAAGCCAGAACAAAGGCCGCACGGAACCCCATTGCGGCCCATCGGTCACGTCCCCTGGCACGGCCAAACAGCCATACCGGCTTTCCCGCTGCCCGTGCTGCGATCGCGCTGCCCCAGAAGAAGAGGGAAAGGTAGCCAAAAAGAAGGACCAGCACGGACCAACCAAAGCTGGAAATCATGATATCAGGCCTCCTGCTCTGGATTGAACCGCAGCAGCCGCAACGCGTTCAGCGTGACGAGCACCGTCGCTCCGGTATCGGCCATAATCGCGATCCAGAGACCGGTCAGCCCCAAAACGGATGTCACGAGGAAGACCGCTTTCAGACCGAGCGCAATGGTAACGTTCTGGCGAATGTTGGCCATTGCCGCACGGGTAAGCCGGATGGTCGCCGGAATGTCGGTCACCCGGTCACGCAGGATGGCCGCATCGGCCGTTTCGAGCGCGACATCGGTCCCCGATCCCATGGCTACGCCAACGCTTGCCTGCTTGAGGGCTGGGGCGTCATTAATGCCGTCACCGATCATCATCACGCCGCCATGTTCGCTCATGTCGCGAATGGCTTTAAGCTTGTCTTCGGGCATCATGTCGGCCTGATATTCCATGCCCAGGTTTTGCGCTATTGCCGCTGCCGTACGCGGATTGTCTCCGGTCAGGATGATGGGTGTAATACCGATGGCTCTCAGCTGGCGAACCGCTTCGGGCGCATCGGAGCGCGGTTCGTCACGCACAGCGATAATGCCGAGCGGGGTCTTCTCGCGGAAGACCACCACAGCGGTCTTGCCCTCTTCCTCAAACGTTGTGGTCTGGGCGAGGTCAGACTCGTCAATGCCGGCGTTCTCCCTGGCATATCCGGGCGAAGCCACCCAAGCGGAAGCGCCTCCCACAGTGGCGGTCACACCCTTGCCCATCAGCGCCTTTGCATCGCGTGCCGGTGGGATCACTATGCCTTCTTCCTCGGCCTTGCGCAAAATGGCGACAGCCAAGGGATGGCTAGAGCCGCCTTCTACGCCCGCCGCGACAGAGAGAAGCTCGGCCTCGGTTGTTTTTCCCAAAGTCACGACGTCTGTCACCACCGGTCGCCCATGGGTCAACGTCCCGGTCTTGTCGAAGGCCACGCGGCTCACCTTGGCAGTCGCTTCAATCACGGCGCCGCCTTTCAAGAGAAGGCCCCGCCGCGCACCGGTGGAAAGTGCCGAAGCGATGGAGGCGGGAACCGAGATCACGAGGGCACAGGGGCAACCTATCAACAAGAGCGCCAGCCCGCGGTAAACCCAGGTATCCCAAGGCTGGCCAAAAGCCAGTGGCGGCACGAGCACGACCAGCGCCGCGACAGTGACGATTGCAGGCATGTACCAGCGGCTGAAGCGGTCGATAAACCGCTCGGTCGGCGCGCGAGCCTCCTCGGCCTCTTCCACGAGGCGAATGATGCGTGAGATGGTGTTGTCTTCGGCGGCTTTGGTTACGGTAATCCGCAGGGCGGCTTCGGTATTGATCGATCCTGCAAATACAGGATCGCCCGGACCTTTGTTCACCGGCACACTTTCACCAGTTACCGGACTGTCGTCCACCCCGGAGGTGCCTTCTGTGATCTCGCCGTCTGCCGGAATACGATCGCCGGGACGGACGAGCACGATCTGTCCTATAGCAAGACTTGCTGCCGGCACTTCGCGTGTGACGCCGTCCATTTCCAGAAGCGCCGTTTTCGGGACGAGATTGGCAAGCGCCCGTATCCCGTCGCGCGCCTTGCCTGCCGCCACGCCTTCCAGGACTTCGCCCACTGCAAAGAGGAAAACAACCAGTGCCGCCTCTTCCGCCGCATTGATGAACAGTGCGCCGATAGCGGCAACCGTCATGAGGCTTTCGATGGTGAAAGGCTGCCCCACGCGCAAAGCGACAAACGCGCGGCGGGCAATGGGGGTAACTCCGATCAGACACGCGGCGACAAAGGCCCAGTTTCCCACCTCTGGCACAATCAGTTCCACTCCCCAGGCTATCATGAGAAGCAAGGCGGTAAAAATCACCAGTCTGCCCTTGGCCGTCTGGTACCACCGCTTGCCTCGATCTGCGGGATCGTCATGTACGTGTCCGGGACTGCCATGACCGGAATGATCTTTTGCCTTGCCGCCGGCCTGGGAGTGGCCGGTACAGCTTGCACTCTGATCGACAGCTTCGTCCTGCACCGCCGTCGCGACGCGCGGTTCGATACCGTAACCGAGCGCACGAACAGTTCTTTCAACCTTGTCGCGGCCGGTTTCACCTTCGTCCAGCGTCAGGCGCAGGCGTTCGGACATAATGCCGACCTCGACGCCGGTGACTCCTGGCAGCCTTGCCACGGCGTCCTTGACCTTCGTCGCACAAGACCCGCAGTCCATGCCAGATACAGTCCAGTCGCAACTGATTCCCTTTTTTGCTTCCGTTTCCGACACATTTTTTCCTTCGCTCAACAGGGGTTTCTCGGGCTTGATATCGTCAGCCACCCCTTTTAATGTCTCTAGCTACTGTAGCTTCAAGAGAAAAATTATGCTGACCATTGGAAAACTTGGGCAGGCGGCGGGGGTCAAGGTGCCAACGATCCGCTACTATGAGCAAATCGGCTTGTTGCCGGCGGCTGAGCGCAGCGCTGGCAACCAGAGGCTCTACAGCCGTAAGGCGCTTGACCGTCTAACCTTCGTCCGACATGCGCGTGAACTTGGTTTTACGCTTGACGCAATCCGCGATCTGCTCAGCCTCTCTGACCATCCTGATCAGCCGTGCGCAGCAGCCGATGCGATAGCCAAAGCTCAATTGGCGGAAATAGAGAAACGCCTCGCACGTCTCGCCTCGCTGAAAGTTGAACTCAATCGCATGGTTGTGCAGTGCGCAGGTGGCAAGATTGCAGATTGCCGAGTTATTGAGGTGTTGAGCGATCATTCGCTTTGTGCGACCGATCACCGTCACTTGCAGGACGAAAAGGATCATTAATCCGTTTGGATTGTTTATCATCCATGCGGCGGCACCGCTGGTTGAAATGGGTGGCTTATTGCCTGCTGGGCTTCGATGGCGCTGGGGGGAGAGGGTCCTGTGGCCGCTGGCAGCCGCAGGACAACGGCTGGACACTCCGTTCTGAAAGGCGCTGAAAACAATGTTCTTGGGGCTGGCATGTATGCACTGCGGAAGCGAGAGAGTTCAGAAATATCCGTCGCTTGACGGTCGGCGAACAAGGTGAGGTTGAAAAGCATGAGAAAAAACAGATTGCTAGCCGTTGACGCAGCACGAGGGACGGCAATTGCCGGCGTGGTTCTTTTCCATTTCGTCTGGGATCTGGAATTCACGGGATTTGTATCGGGCGTGGCTTTCCATCCGCTGTGGCTCGCATTCGGGCGTTTGCTGGCCGGGAGCTTCATGTTCCTTGCAGGAGTGAGTCTGGTTCTGGCGCATGGCACAGAGTTGAGAGCTCGGACGTTTTTCCGCCGGTTGGCCATCATTGTTGTCGCGGCCTTGGCGATAAGCGTTGTGACATGGTTCACATTCCCCAACGCATTTGTTTACTTTGGAATCCTGCATTCGATCGCGGTCGCAAGTCTCCTCGGGGTGATGTTTCTCAGGCTCCCGGCTTTGGCCAGCCTGTTTGCCGGCCTGGCGATAATGGTGCTTCCCTGGTACCTATCGCTGTCTGCTTTCGATCCCCGCTGGCTAGCCTGGATCGGCCTTTCAGCCAACCCACCTCTCAGCAATGATTTCGTTCCGGTGTTTCCCTGGGCAGGCATTACACTTCTTGGCATGAGCTTCGCCAAGGTCGTGGACATCAATAAGAGCCAGATGGCCAGTGCTGGTGCGGAAAACGCTTTCTTCGCACGGCTCGGCTGGCTGGGCCGCCACAGCCTGCCAATCTATCTGCTTCACCAACCCGTGATGCTGGCGATCATCGTTCCTCTGTCGCGCCTATTTTAGCGGGCCTTCGATCCGGCGCCGAAGGGATCGGCAAGCGCTGCTGTCGGCCGACTAACGGGTACAGAAGTCGATGAAGTGATTTCCGACAAATATTGCGGGCCCTTCTTGGCCAGTATTTTTCGGAAGATCGGATTCATTCCCCCATCCGAATAAGCAAGGCCGACATTCTGGCCATCGCTGAGCAGGTCTTTCATTTTCTCAAGATCCCCCACCGACCTCTCGACCACTTGCTGGATCTC
This sequence comes from Martelella sp. AMO21009, assembly GCF_053484295.1. Classification (NCBI taxonomy): domain Bacteria; kingdom Pseudomonadati; phylum Pseudomonadota; class Alphaproteobacteria; order Hyphomicrobiales; family Aurantimonadaceae; genus Martelella; species Martelella sp. AMO21009. The sequence continues at coordinate 36,942 of NZ_JBAKFR010000022.1, forward strand.
CGGTTCAAAGGCCGGACATTGTCCAAGCGGATCGGCGGGCATATTGCCGTTGACGGGTTCGCCAAACCTGTAGCGTCCCTCGCAGAATTGAAAGCGGGGAGGCTGGCGCAACACTTCAAAGCGATCATAACCTGTCTTTAGGTCCATCCAGAAGTCAAAATTGGGATTTTCGCGGTGCGCGGCAAGGTTTTCTGGCGTCATCCGAAACGGATAAGACTGGACCTGGACAGCCTGTTGCCCGCCACGCAAGGCATCCCGGACAAGGGCGTAGACTTCCGCGACATGCTCGTCGGAAATAGCAAAACAACCCGAGGAAGAACATGCTCCATGAACCATTAGGGCCGATCCGGTATAGCCCTTTGCGCGCTCCAGCCGATTCGGGTAGCCGAGATCGAAGGAAAGGTAGTATTGGGACCTCGGGTTCAGCCCGCCGGAACCGACTGTGTAGAAACCTTCAGGCGCCTGGCGGTCGCCCTCGACTTTTTTCGGACCCAAAACGCCCGACCACCGGCACATCGGATAAGTTTTCATCAGTGCATACTTGCCTGATGAATCTCGCTTCCAAACCTCCAGTTCGCTCTCCTGTTTGAAGATGCGAACCAGCACCGGATCAGCGGGCTCCATGCCCATCTCCCGCATTTGCGCCATTGTCTTTTGGGGGATCGGAATGTTGCCTCGGTCATCAAGCTCCAACGTCTTCGTCACACATCCGGACGCGATCACGCCCGCCAAAAGGACGCTGATCAAACTGGGTCGAAACCCTTTTTTGATGTGTTGCATGGAACCGATCATCTGCAGCTTCATATCCGTTTCTTGCCTTTGGCGTCAGATCACTATCAGCCGGGCTCCGTTGGTGACTCGGCCATAGAGATCGACAACATCCTGATTGATCATGCGCACACACCCGCTCGACACCGATTTACCTATTGTCCAGTATTCCGGCGATCCATGGATGCGATAGAGCGTGTCCACGCCATTCTGGAAGATGTAGAGGGCTCGCGCGCCGAGAGGATTGTTTAGCCCGGGCGGCATGCCGCCATTGCTCGCGCTCCATTTTGCCAACTCAGGTTGTCGCGCGATCATTTCTTCGGGCGGGGTCCATTTCGGCCATGCCTGCTTCCATTGGATCACGCCTTCACCCGACCACTCGAAACCCTGCCGGCCAAGGCCAACGCCATAACGCATGGCTTTTCCATTTTCCTGGATCAGATGAAGGAAATATGTCTTTGTGTTGACGATCACTGTGCCAACCGGATACGGGCTGGTGAAATTCACCTGACGCCTCCAGAATTTTGATGGCACCTTGTCTATGTTGATAGCGGGGAGGGGGAACCGTTCGTCTGGCATCGGTCCATACATTACCCGGACATTGCTCAACCTTGGATCCGGCGAAGGCTTCTCATCCAGCTGTCCGGTCTTGGTTGCGGTTGTGCATCCGGACAAAGCCAGCACTGAAGAGCCCGCTGCTGCACAAATGAATTGACGGCGGTTCATAGTTTCTTTCATCGTGGACTCGTTCAAAAAACATCGGGGAAAACGAGCCGCAAATCCGGGCCTGATCTGCGGCTCGCAAGTTCTTGAATGTGAAGAACGGTTTTGATGCTACAGCACCACAACCCGGGCGCCGACCGGCACCCGCTCAAAGAGATCTTCGACATGTTCGTTGATCATGCGGATGCAGCCATTCGAAACTGAACGCCCGATCGACGATGGCTCTGTCGTGCCGTGGATCCGGTAAAGCGTATCGCGCCCATCCCGATATAAGTAAAGGGCTCGCGAGCCCAGCGGGTTCTTCGGGCCACCGGGCACACCCTTGGCGAAACGTCCGTACTTCTTCGGATTGCGTCTGATCATGTTTGCTGTAGGAGTCCACGATGGCCACTTGGCTTTTCGTCCCACCTCCGCTTGTCCGCGGAAAGCCAGGCCGGACCGCCCAACGCCCACCCCGTAACGGCGCGCCATGTCTGTCTCGAGTTGCAAATATAGGAAGTGGTTTTTCGGGTCGATAATTATCGTACCGGGCTCGTAACCGCTAAAGCTGGTACTTTGTGGCTCGAATTTCTCGTCCAGTTTGAACTTGTCGTCATGGGCGTAGGCGGGAAGCCCACAGGAGGTGGCAAGGCCAGCGCCAATGCCAAACAGCAGTCCTCTTCTCGAAATCATGTTTCACACTCACGTCGTTGAATTTTCCGATTAGCGCAGAATGCGCATTTGGACATTCAAGCGTGAGCGTCTGGCGGTCGCGGGACCACGTATCCTATGTCGAAGAGAAGCAAGGCTTTGAAGCTGGCGTCATACTCCTGCGCCTCATGCATGATTGGCGAAACATTTGAGACCGCAAATATCGCAAAGTGCATCTGACAGTGCGCGGAAACTTTGTTTCCGCTTTTCTCACCCAGTGGGATCTCGCCTGAACCAAGCGCACCTTCACTGTCGGTTGAATTGCACCCGACCGTGTCACCGGCGATTTGGCAGATAGGCAACACATCCACAGCATTGGCCGGGTGCGCCAGCGCTGGAAGCGCCAACAACAATGCTGCAACAAAGGTCAACACGCGAGTCATCAGGCCTTTGTCACTTCATTGGCGCGGTTTGTCTATATGACCGCTGATTAATTTTTTGTGATGAATACGGGCATTCTACACTCTCCCCGTGTTACGGACGTTGCTATGCGGCATCATCTTTTTTTGGTTGATGTCGATCCTACGTCGATGTTTGATTCAAAACTGTCCGGTGCCGGGAGCAGGGTTATCTCAGCGGACGGTACAGTGACCGCGGAACCCGTCTTGCACTCCGGTGGCTCGGCGAAACTCAAGGGTTCCGGGATTCGATATGTGGTCACTGCAGCACCTGCGCCGGCAGTCGGGCATGTTCCTTTTACCAACACGGTGGAACAAATCATGTCCCGCTAAGTTTGCCTCCCAAGGACGCTTCAGTGTGTGATGCGCGCGAAGCGGGTGTGTGGGACGGAGCAAATGCGAACGGCAGCATTGTGAAGGAGCGGTGGTGAATAACCTGTGGCTGGTCATTGGCCTCGCGCTTCTGCCTGGGCTCGGAAATTTCGCCGGCGCAATGGTTGCCGAATTCGTCCGGACATCGCCACGACTTCTTAACTTGGCGCTGCATGCGGCGTCGGGCATCGTCATCGGCGTGGTGGCCATCGAGCTGATGCCCGAGGCACTTGAAAATCTCGCCGGCTGGTGGATTGCCCTGGCGTTTGCAGCAGGGGGAGCGGCCTATATCAGCGCCGGGACGCTGATCGGGAAGATGAAGCCGTCGGAGAAGAGCGGCGGCAGCACCGGTATGTGGATGATTTATGTTGCCGTAGCTGTCGACCTCTCCGGTGATGGCTTGATGATAGGCTCCGGCACTGCGGTTGGTGCCTCGCTCGCCGTTGTGTTGGCAGCGGGGCAGGTACTGGCCGACTTTCCGGAGGGATACTCGGTCGTGGCAAACCTCAAAGAAAACGGCGTGTCGCGCAAGCGGCGGATCGCGGTCTCGTTGTCATTCCCTCTCTATTGCCTCGGAACGGCTGTACTTGCATGGTTGCTGCTGCGAAGCGCGCCGGATGCAGCGAAATACGCCGCGCTGAGCTTCGTCGCCGGGCTCCTGTCGGTCGCAGCAGTCGAGGACATGCTCGAGGAAGCACACGAGGCCGCGACCGACAACCGCCTCTCGGCACTGGCCTTCGTCGGCGGCTTCGTTCTCTTTACCCTGGTTTCCGCCGGTCTGGAGACAGTCATGGCCCGCGGTGGCGGATCGACCGGCCAGAGCAGTTCAGGGATCGAGCAAAGCAGGACATATGCAAATGCCTCATGACCATAGCCATGGCCATATCGACCCGCAATCGGGCGACCGGCGGGTCTCCATCGCGATCTGGGCCAACGGCGTCCTGACCGCCGCACAGATTGTCGGCGGAATTCTGTCCGGCAGTCTTGCCCTGATCGCAGACGCACTGCACAACTTCTCCGACATGGCGTCGCTGCTCATTGCCTTTGCCGCACGCAAGATTTCTCGACGGCCCCCGGACGAGCGCATGACGTTTGGCTATGGCCGCATCGAGATCGTCGCGGCGCTGATCAACTACACCACGCTTGTTCTTGTCGGCTTCTACCTGATCTATGAGGGAGGAATGCGGATGATCGACCCACCCCAGGTCCAGGGCTGGACTGTCGTCATACTGGGCGCTGTCGCACTCGCGGTCGACACGCTGACAGCGATGCTCACCTATTCGATGCAGAAAGGCAGCGTGAACATTCGCGCGCTTTTCCTGCACAATCTCTCGGATGCGCTGGCTTCCGTCGCGGTCATCATCGGCGGCGCCCTCATCATCCTCTATGACATGCGCTGGGTCGACCCAGCGATCACCATCGGCATCGCACTTTATATCCTCTATCTTGCCATAACAGAGATCGGCACTCCGATCCGGACGCTGATGCTCGGCAGCCCGCCGGAGATCGACGGCGGCGATGTCGTCAGAACCCTGCGCGGCGTCGAGGGCGTCGGAGATGTCCACCATGTGCATCTCTGGCAGATGCAGGAGCATGAGGCGGCACTCGACTGCCATGTCGTCGTGACTGCCGACGATTGGTCGCGGCTCGAGGCCATCAAGAACGAGATCAGGGACAGGCTGAACGATCGGTTCGGCATCGCGCATTCCACCCTTGAATTCGAGCATGAGAACCGAGCGCACGAAAATGCTGACCTCTATGGTCACGGCAATCCCGAGGAACAGGAGGAAGACCATGTTCACCGAGACGCGGACAAATCGTGACGACGTCATCGCAATCGCCTGCGAAGGCGAGCTCAGCGAAAGCGATCTTGAGCGGATGCACGCGTTGCTGCACGAACGGCTCACATCTGTAGAGAAGCCCGGCCTCGTCGTCGATCTGACGAATTTCCAAGGGTACACGGGCCTCGCTGCAATGCGAGAAGACTTCAAGATGGACACCGCCCATCGAAACGATTTCTCCCGCATCGCCGTTGTCGGCGAGGCGGCGTGGCAGCACTGGGGAACCACCCTCGCGAAGGCCTTGACCCGTGCCGAGATGCGCTGGTTCGACGCAAGCGCACTGGACGTGGCCGCGGAATGGGCGGGCGGGGTGTGACGCGACCGCCACCCTCCTGCCGTGCCCACGGCTTCCGTGGCCGCGCAGGCCGGCTTCCAACCCCTCTCCTGTCCGGGGCAGTCGCAGCCTTTCGGCTCTCCTCGCGCGGGCATGTGCCGGGAGCGTGGCTCACTGTCGGCTTCTGCGTTGCGGCCATGGTCGCCTCCAGCGCTCGCGCCCATACCGAGGGCGCGCCGATATCGCCACACGACTTCTGGACCGCATGGTCGCTGCAACTCACTGTCGTGGCGCCGATCGCGGTGGCGCTGCTGCTTTACGGGCGCGGCCTGCACCTCGCCTGGAGCCGCGCCGGCATCGGCAGAGGTACAGCCGTTTGGCAGGCTGGGCTGTTTGCGCTCGGGCTGACCGCACTCTGGGCAGGCCTCGTCTGGCCGCTCGACGCCATCGGCGAGAGCCTCTTTTCCGCCCACATGGCGCAGCACATCGTGCTGATGGGTGTGGCCGCCCCGCTCCTCGTGCTGGGTCTTCCGATGCCGACGATGATCCGGTCCCTGCCGAGAGAATGGCAACGCGGGCTGGCGCTGGCGGTCCGCTGGCAGCCGTGGCGCAGGTGCTGGAAATTCCTCATCCGCATTGATGTCGCAACCATTCTGCAACTGCTCGTATTCACCTTGTGGCACATTCCGGCGGCGATCGCGCTGTCGCTCGAAAATGATTTCGTGCACTGGCTGATGCACGGCTCGATGCTCGCCGCAGGACTTCTGTTCTGGACGGCCATTCTGCGCATGCGAAGCGACGAGTTCGGATCGGCGATCCTGGCTCTGTTTGTGAACTTCAAGTTCTCGCTTGTCCTGGGTGCGCTGCTTGCCTTCTCCTCACGTGCCTTTTACGAAAGCTAGCTGGATCGCGGCCTCCCCTGGGGCGTCACTCTTTTGGAAGATCAGCAATTCGCGGGCGTCCTGATGATGGTTGTCCAGTCAATGATGTATCTGCTGGCCCTGGTCATCCGGGTAGCTCTTCTGCTCCGCTCGCCCGACAGCCGCGTTGCAACCAGGTTGACGCCGCAGACCGAAGGCCTCTCCCGATGACGAGACCCGGATTCCTCGCGGCGGCGCTGATGATCGCCCCCCTCGCCGGCTGCCAGGGCGCGCAATCCGCCTTCGATCCGGCGGGTGTCGAGGCGGAGCGCGTGCTCAACCTGTTCTGGATCATGCTGGCCGGCGGCACCGCCATCTGGATCGTCGTGATCGGCGTCAGCTACTATGCCGCCAGGGGCAAGTCCGGGCCCTATTCGGACAAATCCGGCATTCGGCTGATCGTCTGGGGCGGCTGCGTCTTTCCGGCCGTGGTCCTGGCGGGGCTGCTCTGGTGGGGTCTGACGATGATGCCGGAACTGCGGCGCGCAGCTGACGGACCCACCATCGCCGTCTCCGCAGAACGGTTCTGGTGGCGGGTGGCCTATGCCGTCGAGGGCGAGCCCGGCGTTATCCGCAAGCTGCCGCGTGGCGGCGTCCCGAGCGCGAACGAGATCTGGATTCCGCTCGGCAAGCGCACCGAGATCCTGTTGAGCAGCCCTGATGTCATCCATTCCTTCTGGGTGCCGCCCCTCGCGGGGAAGATGGACGCCATACCCGGCCGGGTGAACCGTCTGGTGCTGGAGCCCACCAGTCCCGGCGTCTTCAATGGCGCCTGCGCCGAGTACTGCGGTACGGCTCACACCTATATGGGATTCCGCGTCGTCGTTGTGCCCGAGGCAGAGTTCGAAGCCTACGTCACGTCGCAGGCGCTCCCCGCCGCAGTGGTTGACGGTCCCGGTGCCGGATTGTTCCTGCAGAACGGCTGCGCCGCCTGCCACACCGTGCGCGGCACCGCCGCGGACGGTGCCGTCGGACCCGACCTGACCCATGTAGCGAGCCGGCGCACAATTGCCGCGGGCCTGCTTCCAACAACCGTGGAAAATCTGGTGGCGTTCATCCGCTCGACCGAGCACATCAAGCCGGGCGTGGAGATGCCGGCCTTCGGTATGCTCCCCGAGGAGGAGATCACCGCAATCGCGCAGTGGCTGGGGACGCTCGAATGACCGACACGACGGACAAATCATCCACTGTGCCCGATCAGGAAGACGATGCGGTCCGTCGCGCGCAGGAGGACCGGCTGCGCGAGGTCTGGGCGGCACCGAAAGGCTGGCGCTACTGGTCGGCCGTCAACAATACCGAAGTCGGCATCTGGTACACGGCGCTATCCTTCATCTTCATGCTGATTGCCGGCGTGCTGGCGCTGATCATGCGGGCGCAACTGGCGGTGCCGGAGAACAACCTCGTCACGCCCGACTTCTACAACCAGGCGTTCACGCTGCATGGCACGGCGATGATGTTTCTCTTCGCAGTGCCGATCTTCGAGGCGGTTGCGATCATCCTGCTGCCGCAGTTGCTCGGCGCACGCGACCTGCCGTTCCCGCGGCTTTCGGCGTTCGGGTTCTGGTGCTTCCTCATCGGCGGCGTTTTCGTCATGGGCTCGATCTTCTTCGGCCAGGCACCGAGCTCGGGCTGGTTCATGTATCCGCCGCTGACAACGGAGGAGGAATTCACGCCTGGCTACGGACCCGACATCTGGCTGCTCGGCCTGTCGTTCATCGAAATCGCCTCCCTCGCCGCGGCGGTCGAACTGATCGTCGGAACTCTGAAATGCCGGCCGCCGGGAATGCGGCTCAACCTGATGCCGCTTTACACCTGGTATGTTCTGGTCGTCGCCGGCATGATCCTGTTCGCCTTTCCGCCCCTGATCGCCGGCGACATCCTCTTCGAACTCGAACGGTTGTTCGACTGGCCGTTCTTCGACCCCAGTCGCGGCGGCGATCCGGTCCTGTGGCAGCACCTGTTCTGGATCTTTGGCCATCCGGAGGTCTACATCGTGTTCCTGCCGGCGATCGCGCTTGTCGCCATGATCGTGCCGACCTTCGCGCAAAGGCCGATCCTCGGCTATTCCTGGATCGTGCTCGCCGCGGTCGGCACCGGCGTCATCTCGTTCGGCCTGTGGGTGCATCACATGTACACCACGGGACTGCCCTCGATCTCGCTCGGCTTCTTCTCGGCTGCGTCCGAAGCGGTGGCGATCCCGACCGGCGTGCAGATCTTCGTGTTCATCGCGACGCTTCTGACCGGTCGGGTAATCCACTCGGTGCCGATGCTGTTCGTGTCCGGGGCGCTCGCCAATTTCGTGATCGGCGGGCTTACCGGCGTCATGGTGGCGCTGGCGCCGTTCGACTGGCAGGCGCACGACACCTATTTCGTCGTGGCGCACCTGCACTACGTCCTGATCGGCGGCATGCTGTTTCCGGTCGCCGCAGGCGTCTATTACTACTGGCCACTGGTCAGCGGCCGGAAGCTTTCCGACAGGCTCGGCCGGATCGCGTTCTGGATGATGTTCGCTGGCTTCAACCTCGCTTTCCTGCCGATGCACTACTCCGGCCTTGCCGGCATGCCCCGGCGCGTCTGGACCTATCCGGAAAGTCTTGGCGTAGGCACCGCCAACATGATCTCGAGCGTCGGCGCCTTCGTCTTTGCCACCGGGATCCTGATCATCGTCTGGGACGTGCTGCGCCCGCGCGGCAACGAGCCCTACGCGAAACGCAATCCCTGGAACGCTGGCACGCTGGAATGGCTGGTCGAGATGCCGGGCGAGAGCTGGGGCGTCCGCTCCATTCCGGCCGTCACCTCGCGCTATCCGATCTGGGAGCAGCCGAATTTCATCGATGACGTCGACAAGGGAAGGTTCTACCTCCCCGACGCTGCGGAGATGAAGCGCGAGACAATCATCACGTCGGTCCTCGATGGCAAGCCGCTGCAATGCCTGCGCGTACCGGGTCCGAGCTTCATGCCGATGATAGCCGCGGTCTTCACCGGAGCCGTGTTCATCTTCGCGACCTTCCATTGGTGGGCAGCGACGATCGTCGGGATGGGGCTGTCGACGATCTCGATCATGGTCTGGCTCTGGCGCGGCACCGCCGTGATCCCGGAGAAACCGGAGAAGGACGTTGGCCTCGGCCTGAAGCTGCCGCTCTACAAGTCCGGGCCGCATTCGGTCGGCTGGTGGGCCATGTTCATCATGATGATGGGCGACGCAACCGCGTTCCTCGGCCTGGTCTTCGGCTACTACTACTTCTTCACCATCCATGCGGATTTCCCGCCGCCGGCGACGGTCGGTCCCGGCGTGCTCTGGCCCAGCGTCGCTTTCGGCCTTTTCGCGGTCGCCTGGGCGGCGGCGCTCGGCGCACGCCTATCGAATCAGGCCGGCCGCGTCGGGCGCGCCCGGGCACTCATGGCGGCGGGCGCACTCGTTGCCCTCGCCGCAAGTGCGGCGCTGCTCTGGGGACCATATGTCACGGGGCTCCGCCCCACGGCGCACGTCTATCCGGCGACGGTCTGGGTTATCATCATCTGGACCGCCGCGCACGGCGTCGCGGGAAGTCTCATGCTTGGATACTGCCTCGCCCGCTCGCTGGCGGGGCGGATGACGCCAGCGCACGACATCGATATCTTCAATGTCGCGCTCTACTGGCACTTCGTCGGGCTCACGGTGATCGTCACAGTAGGGACGCTCGCCTATCTCCCCGTCCTGATGTGAGGGCGATACATGCAGGTATTCGGCAAGACGCAAGACAACCTCTGGACCCTGGTGGCCGCGCCGACCATCTGGGGCTTCCATTTCCTGTTCAGCTATTTTTTGGCGGCTTACCGATGCGCGCCGAATGATGATGTCTTCAGGAACATCGGCGGCACGCGAATGGCGATTGCCGGAGTCACAGCCGTCTGCCTGCTGCTGATCCTGCTGATTGCTCGCCGCGCCTGGCGCGAATGGCGCGCCGATGGCGGCGGCTATAGCAACAATCAGGACACGCCCGAGGCGCGTGAGCGCTTCCTGGAATTCTCGACGCTGCTTCTCGCCGCGCTCTCCTTCGCCGCGGTGGTCTTCGAGACGCTACCGGTCTTCGTCTTCTGGGACTGCCGGTAATGCGCCCGCGATCGCCCGGGAGGGATCCATGCACCTGAACGTCGTCATCACCTGGAAGAGGATCTCCGGCCTCGCCGTGCTTGGCTTGACAGGCGCGCTGCTGGTCGGCTGGATAGGCCTGGTTTCGATCGCTGCCTCGGCCGGGCATTGGTCGGTGACACAATGGTTCCTCGGCTGGACGATGGAGAATGCTGTCAGAACACAGTCGATGCTGATCTCGAAGCCCGAGGAGATCGACCTCGGCGACCCGATGCTGGTGCGTCGCGCGGCCGGGCATTACGCGACCGGCTGCGCATCCTGCCACGGCGCCCCCGGCGTGCCGCAATCACCGGTGGTCGAGGAGATGGTGCCCTCGCCGCCGCGCCTCGAGGAGAAGGTCGCGGAATGGAGCGACGAGGAGCTGTTCTGGATCGTCAGGAACGGCATCAAGTACTCGGGGATGCCGGCCTGGCCGGCGCAGGACCGCAAGGACGAGGTTTGGGCGCAGGTGGCGTTTCTTCGGGCGCTTCCCGAGATGTCCCGGGCCGAATATGCGAACCTCGCGCTGGGCGGCGGATTGGCTGACGACGATCTCGAAGCGGGTGGTGAAACCATGCCCGCACTCGCCGGCATCATCGACAACGCGCTCTCCGATTGCGCCCGCTGCCACGGTCGCGACGGGCTGGGCCGCGGAGAGGACGAGGCCCGCCACGCCTTCCCGGTAATTGCCGGCCAACCCGCGCCCTATCTCTATGCCACCCTGCTCGCCTTTGCGCGTGGCGACCGTCAGAGCGGTTTCATGGAACCGCCCGCGACCCGCTACGAGACGGAGGTGCTCGCCGAACTCGCGCACTACTTTGCGGCGCAGCCGGCGCCCCCTGGTTCCGACGACGAAGCCGTGGCTGCTCGCGGACCGGCTGGTTCCGACACGAGCGACGACGCGCCCGCATCCGCCCCGCCGGCGGTCGCGACGGATGCGGTCGAAGCGCTGGTTCCGGCCGCCGAAACACAACAGGACGAGGCGGGGGTGCTCGAGGGCGAAGGCGATGCCGGGGGAAGCGCGGTGCCGATGGCAGCGGCTGCGGGGCCTCCGGCCAGCCGGGATGAACTTCTGGAGCTCGGGCGGGGCATCGCACTGGAGGGCATCGCTTCTCGCAAGCTTCCCGCCTGTCAGAGCTGTCACGGCGCCGCCGGCCGTTCGCGAAACCCCTATTATCCCTATCTCTCCGGTCTGCCCGAATGGTACCTCTCGGAGCACCTTCATCTCTGGAAAGAAGGAACGCGCGGCGGCACGCAATACACGCACGTCATGGCAGAGATCGCCGAGAACATGACGCAAGAACAGATACAGGCCGTCTCCGCTTGGTACGCGACGCAAGCCTCCGAAGGCCGATAAAACCGCAACGGCGCCACGATGGAGGATCCGCTCGACAATCCGGACGTTTTCTGTTCGCCCACCGAGGCCAGTGCCGCACCATCAAAATCACGCCGCCGACATCAGCGGCAATCTGCTGGCTGATGAGGAGAAGTTGGGCGCCTTCAAGTGCGAGGGCATCGAGTTCGTTTGAACAGGGCTCAAAGCCGGCGCAACTGGATCGATTGGCCTATTCTCAAGCAGTCGAACCGGCGGGAGCAGCGAGCCCTCAACCACGTTTACAAAAGCGTCGTTCCGAAACCTCAATGTCATTGCGAAAACTCGAGCAATGGGATTCGGCCATTCCGTTCCGACCTTAGCTAGACGAAGGTCTGTTTTTTGAGAAGTGTAACCAAGAGCCGCCAGCCAGCGGTCGGCCCCTTTCCGGTCATTCGTTGATATCTCTGAGAGCAGCCCTTCCCCCCTGTTTTGCCGACTATAAGGTCTTGAATGGAATCGAACCCGCGACCCAGCTGCTACCAAAGTCCTCGGCCTCAAATTCTTCAACAACCTAGTTTGGCTTGATCTCAATAACATGACGGATCTGGGGCGAGACCGAAACTGGGCGCCTCTGGATTTTGACCGTCACCGGATGACGGAAACCCGATCTTGTTTTCTCCCTCGTTCCGCGCGGCTGCGGACTATCGCGGGGAATGGAGAAGATATGTTGATCGCGTGGACTGGACAAAGCGACGGGCGCCAGCTCCTAAAATTGCCTGGGCCACCGTTGCAGCCGCCGACATCACCACATTCCGACGGAGTGACCCGATAGATAGCCCGCTCCCGCCACAAGAAAAGTCAACAACACGGCGACGATTGCAAAGCGCCCGTGAGCGCCAGCTTTGATTCCGAGGATTTCAAGAAAGAGAGAGTCTTTGGGTTCCATGGCGCAGTCCTTTCACCAAAAGAAATGTTGGTGGGCTGCTACTGCTACGCAGTTTAGCAGCCACTGGAGGTTTGCCAAGTGGCGGCGCCAAAAGTCGGTCTAGACCGCGTTTGCTAAGCCACTGATTTGACGAGGAAGTATTTTCGCTGGCAAGTACTTCCATCTAAACGGCTGTCCGCAGGAGCGCACCGGAGCGCGCAATTCGAAAACGGTCTATTCCTCACGGTTTTCCTGAACCCGCGCGTACGGCTTTTTACGCGGGGAGAAAAGGATTTGGGCTTTGACCTCAAAATCGTAAGATTGCGAACAGTGATTTGGTCGTTCGGGAACAGCCATGGTTGATAAACCGCAGCAGCAGCCACAAAGAGAGCACCACTTCTTCGTATCGACTGCGAAGTTTCTTTTCCATCATCCTCAGCACGGCATCGTCGCTGTCCGCGATCCCATAAGGCTGGCCGATGCGAAACGACGCGAGCTGGATCCCATCATACTCTACGGCGTCACCGTCGCCGGCCTGCCGATCCGCTGGCTGACATTCTCGACCGTCGGCCAGCGCAAATCTTTATGCGAGGTGCTGTGGACGGCTTGGAAAGACGCGGAGGGGTTGCGGGGCTTGCCGGATGTTCTTCGTGTCAATCGCTATATGGCACAGGCAGATCCGGGGCTCGCGGCGGATCTCGCCACAATCGGCGTCCGTCTTGAGGTTGCCGATACCAAGGATAAGACAGCTCCTGCATCACTTCGCTCGGCTCACGATGACTCCCGATGGCTGTCGCAACGGCATGATCCGGTCGATTTGTCGTTGGCCGCATGCGTGGAAGCCCTTTGTCTCGATGCGCAGGACGCTCACAACCGGAGTGCGCACCGCGGGCCTCGCGGCCTCAGCAATCGAAAACTGGAGGACAGCATAGAGCAATGGCTGAGCTTGCCGATGCGCCAACCGCCATCTGTTCCCCTCGAAGACCGGGATTGGGAAGCTGGCCGATGGCTGTCATCCTGGGAAACGGCGCTCCCACCCGATCAACCCCGCTATTTTCATTACGACGGTATGAGCCGAAGGACTTGGCTGATTTCGGGAGAAGAGCCGTCAGACGATGACGACGATGATGACTACGAATTTCCGGCCTACGAAGAGCACGACAATACGGCTGAAATCGCCCGGAATCTGGTCGCCTGCTGGCCCAACCCGCCGAAAGACGTCGCAGCGGCAGCCGGGATCACCCTGCGCCAACTCCAATGGTTTACCTCGGAACGTGCGACCCTAGACAAATCGACCCACTACGACCTGCGGCATCTACTGGGCATCGAGTATGACGAGCGGATGGGCGGCTATACGCCGGCAGGGCCCTATGTTTTGATCGCCAGGAAAGCTCAAGCGATCGAGGCAATCTATCAGGAGATTTCCGGAGGCGGTGATGCCTGCCCCTGCGAACTCGTTCCGGCTCAGGGACAGGCCGATCCGAGCTGGAGGTACGTCTTGATCAATGCGCATAGCACACCGCCGACCATTGTCATGGCCCCTCGCGGCGAGGTGATCACGGAACGGCTTCCCGACCTGATTCTAAACTACGAGGGCATTCGGCCGGTTTCTCAGGCTTTATACCGAGATGTTGTTACCACCTGCGCCCGGGCCTGCCAGACACCTCAGGCCAATGTCCGAGAGATGACGGAATTCGCAAAACGGTATGAACGATACTGGATAGATTGCGCATGGCTTCCGGACTGAACGTTCTGGTAGAGCTTAGCCCTGATGTCTGATCGTGTTCGAACATACCGGCCTGGTTTCGTTGCGCGCTTCCTTCCCCAAGGGAAATGGAAGGTGACACTGCGCCTGTCTTTACCGGCGACCATACAAATTACCCAGAACGGCGCCGAGAACATTGCGTGCCTGAATGTTGTCGCGATTTCCGTCAGCAAAGCGTTGCTCTGGCATTCGGTCGAAGTCCGGGCTCGCGATCAGGTCTACAGCCTAAATTGTCTTGGAGAAGAGGCTGCCACCCGGTTGGCGGCCGATCTCTATAGTTTCATCAACAGCTACCTCTTCGATCTGATCAGCTCCGATACCGAGCATCTGAACGCGGTGGATACGAAACTGATGGCTATCGTGGAGGGACAAAACCAATATCTCGCCCATGCTGACCTTGCACGGGCTATTGCCAGTGTGGAGAGTCAAGCCGCCGCGGCACTTTCGCACCCCCTGTTCGATCCGGAATTGATGACAGCCACCGTGAAAGCGACGCTTCCCCGATCGCTCGCCTTCATCACCGATCCTGCTGTCCGCCACAGATACAACGATGCGTTTGTCTCGGCCGAGCTGGCGAGATACCGATCGTTCTTCGACGACCTGGACGGCCGGTCGTTGTCCGATCAGCAACGCGAAGCTTGCATTCGACTGGAGGACAACAACCTTCTTGTCGCCTCCGCTGGATCGGGCAAGTCCGCCACGATGGTCGGCAAGGTCGCCTATGTCCTCGACAAGAAGCTTTACCGCCCGGAAGATATTCTTGTGCTCGCTTTCAACAAGGACGCGGCCCACGAACTGAAGGAGCGAGTAGCCCGGCAGCTGGCGGTCGATCCGGACGATCTGAAATGCAAGGTGACCACGTTTCACGCGCTCGGTCTCGGTGTCATTCGGGAAGTCGAAGGACAGCCGCCACAGCTTGTCAACTGGGTTGAGCACCCCGCCGGCGAAGCGAAGGTCATTGAACAGATCATTGACGAGTTGCTGCGGTCGGATCCGGAGTTCTCCCGGCTCTGGGTCAATCTCCTCGTCCTTCATCCCAAGGCGGATATTCCGGCAGAAGTGTTCGATTCCAAGGCGGACTATGATCGGTACCTCTCAGCACGTCGACGAAAAGGTAATGCGACCATTGGCACAATGGCTGGCATCTATGTGAAATCACTTCAGGAACAGACGATCGTCAATTGGCTCTGGTTGCAGTCCGTCGAATTCGAATACGAGCGTCAGATCCCCATCGAAGAGGATAATGGCGGGATCCGACATCTGCATCCGGACTTCCACTACCCTGCCAGCAATACCATCCATGAGCACCTCGCCATCAATGCGGACGGTTCCTCCCCGTTCGACAACTACATTACCCATGCCGAGCATAAGATGACCGCCTACCGCAACGCCGGCATCGACGTATTTCAGACAACGTCGGCGCAAGCACGCGACGGATCGCTGCTCGCAACCCTACAGGCAGAAATCACGAAACGAGGCATTCCACTCCAACAAAAAAGCTACACGGCAATCGTCAAAGGTCTCGAGCCAGTGGTCATCAAGCACTATCACAAGCTGACAGCGGTCTGTATCAAGCACATCCGGGCTAGCCACCTCACCCTGGACATGCTGCTTGAGCGAGCCAAATCGCTCCATGACCGGACCCGTGCCCGAGAATTTGCTCAGGTGATCTGGAAGATCACCGAATCCTATTCACGGAAGCTGGACCAGGCTAAACGCATCGACTTCGACTCGATGATCGCGAACGCCACACATCTCGTGGAGACGGGGCAATACCGGAGCCCCTACTCGCTGATCCTTGTCGATGAGTTCCAGGATGTATCGGAGCCACGCGCGAATCTGATCAAGGCGCTGAAACACCAGAAGCCGTTCACGAAAATCTTTGCCGTTGGTGACGACTGGCAATCGATCTATCGTTTTGCCGGTTCTGACATTACCATTTTCACGCAGTTCGAGGCAAACTTCGGAGCGAGCTGGCAAGGTCGACTGGAGCAAACGTACCGTTGCAATCAGCTCATAGCGGAGACGGCCGCCAGCTTCGTTCAGCGAAACTCGGCTCAGCTGAAGAAGTCGGTACGCTCGACGCGACCAGCCATCCCACGATCGATCCGGGTCATTCCGATCAGTGGTGAAGGGAGCAAGCCGGAATTCGGCGAGGCGTGTCACCAGCTCTTGCAACGGCTAAATTCGTTCCTGGGTGGGATTTCGGGGCAATGGCGGACAAAGGGGCGCGAAAAGCTCAACGTCATGGTCCTATGGCGCTATAACCAGCTCGATCCGTTCAAGGGTACACCGCCAAAATTCGAAAATATCGAGGTTTCCGGACTGTCGTTCCATCGCGCCAAAGGACTCGAGGCCGACTACACAATCCTGCTCGATGTCAGCGAAGGCGACTACGGCGTGCCGAGCCGGATCGAGGACGACGAACTTCTCAATCTGGTCATGCCACGACCAGAAAGCTTCGAGTTTGCCGAAGAGCGTCGCCTTTTCTATGTCGCATTGACTCGGGCAAGCCGCGGCGTGTTTTTGCTCACGAATAGCCGGGAGCCTTCTCGATATATCCGCGAACTTTCCGACATTGCCGGCGAAGATTTGCGATTTGAATCGATCGATGGCGATCCCCTGCATCAATGTCCCAAATGCCGGGTTGGCCAGTTGGTCGAAAGGAATGGCCGCGGTAACAGCCGGTTTCTGGGATGCAATCAGTATCCAGAATGCGAGCACACTGCACAGTTGCGCTGAACCGTCTAGGGCGATCCGAGTCCGTTACGCCGAGGGAGCATCAAACTTCTCACGTCACTTTTCAGTTGACACAAATAGTCAATTCAGAATTGACAAATTGATTTATTTGTAAAGTTTCATTCGCACCTGCTTTAATTTTGTGGCATAACGTCAAACATGAATGGACAACCAGAGACAAAGCTAAAGCAACTTCTCCAGCAAGTCCCCCCCGGCTTCCTGGTAGACTCGAAATGGATGGCCCGCCATGCCATCTCGCGACAATCCGTGTCTGGCTATATCAAGCAGGGCTGGCTCGAGCCAGTCATGTCGGGCGTGTACCGCCGCCCATTCTCCTCAGATACCAATCCAGAAGCTGTCGGTGGCTGGAAGATACCCCTGCTCTCAGCCGTCTGGCTCATGCGGCATGAGTTCCATGTCGGCGGGGCGAGCTCCCTCTCCTTGCGGGGACATGCTCATTACCTCTCGTTCAGCCGCGAACTTACCCTCTATCTCTATGGATCCGATATCCCGACATGGCTATCGAAGCTGCGGACGGACGCCGACGTGAAGACCAGGAGTAACGTCCTGTTCGGCGAAGGGGCGACCGGCGTCGAAAACGCGGATTTCGACCTTTCCAACGACGATGATCCAGAGCTGGCACAAAGCCCATGGCGCTGGCCAATGCCGATGTCCTCACCCGAGCGCGCGATCCTCGAAATGCTAGACGAAGTCCCAAAGGGCGAAAGCTACCACAAGGTGGACGTGGCGTTCGAGAGCCTTGCCAATCTGCGCCCGAGATTATTGACGACGCTCCTTACCCTGTGCCGAAGCGTCAAAACCAAGCGCCTCTTCTTCGTGTTTGCTGACAAGCACAATCATGCCTGGCGCCGGCACATCGACGTCTCCTCTGTCGATCTCGGAAAGGGCGACCGGGCGCTGACACCGGGCGGCCGGCTGCACCCCATCTATCGCATCACAGTCCCGAATGACTTGATGCCAAAGGAGGCCCAGTATGGCCCGTGACCAATACATGCGCCAGGTCGACCTTTTGGTGCGGACCCTTCCATTCATCGCCCGCCACGAGGCCTTCGCCCTGAAGGGTGGAACGGCAATCAACCTCTTCTATCGCGACATGCCGCGGCTCTCGGTCGATATCGACCTGACCTATCTGCCGATTGAGGATCGCGAAACGACACTGAAAAATATCGACACGACACTGGAGCACATCCGCGAAGACTTGATGGGCAACCTGCGGGGCGTGAACGTCCAGAGGATCGCCGGCGGCGGCAACAACCACACCCGCCTCCTCGTCCGGCAGGGCATTGCCGAAATCAAGGTCGAGACATCTCCCGTTGCGCGCGGAACTGTCCATCCACCCGAACGCCGACGCGTGAGCGCGGCCGTAGAGGACAATTTCGGCTTCGCCGAAATGCAGGTCGTTTCGTTCGAGGACCTGTTTGGCGGAAAGCTCCATGCGGCGGTAGACCGGCAGCATCCGCGTGATCTGTTCGACGTAAAACTGCTCTATGAAAACGAGGGGCTGAGCGACGCGTTGTTTCGAACATTTCTGATTTACGTTGGCAGTTCCGGCCGCCCGCCGCACGAGTTGGTCAGGCCTTCGCTCGCAACGCTAGACGAGGCCTTCGTCAAGGAGTTCGAGGGGATGACGATCGAGCCAGTCGGCCTCGACGATCTGAAGGCAGCGAGGAACCGGATGACGGCGGATATCCTCGCAAAGCTTGACGACAACGCGATGCGCTTCCTGCTGTCACTCCACGACGGCGAACCAGATTTCGAAGCCATCGGGTTGCCACAAGCGGCTGATCTGCCGGCCGTTCGTTGGAAGGTTCTCAACCTCGAGAAACTGAGGGCACAGAACCCCGAAAAACATGCCGAGCAACGGCGAGAGATTGAGGGGCTTCAGTCAAAAGAATAAGCACGGGGCACGCGGCGGTTGTCCTGACGAGCCGCGTTCCGCGCGCTGCATTTTCAGATCTTGGTAGCCGTCTGCGCTGTGATGTTTCACCGTGTTGCTCGCCATCAATGATAAACCTCTGACCAACAGGCCGATCCAGAAAAGCTCAAGAGGCATCGTCGCGAGGATTACGGGCTTCGAATCCGACAATACGGCTCTGTACCACGACCAATTCGAATTTTGGCAAAGCTGGAGCCGGTTCCTGACCTTTCGAGGGACTGATGAAACTGACAGCCATTGCAATGGCAAAGGCAAAGACGCCGTTGCGGATCAGGCCGATTGCCAAAGATGCTTCGTTTGCGCGTACCAGGTTGACTGTCTCAAACCCGCAAGCGGCATTCTCCATTGCTTGACGGCCACCCGCTCCGCCTTCAGCAATTATTGCGAGATATTTCGATCCATAGCCATATCGAGGTTTTGGTCTTAAACCCTGGAAGCCGACAAGCGCCCCCCCAAAGAAAGAACAGCATCGATACAAACAGCAATGCCAAAACGATGTACTTTATCGTCGATGGCGCCAAACCATCGACAACAGTCTTCGCCACTGCGCCACCAACAGTCAGAGCAATCGATAGTGTCGCAGTCAACTTTGAAAGTTTATCATCGAGTTCCTTGGCTCTCACCCACTCGCTCTCGATATACTTTTTAAGATCGTCATCACCGAGTTTTCGGATATCAGCAAAAGCCTCGTGCGTTTGCCAAACTTC
This sequence comes from Martelella sp. AMO21009, assembly GCF_053484295.1. NCBI lineage: Bacteria > Pseudomonadati > Pseudomonadota > Alphaproteobacteria > Hyphomicrobiales > Aurantimonadaceae > Martelella > Martelella sp. AMO21009. The sequence continues at coordinate 56,447 of NZ_JBAKFR010000022.1, forward strand.
CATCCTTTTCAGAAGCTTCCGATTAATAGGGTATATCCGGAAGAAATCCGGCAAGAGCGGATTCAGGAAGGTTGACCACGACAAGCGAGTGCCTCCGCAATAGCATTTGAAATCCCTCGACCTCCTCGGTCGAGCCAGCCCCACTCCCCAGTCGGATTTATCTCAATGAACCAATACTGATCTTTCGAAAGAGCCAGATCGATCGCTGCGTATTCCAACCCGAATTGCTCCACCAACTTCAGGCAACGGTCGGCGATTTCTGGGGGAAGAGAATAATCGTGATACTCCAATACCGCCTTCGGTCGAAGCCTCCAGTCGCCTTCGATTGCCGCACCACCGTCTGTCACAGCAACACACCACAACCGCTTTCCGACAATCGTAACTCGAAGATCCGTTTTGGGAGAAAGGACAGCCTGAAATGTCGCAGGGGCTGCTCGCAAGCTTTCGTCGGCGCACTCGCTCCAATCAATGATCGTCGTGTACCCAAAATGCTGTACGTCACCCTCGAACAAAAGAACGGTATCAATGCTCTTTAGTGCAACCTTGTCCCCAATGACGTGCGGAATGTCCGCCAGCGGGTCGTTGGTTATCCTAGTCTTCGGTACCGCGAATCCAAGCATGGCCGCCTTGCGCAACTGCAGTGGCTTGATTTCGCCGTTATAAGTCTCTGTCGGCCGATTGACCCAGACCGCCTGATCGAAGAGCATCATCCCACGCATCAAGGCAGCCCATTGCGACCGTTCCAATTGCTCTGACGGAGACAGCCCTCGCCCAGGCGTATTTCTGAGAAAGGTGGGCTGCCGCCACCAGACCGACCGAAGTCCCGAGCCCACCTGCCATTCTCTCTGGTCATGGCGACAAATCATACTGGCCGCCAAAGGATCAATCGTAATCCCCCACTCGGAAAGCTGCTCGCGGTTAATCCGGAGAAAGGACACGTTCATGTCCGCCAAATGATGACATATACGATCGGTGGACAGATCGGCCAAACTGGAAAAGATCAGCACCTCCACGCGTTCCGCCAGCAAAGTCATTCGCCTTTTTGATCTTCACCGGTCTCGAGATCGTTCTTTTTGGTCTTCATCTCGCTTTCCGGATCAAAGGCGATTAATCCCTCCTGACCGCGCCAGACGCCAGCCACAACGTCATACTCAGCGTCGGAGGGTACGCCACTGCCATTTACCTTGGTTGTCTTCGCTACGCGTTGAAGAATATGCATGCAGAATCCTCTATACTATTGTAGTTGATAGAGATGAAGGTATGCGCCATAGGAAAAATACGCAATCGTGTGGCCTACTTTCAAGCAACTATACATTTAGCCTCCCCTATCTACGCAGGATTCATCGAAAGGCTGGTCCAAGGCAAAATACTGCCGACCTGACCTTCCCGGACACAACCTCGATCATCATTGATACAAATCATTTCGGGGCGCGGAGCAGCGTTTTGGTCGATCCCGCCGCTATCCAGAATACGCAGGTTCAAAATCAGTAGCTGGCGCGTACATCGAGAGAACGATTGCCGGATTTTCCTCGATCCGCGAGTTTCGCTCGTAACCTCGTGCCGCGTTCACGGTCTGCATGGAGATGTTCAGATAGGCATTATACGAATCGTAGGCGACGCGTTTCACTGAAAATCCTGTAGTAAAGGCAGCGGCAAGAAGCATTCCGTTGGAAACATAATTCCCCAAGTATGTGAACAGTCCGAACGCCCGCGACAAGTCTTCGGCACGATGTTTCAAGCCGTAACTCCCAACTTGGCGATTGAACGATTTCGTCCTTTTCTGCCGCGAAAGGAAGATCAGTGCCAACTCGAACTGGTCTGCCGCCCAATCGTCATTGTAGGCTTCGCGTCGTCTGTCCGCAAACAGAGCTTCACGCTCTTCCTTCGGCTTCCGCAACTCATCACGGCCGCCATGCCAGATCGAGTCGAAACCTCGTAGCGTCAGCTCTGGATTCTCATCAAGCACCTTGCGAAGCATTGCCCGAGCCACGGAGCGCGAAAGATATCGGGCGCGCTTTTCGCCATCGATGATGGCAGATACACCTAAAGCGGCACAATACATTTCGTTATCGACGTCTATCCGTAGGCGGCCGCTCTTTATCGACGTCAGAAAGCTGGCATAGGTTGAAAACCCTAAGCCTTTTGCGGCCGCCTCCATTCGGTGCGTCGGCCGTGTCTCAGGATGAGACTTTCTCAGGCTTTCCTTGATGAAGGGTAGATCGGATTCATGGACAAGCAAGTGCATGGCGAAACCTCATCGCTTCGGCAGCTGGACGCCATTTAAATCAGCAGCCGAGGGACAGGATTCGGCGTACATCTTATAAGAGAAGTGCGGCTTTTAACTTGGCGACAGGTTAGGAACCACGGTCCACCGGGAACAATTGCGCTACCGCTGCGATTCGTCAAGGGCGCTCGACACGCGATCGTCAGCGGCCATAGACCGAAACACTTCTGACCTTATCATAGAACCGATCAATGAGACCTTGTTCATCCACGCGTTCAACCCGCATCGGCCGACCGAGACTGGCAGCGCTGGCATTGGGAAAGGCCCATTCAAGTTTTGGATTGCGGCGCAGATTCTTCACCGCGAGAAGAACCCCATATGGTCCTCGGATGCCAGAATCGTCCAGAACGAGCTGGATATCACGCAAGTGTCGAGCGAACTCCTCGCGAAACTCATGAACTGTTAGTCGTCCCTCCCCATCCCGGACAGAGAAAGGATGGGAGACATAGGAGTGGACGAGCCAATCATCACCGATAAAGAAGCGCGAGATTGATCGCCATTCTTGGAACGTCGCGTCCCGAGCCTCGACGCCATTCTCACACCCTTTGAAAACACCCTGGCTCTCCCCGTGATAATGACGCATCACTTTCAGAACACCCCGCCCGGGATCGAAAGGCGCCCGCTCCCGTTCATAATGCTCTTGTGGCACGATCGCGATATGCAGCGTTGCGCCGTCGTTCTGCATGATGTCACGCGCCTCGACAGCCGCATTCTCACGCTCCATTAGCTGTACGGTATCGGCTTCCAGCTTCTCGATCGGTGTAAACAGCGCGTGGAGTTGGTCACGGGGGATCGGCGTGTTTTGCGCACCGGTGCGTAAATGAAAGCCGCCGGTAATCTTATTCTGATAAGGCCGCAGGCGATGGTCAGGGAGATCGAGCCACAAAATGAACCCTCCCGCGTCCAAATCGAGGAATTTCACATGAACGCCCAATGGCTTGGGGTCTATGTTGTCCTGAATGATTGAAGTGATGCGGCGTTGTAGGGCATCGCGATCGCCCTCCATTGGCTCGAAGCGCGAGAAGACTCCCCTCTTTTCATGCACGCCGACGATCAAGTACCCAGGTCCAGCGTTCAAGAACGCCACGACATCATCGATGAAGTTTGATTTTCCACGTTTATCATCCAGGTTCAGGAGTGCCTTGAACTCATAACCCTGTCCCTCGAAAACGAGGCCGGACAGGATGCCATCAATAGTCGGCACCGGCGGTTGTTCATTCATTCTTCGACCCTTTCAGTATTTGCCGACTGAATTCTGTTGGTAACATTTCATTGTCACGGATCGAGATCAACGCACTGATATCGAGACGTTCTGACGACATGGCGCCGGCTTGCGCTTGCCACTCAAATGGTAGGCTTCATTTTTGGGGTTTGGGCTCTCGGCGCCTTCACGGCGTTCGACCTCTCACACTTGGCCAACAAGGTCTGAGTATTCGGCTGTCTGTCACAACGGCTCTTTCGATGCTTACCATCATTCCGAAGCTGATCCTGAAGCGTTCGGAGCCAGTTCCGTTCACTCGATAGAGTGCGATTCCTGGCCCTCCTCATCGGCGGCTCCGCCTTGTGAATCGGCCACCTCCTCTTTGACAGCATTGCGGCTCAACAACCCTGCATCCTCCAGCGCCTCCATGTCCGGGAGGTCCCGCAATGTCTCCATGCCGAAGGCCGACAGAAAATGTTTCGTCGTCACATAGGTATACGGCGCCCCTGGCGTCGGGCTGCGCGGCCCAGAGGAAATAAACCCTGCGCCACGCAGCGATCCGATCAGATCGCGGCTGACCTCCTTGCCAAAGATCTTCGACAGCTCGCCGCGTGTGACTGGCTGGAAATAAGCAATTGCCATCAGCACCATGGACTCATGCTCGGACAGCACCGCAGCGGCAGATCGCGTCGGCGCGCAAGAAGCCCGGATCGCCTCCGCATAAGCCACTCGGGTCCGATGCTGCCAACCACCAGCCACGGAGACCAGCTCATAAGGCCTATCACGCAACTCTTCGATGAGGTCATCAATGATCAGGTCAATGCTGCAATCCTTTCCGACCACGCGCGCCAACATTTCACGCGTCACCGGCTCAGCCGAGGCAAAAATCACTGCCTCGACCCGCATCATCCATTCCCGCCACCGCAATTCCACCGGCAGATCCCTCAACTCCCGATCAAGCAGACGTTCGTCTCCTTCACTTGATCGCGTTCTTTGTCTTGACTTCGCGGGGCTCGTTCCGGTCATCCTCACAATCCATAGATCCGGAACGACGATCGGCCGGACAGCTCGCGCACGGCGCCAAAACTCTGAAGCCGCTCGAACATCCGGGTGCTTGCCCAACGAGATAGTTTGATGCCCGGGGCCGAAGCCAGGACCGCATCTTCATCCAGCAAGCTACGAATGATCGGTTCGGCACCTTTGGTACGCAGTTTGGGAGCAACGGCCAGAAGCTGATCTGCGCGACGCGCTATCTCCGCTGCTGACCGCAAGGCTGAATCGATCGCGTCAACCAGAGCCAAACAGATAGCTGTGGCGAACGCCACTTCGCCGGGGCGGACCCGCCCCCTCCCCCCAATGGTGCGGAAGGCTGGACCGTAGCGTTCGGACAGCAGAAGCGGGACAGGTTTTGGCCATTTGAGTTTTTGCGCCAGGACACTGTCGGCCAGCATAAACGCCAGCACTTCAGCGTCCGGGCGAACGGCAGAAATCGCCGTTATCAGGTCCGCCACCGCGAAGGGAGCCGCCCGCCCGGATTGAAGCGCAGCATCGACCAGATCAGGAATTGCCGCAAGGTCTTCATCCCATCCGAGCGCCAACAAGTCCGCGAGCTCATTTACGAAATTCGTGGTGACACCACCGGATCGACCTGGCGATCTTTTCGTGACCAAAAACAGCTTTCCGGCCGGTCCGGGATCATCCCCTGGGGCAGTCAGCAAAACCGCGTCACGCAACGCGTGATCGTCCTCGTTTCGGCCCATCAGCCGCACGGCAACGGCAGCACATTTAAGGGCTTGCCGCGACCGCCAGCAGCCGGCCCAGACCGGATCCAGCTGAACCAGATCATCAAGTGATTTCAAGGCGATGCCGGCTGCAAAGGCCGCATCCGCCTCCGATACATCGCGGCCGCGCGACCGCGACCATCCCGGCAGACTGAACAGTCGGATCGGCATTGATGAGGGGGCGAATGGCAACGAATCCATGCCGGAGACGCTACACCGGATGTGCGGTTTATGCCATCCGTTTCAGCAATATCCGCACTGCCTGTCGTTATCTTTTTATGAATGATAATCTTGCATTATCGTTCATAATGCTCATTAAAGAGAGAACCCGCCATTTTGAGGCCCTCAATGCCCGAAAACGACGCCGATCCGCACGCCAGCCCGTCTCTCGGCACAGCGGCCGCTTATGAATTGCAGCCGTCGGGCGCGTTGACGGGTCATCTTGCGCCGCTGGTCGAACGCGCCCGGGGCTATGTCGACGCCTCAAGTTCGGCCAATACAAGGCGCGCCTATGCCGCCGACTGGGCGCATTTTTCAAGTTGGTGCCGGCGCAAGGGGCTTGCGACCCTGCCGCCGGATGCACAGACCGTCGGGCTCTACATCACGGCGCTCGCCGCAGGCGAAGCGGCCCCGCGGGCAAAGCCGAGCGCGGTCTCCACCATCGAGCGGCGGCTGTCGGCAATCGCGTGGAACTATGCGCAGCGCGGTCTCACGCTCGATCGCCGCGACCGCCATATCGCCACGGTGCTGGCCGGCATCCGCAATCGTCATGCGGCCCCGCCGCGCCAGAAGGAGGCGATCCTGCCCGAGGAGTTGATCGCCATGGTCGAAACGCTCGACCGGGGAACGCTTAGGGGCCTGCGCGATCGCGCCATGCTGCTGATCGGCTTTGCCGGCGGTCTGCGCCGCTCGGAAATCGTCGCGCTCGATTGCGGCCGCGACCAGACCGAGGACGGCAACGGCTGGATCGAGATCCTCGACAAGGGCATGCTGGTGCCGCTGCGCGGCAAGACCGGCTGGCGCGAGGTGGAGATCGGCCGCGGCTCCTCGGATCTCACCTGTCCCGTCCATGCCGTGGAAACCTGGCTGAAGCTCGGCAGGATCGGCCATGGCGCCCTATTCCGCCGGGTCACCGGCAAGGGCAAGGCCGTCGGTTCCGAACGGCTGAAGGACCAGGAGATTGCCCGCCTCATCAAGAAGACGGTGCTCGCCGCCGGCATTCGCGGCGAGTTGCCCGAGGCCGAACGGATAAAACTGTTCTCCGGTCACTCCTTGAGAGCGGGCCTCGCCTCCTCGGCCGAGGTCGACGAACGCTATGTCCAGAAACAGCTCGGCCATGCCTCCGCCGAGATGACAAGGCGTTACCAGCGCAGGCGCGATCGGTTCAGGGTAAACCTCACCAAGGCGGCAGGGTTGTAGGCTGCCATTCCCTGCCCTGTCTCTCAGAGCTTTGGGCCGTGTCGGGAGCGCTCCGCAATGCCCGACAGATCAACTTTCTTGCCCGCGACATCCGCGACGATCTTCAACGTGCCGCCAAGGGATTCAACATAATCGCGAAGCGTCGACAGTTTCATGTCGGCCCGCTTCTCCAGTCTCGAAACATTGTTCTGCTTGATACCTGTTCCGACGGACACATCCTCCTGCGTCCGTCCGGCAAGTACGCGCAGTTCCCGCAGATTGTAGGCCGTAACAAGCTCGCCGGCACGCTTTTCAATAGCGCCTCGTTCTTCTTCAGGAAGCGTCTGCATCAGCTTATCGAGATCATCCATGTTTCTTCTCCAACTCGCTCAAATGCTCATCGTACCGTTTGTCCGCCAGATCGATCAGGCGCTTGTAAAAGAGTTTCTGGCTCACACCGCTCTTTGCACCGCCGCAGAGGACTATGGCCTTTCGCTCCGGATCGAAGGCAAAGGCGAACCGCCATTGCACCTTCAACACCTTGACGCGCAGTTCCTTCATGTTCGCGTGTTTGGAGCCTTCGAGTGTGTCGACCTCAGGCCGTCCCAGTCGAAATCCCTTTTCGCGAAGCAGCACCAGATGCGCGAGCAATTCGACCCGAACATCTGCTGGAAGATCTGTGATCTCGCCTTTGAAGCGGTCATGAAACGCGACCTTCCATTTCGTCATTTAATATCCTAAATGATATAGATACTTTGAGATATATAGTCAATGTCTCTCCTCAAGGCAACGGTAACGCTTCCTCTGGAGGTGCCGGCAAATAATCAATTATCCGTATCTCCTATGTTTGGACATCGGCTTTTCACACCACTGCGCCACATTCCGTGATGACGCCTGCGCTCCAGGTCATGATCGCGGCTTTTTCAGCGAGCGTGCCAGAGCGGAAGAAATGGTCAACCCGTCGTCGCGACCGCCCTCCCCTGCGCTATCGTCATCGGGTTTTGGCGGCGGCGGGTTGTTTCCGGCCTCGATCCTTGCCCTCAGCAGCGCCATGACCATCGGCCAGACCGAGAATTGCCCGTCGCGGGCCCGTTCCGTCAGATTGCGCAGATACCCGCCGGGGCTGATGACGGCCTCACCGCGCTGATAGATCGCAGCAAGGGTGATCGCGGCCTGTTTGTCACCCATAATTTCGGCGGCCTCCCGCCAGGCGCTCGGGCTGACGCCCAGCATTGGCCGGGCGATCTCCGCGATGACCAGGAAGTCCCGCCAGTTGCGGATCGATCCCCCCTTTGCCAGATCCCGAAAGCCCTCGCAGGCATCCAGCACCAGTGCCAGCGGCAACTCCCGCTTCGGCAGGTTGTGCAGATTGTCGGTTTCGTCAGCGCTGCCGCTCGCTTCTGATTTATTTCCTAAGCCGTATTCAGATTCAAATTGGGATTCTGGGTTTGAATTCTGTTTGTGGCGCTCAGAATGAGACTCATTGGCGTTCTTTTTTTCTGAATTTACGTGCATTTCCAATGTCTCACGCACTTCCTCATGCAGCAGGGCCAGGGCATCGCAAGTATCTTCGGCAATCGCCAGGTCGGGACGGCGCGGAAGCCGGTCGATGATGTCGCGGTAAACACGGCTCATCTTCGCCCAGTCGCCCGGAACGCCTTCGTCAAGCCCGGCCTCGATCATCTTGACGATGTCACGGCGCAGCAATGTCAGGCGCTCGCGTGCGCATTTCAACGCCAGACGCTCCTCGGCGATCCGCGCGGCCATCGCCTCGAACTCGGCCGCCCTTGCCACCAGCGGCGACAGGTCGAAGCCATAGGCCTGCTCGACCTGCCCTCCCCTGCCCTTCCTGGCGAAGCGCTTGCCGTTCGGACTATCGCGGCGGATGATCAACCCGCACTCGACCAGGACGGCCAGATGGCGACGCAGCGTTGCCGGCGAGATCCCGTTGGCGCGGGCGATCAGCTGCTCATTCGACGGCCAGACCACGAAGCCGGTTTCCTCCGCAAGCTCGTTTTCGGGATAGAAGGTCAAAAGCGCGTTCAGGATCGCAAGACCGCGATCGCTCGCCCCAAGCGCTTCCCGCGCCTCGCGCACGGTGTGGAACAGTTTCCACTTGTTGAGCCGTGCCCCCTTCGGGGCTTCCCGCGCCGCTTTCTGGCTTGAAAGCATCGCGAGCGACATCGGCCGCCGCCCAAAGGGCGTCGTTGTTGCAGTATGTGTTTGCATCTTTGTTCACCTGTTGCCAGGCAATAGAAATAGGATCGCCGAATCGACGCTCGTCGCCCAAAAGAGCTTGACTGAGATTCCAGGAAGTGCGATTCTCTAGTTACCACACGTAGAGAAGGCTTCCGGAAGTGATTTCGGGGCCTTTTTCTTTGCCATTTTCTCTCTGACCGCAGCTAGCGGCCTGTTGTTTGATCCTTTTCCTCCTTTTGCCTATCTTCAAACTCTCGATACAGTTCATCCAGTTTAGCTGAAACGAACTGCGCAAACGCGGGAACGACCTTGTCTTCGAAGATCAACGTCGTTGTAGCCTTGTCCGTCTGGATGCGCGCGCCGCGCTTACCCGAAGGCGTTTTCCATTGCTCGACACGGCTACCCTTCGGCCGTGCGCTTTTGACGTCCAAGGCCTTTAGTATAAGCTGGAACCGTCCGTCGCTACCGGCTGAAGCAAACCCCTCTTCCTCAAGAATACGCTCGAGCCGATCGCCATCCTCTTCCTTTTCTAGAGCTTCAACGAGCTTCATCCAGCGTGCCCGTCCAGCTTTGGGCGCCGGCCCAATCCGCCCGACGAGCCTCTCTGGCACTCGCCGTGCGATCGCTATATATCTGCTGACATCCGATTTGTCCGAGCAAAGGGCAGCTATGATGGTCGCGCGGTCACATCCCGAATCTTCGAGATTCTTCGCAAAGAATGCCTTTTCGATAAAGGACAGGTCCTCGCGATCCAGGTTCTCCCGTCCCTGAGCCACGAAAAGCTCTTGGTCAGTAAGGCTGCGAACGATAGCACGAACCGGTCTACCCAACGCCTGCGCCGCACGCAATCGACGACGACCATAGGCGATCTGAAAGCGCCCGCGGCCTGCCGGGCTGGGACGGACGAGAATTGGCACTTGCTGCCCGTTATCTGATATCGACTTCACAAGCTCATCGAATGCGGGGTCAACATCAATCGGAATACGATCCGCTATTGGCGAGCGCTCAATTGCCTCTGGGTCGAGTTCAACGACGACATCTCCCTTTTCCAGCTGTTCCTGAAGACGACTTGCCAGCTTTGCGCCATCGGTCATTTGTTTGAGCGATGTGCCCATAGCGGAAATGGCACCCGTTCTTACCCGTTCACCAGCCTTCTCGCTTTCACCGGCGGTCGAAGTCGGCTTCTGCAGATAGAGCGAGTTGATCGCGTCCTTGCGGCTCATGAGAAAAGCTCCTGAAGAGGATCGTTGGGGCGTCGACGGTGTCCATGTTGGGAGCTCCCAACAAGTGGACCATACGCGGTAGCCATACTGTTGGGAGCTCCCAACAAGTCGCCAGCGGAGGAGGCGAGGGGGGTAGTCATGTGCGCCCCCAAGCCAATTTCATCAGGTCCTCGATCTCCCCGTTCACCATTGTCAATGACTCCATCGCGCGATCGTAGGTCGATCTCGTAAGGTTGCCCGGACCGATTTCGTAAAGGGTTTGCTTCGTCAGGCCTGCGTCCGAGATCGCCGCCGATTTCACCATCGGACTGGTCAGGACATGATCGTCGAATAGATTGCGGAGCAGCGCGACCACTTTTGTTTGGGGCGCGTCCTGAGGTTCATAACGGGTGAGCAGATAGCGCACGAAGTCAAACTTCAGCGTTCCCCCCGCATCACGCACAACGCCTAAGAGATCGCGTGTCATCAGTAAGAACTGACTCATCGACGATACATCCAGCATTTGCGGATGCACCGTCACAATCATGGAGGTAGCCGCGCACAGGCCGGCAAGTGTCAAGAAACCAAGCTGGGGAGGGCAGTCGATCACCACGACATCGTAGTCGTTCGCCACTTCGTCAATTGCACTTGCCACACGCGCGAAAAAGATCGCGCCGGCATCCGAACCACTGCCGTCTGCCAAGACCTTCGGCGTGGTATGCTCGAACTCCATTAGTTCCAAGTTACCGGGGACAAGATCGAGGCCATCAAAATATGTATGACGGATCACATCGCGCAGGGGACGACGACCGTCATCATACCGGATTGCTGCGTAAAGCGTCTCGTTGTGCCCCACATGCAGCTCGGGCAGCACGCCGAGCAGGGCGGAAAGACTTGCTTGCGGATCGAGATCGATTGCCAATACTCGATAACCCGCCAATGCTAGATATTGGGCGAGATGTGCCGATGTCGTGGTCTTTCCGCTGCCGCCCTTAAAATTCGTCACGGCAAGCACCTGCAAGTGCTCACCCTCTCGGCGGTGCGGAACAAAGTCGATTGCCTCGCGGCCGCGTGCGTTAGCTGCAAAGATTGCTCGAATTTCGTTGATGTCGGAGAGGGAGTAGAAGCGCCGGCCGTTGCTCGCAGTTTCAGGTAACGGACCGTCGCCCGCGAGAGTCATCTTCCGAAGAGTCGAGTCAGACACGCCGATGAGCTTCGCAGCCTCCCCAGACGTGAAACGGCGCAAAGCCTTACTGGCGGTTGGCGGAAACAGAGTTTCGCTGATACTCTGAAGCTGCGACCCCAAGAGCTCAGCATGCGCGCCGATAACATCATCAACGTTTGGTAGTCGCGCTCTGTCAATCTGCGCCGAAGCGTTCACGTTAATCTCTCCAATCACGTTTTTTCCGCAGAAATTCCGAATATCCGTGATGATACCCGCGAAGCGTTTACGAGCAAGGCGATTTTAGTTAACAAAACCTTAACGCGTTGCCATCCTTCGTCAGCGGAAATCTCCCGAATGCCTTTCAAGTGCCTATTTTTCAGTGCTTTATCGTCTTGGCTTCGATAGTTTCAGAACGACAACGCTCATTTTAAATTTTCGATTTGATGTGCGCTGACATCAGGGCAAAGCCCCTTAACTCAATGCTTTTTCAGACAGGTCTGCGCGAAATCGGCCCTCTTCTACCGAATCGCTATTCGAAAAAGCTCCACCCAGAAGACCCTCGCGCTGCGTGGAAAGGAGTTTGAGGGTGGGAGCTCAAGGGGTTTTCCAAATATCGTCTGGCCGGCCGCAATGACCGCGCATTACCGTGGTCTTCGCCACCTCATGGCCTGGGCCAACGAAGGCGAAGCATTCATACTTCCCGTCGTCGATGATACCCTCATTAGGATCATGCAGGAAAAGACCATGGCCGCCCGTTTTGCTCAATGAAGTCGATATAGCTGGAAATGCCAAAACCAATTCAGATTACGAGAGCACTGGCGTCCCTATTCATCGCCTTCCTTCTTCTCGGCTGCGTCGCAGATCCTTCGACGGAAGTAACCAAAGATGCGGGCCAGCAGAGAAGGGGCGGGGTGCCCTCGCTGATTAGCTTTATGACAACAGAACCGCCCGGAACAATCGTCGTAGAGCCGGATAACCACAAGCTCTATCTCGTCAAGGAGGCCAACACGGCACTGGCCTATAACGTCGCGGTCGGTCGAGAAGGCCATGACTTCTCGGGGCAGGCTGTCATAGGCAGGAAAGCCGAATGGCCGACCTGGACGCCAACAAGCTCCATGATCCGCGACCGTCCAAAGGTGAACGCACCGTTAGCCGCGGGACTATCCGGCAGCGAGGCGAATCCGCTAGGCGCTCGTGCCCTATACCTTTACCAGGATGGCACCGACACGCTCTATCGCATCCACGGCACAAATGACCCGTCTTCGATTGGAAAGTCAGTGTCGAGTGGCTGCATCCGCCTGCTCAACAGCGATGTCATTGATCTATATGACCGTGTCGGCGTGGGCACACGCGTCGTTGTCCGGCAGGAGCTAGACGAAAGTCTTAGTGAAAACTGGCATCAAATGCTCAGGATTCGTTGACACTCCGCAATTTAGCCGCTTGACTAAAGCGAGTTGTACACCTTGAACTGCATCGAATACGGGAAGTCGTCATGCCTCAAGCACGCAATTTTCTTCGCTTTACCAATGAAGCTGGCCTTGAGGGTGAAATTCATCATAACGGTACGCTGTATCATATCATTGGCGAACCGTCGGGACCTTATAACTTCCAGATGTTCGGGTATTCACCGCGCGGCCGAAAAGTCGCGATCGGCGGCATCGGAAAACGCTTCGACGCGACTGGGAATGAATATCTGCATTTACGCGTGTCACTCCCAGGCGGCCCGTTCGAAGCAGACTTGACCGATGATCCACGAACAGTCGCATTCCTGCCTCTTTCTTCTCAAAACATCGCGACGACGTCTGATACGGCGACCGCGGTTTAAACAAGCGCGCGCAAAGTGCTTCCAGCAATAAGGTCGCGGCCAATTGGCTGCGGCTTTGTCTCGAAGTCCGCCGCCATCTTTTCCCTTCGCTGTCAATGACCAAGCATCTGCAAGGCAGATGACATCTGTTGAACCGTGCCTCGGCTTCGCCTGCGGCCGCACCACCTCAACAGATGTGTCATGACAGTGAATGAAAAAGCCGTCGGGCGGGCAGCGCCCTCCCTCCTTTGCCCCCGGAAAACTTGGTTTTCCAGGGAAAAGGAATGGATGCCTTGCCCATGGCGGACCGTTGAAAACAACGCAATCGACGGAGCAAGAAATGAAGAATATGGAGCGCTTGAACTACGTGCAGTTTGACGCAACGCGGGAAACATTCGAAGGCAATATCGCATCGCTTGAGTTTGACGAAGACATTCGCGGCGTCAAACTTGACAACAACAATGAAGGCTCACCTGCATATCGCGTTTACGGCAAAACCCCGAAAGACCGGGAGGTGGAGATCGGGGCAGTTTGGCGGCGTAAGAACGAACAGGGTCAGGAGTACTTTCAGATGTCGGTGCATATGCCGGGACGCACTGTGCGGGCAAATCTTGGCAAGTATCCGGGCGAGATCGATGACAAGCTCATGTCAGTGATCTTCTGGCGCGATTAGACAGCCAAATCCAGGGCCGGCGCTTCGGCGTTGGCCCTTTGCTTCAGGGGATGAAGATCGGCCTAGAAGCCGACCTTCATGAGCGGAATACCTGCCTTGCGTGCCTTGTCGGCCAGGTTCTGGTTGATGCCATTACCGGGCGTGACGATCATCCCCTTGGGCATCATTTCGACAATCTTGTCGTTGCGCTTGAAGGGCGCGGACTTGTTGCGGTGCGCGGTCCAGTCGGGCTTGCAAACCACCTGCGCCACCTTGCGAAGTTCTGCCCATTTGGCGGCGATGAGCTCGGCCCCCTTGGGCGAACCGCCGTGGATCAGAACCATATCCGGGTACTTTTTGTGCGTCTGGTCGAGAGCATGGAAGATGGTCTCGTGGTCCTGATAGTCGGCGCCGCCCGTGAACGCGATCTTGGTGCCGGTCGGGCAATAGATTTCCTTCTCTTCGTGGCGCTTCCTGGCGAGATAGTCGCGACTGTCGATAACCGCTGCGGTAAGCCCATTGAACGAGGTCTTTGAACCAGTGCGCGGTAGCCATTCACAGCCGACGCTTACCCTATAGTGATCCGCGGCAAGATCTCGCATCGCCTCGAAGGCATTGCGCATTTCAGTCAGCGTATCCCCTTCGGCAGCTTTCCTTTCCAGTTCGACGCTGCTGATCTCACTGCCATCCTGCACAGCGATCAAGCTTCGCTGTTCGGCTTCATTGTCATCGAGCTTCTTCTGCGCTCGGGTCAGACGGCGGTGAAACACATTGGCGACGGCCCACAGCACCTCGGACAGTTCGTCTTCCAGCCGGGTGTTGGTGAACATGGTTTCGAGGCTTTCGAATATGCCGGCGACACCGATCTCAACAGTCTCTGCGTTGGGAAGAGGGCGGTAGTCGTGCTCATCGCCGTTCGGGCGGTAGCCAAAGAGGGCGATTTCTTGGAGGAGGTGCGCGGTCGGGCTCTGCGGCTGCTGAACTTCGGTTGTGTAGGCGTTCATCGGTTCGTCCTCTCGTTTTCCTTGCGGTTTGTATGGGGCGATAAAAGAACCGAAAGGGCAGGGCTGACACCCGTAGGGCCGAGCGCAAGCGCTGGACCCCAACCGAAAAGAAAAGGGGAGGGTCCACCGAAGGTGGAAACCGCTTTTGTTGAGAGGCGGGGTTGTCCTTTGTCCTGCCAGCCGCCTTTGCGGTCGGCTTTCGGTTCATCGCCAAAGCCATACAAGCCGCTACGGAAAACGACTTGTCAGGCGAGACCGCACGCCGGCCAACCGTTATGGCATGCGCAGACTGGCCCATGGTACCGGCCTGGTGATCGCCGCCATGATCTGCCGGTTGAGGTTTTCCCGCAGGATCTGCCTGCCGAACTTCCGCAGATCGTCGTTGAAGTCGTCGAGCGTCGGCACAAGATCGACCACCTCGATGCCTCGTTCTTCGGCCCGGCTGCGCAACTGGCGGTTTGCCAGTTCGCCGGCATCATCGTTGTCGCGGCCGATGAACAGCCGCGTGCAGCTCGATGGCGGATCGAACAGAGACAGATGCGTTGCCGTCAGACAGGCTGCCAGCTCCGCGCCCGGATACACCGAGCCGATGGACAGCACTGTTTCAATGCCTTCTCCGGCGATGATGTCACCGCCCGCCTTGCTTGAGTGAAACCGCACGGCGTTGCCGTAGAGCTGGCCCGAAACCCGCTTGGGTTCGGCGATGCGCGCGACAGAGTTGTTTTTCAGATCGAGCCAGGTCCGCGCACATGCCATGACCACGCCGTCATTATCCGTCACGGCCGCCAGCATGGCAGGCAACTGCCGGGACTGACCGTCCTCATCGCGGAAGAAAACGCGGGGATGATACTTGAGGGCTGGCCCGAAGCGGCTGATATCTCGCCCGCGCAGATAGCGCTCTACGGGCGTATCCTTGAACAGTTTGCCGTAGGAGAAGAGCTTTCGGCCGGATTCGACCTGATCGAAATTGGAGGGTGGCTTCTCTTGATCGTTCCCGGCTCGCCCAAGATCAGCCGACACCTCCGGGAGATTCAGGAAACGGCGGGCTTCCTTGCAGGTTTCGGAAAAACTGCCTGCCCCGACGATACTCTCCAGCAGATCGAGAAGATCACCATATTCATGGGTCGCACGATCGGCCCACTTGCCAGCTCTGCGCGTGCCGGCGTCTTGAAGACGCACGGCCATGGATCTACCGGGGTCACCGTACTTGTTCCCCACCTGCCAATAGTTGCCCGCCCGCCGACCGGCGGGCAGATAGGTACGGCAGAACTGTTCGGTTCGCGCAGCGAGCTGATCGGAAAGTTGGGAGGCAGAAATCATGTCCACCTCTCCCTGACTGCGACGATCTTCGTGCCTTCCAGCACTTTTGCGAGAACGCTTTCGTCGTCCGGAACGAAAAGGCGTGTCTTCCATGCGATGGTCTCCGTGTAGCAGCCAAGCGCCTTGAAAGCTTTCACATCCCCCGGTTTGAAGTCTAGCATCTCGATGCGGTGGCGATCCATCACTTTCGACCTCCGAAGCTTGATTTTATTGGACAATGTGAATTGGGCATTGCCAATGAGGAGGGCTTGCAGCACCTCCTCGGGATCAAGCTTGATGGCATCCGAAACGCCAAGCTGAGCCGCGAGATTGACCGCATCGATATGGGTCAGCATGCGGCCGAGAACACGCTCTCCGTCCTCGGCAATGAGGCGGTAGACCTGCGTGTTGGACTGTGGAAGGTGCTGCCAGATTGGCAGCAGAAGGCCGGCCACAATCGTGATCGTCGATGTGTCGAATTGCGGGATGCTCTCGACCTTGGTTGCCCATGCCCTTTCGAACGCAGCGCGCTCGACGGGCTTCCAGCTGGAATCCGCCAGCCTCGATCGGTGCATCGCCTTTTTAAACATCGGCTGGATCAACTGCACACGCCGGATCGGATCGCCCGCTTCGGTGAACCAGGTCGCCGATGGGATAACAATGGCAGCGTCGCCGGTCTTCTTGTCGAGATAGGTTTGGGCGTCAGGCTGACGCTCCATGAACCGGCGCGCATCGTCGAGCGTCATCGGTTTGTTGCGGGTCAGCCTCTCGATCGTCAGGATGTCGGTCTTGCTGTGACCGTGTTCGTAGATCGGCACGCGCTTTTTGACCATGAAGCGTTCACCCGTGAGCGTCTCAAGGCCGACCTCATAGGTGCCAGCCTCAATCGCCTCTTCGACGATCCCGTCGAGGATTTGGGTGAATGCTTCAAACACCGTGTTCTGCATAGCAATCGTGAGCGCCAGGCAGCGATTGAGAAACTGGCTGATCGGGGGCAGGGTTTCGCGTAGCGACCCGTCATGATCGGTCAGCGCCAGACCGGTCACCTCCTCGAACTTCGTCAGCGAGCACGACGGAATCTTGCCAGCATAGAGCTGGCTGAAGAACCGGCGCAATGCAGCGCGGGCGTAGTCGCTCTCCAGATTGTCTTCCGGTCGGAACATATTTTGACCGCCAGTCTGGCGCTGACCTTTGGTGATGGCGCCAAGACTGTCGAGGCGACGTGCGATCGTGGACAGGAACCGCTTCTCGCCTTTCACATTGGTCGCACAGGGGCGGAACAAGGGCGGTTGCGCCTGATTGGTCCTGTGCGTGCGTCCAAGCCCCTGAATGGCCGCATCCGCGCGCCATCCGGCTTCAAGCAGATAATGGACACGCTTGCGCCTATTCGTCGCTGCAAGATCGGCATGATATGAACGGCCGGTCCCGCCGGCGTCCGAGAATGCCAGTATTTTCTTGCTGTCGCCCATGAACGCATCGGTTTCGGAGTAGTTCGACGATGCCGGACGGCGCTCCAGTTTCATGCGCCCGTCGCGCGTCTTGACGATCCGGCGCGAGCGGCCGGTGATTTCGGCCACCTGTTCGGTCCCGAAATGGCAAATGATCTGGTCAAGCGCCGACTGAACGGGAGGCAAGGCGCCAAGATGCTCGATGAGCTCATCACGCGCTTCGAGCGCTTCCCGGCTGACAACCGGATTGCCGTTTGCATCGTGAACCGGGCGGGAGCGCAGTTCCCCGTTCTCGTCCTCGAAGGCTTCGAATAGCTGGGTCGGAAAGGAGCTGTTGAGATAGTCCAGCACATATTCGCGGGGCGTCACGTCTACATTGAGGTCGTTCCACTCCGATGGCGGGATTTCCGCGATACGGCGCTCCATCAGCGCCTCGCCGGTCGAGACGATCTGGACGACGGGCGCATGACCATCATCGATGTCCGCCTGGATCGCCCGCAACACCGAAGGGCATTTCATCGCGGTGATCAGATGGTTGAAGAACCGCTGTTTGTTGCCCTCGAACGCCGATCGCGCGGCGCTTTTGGCGCGCGGATTAAGCGTTGCTCCGTCCGCCGTGATACCGACGGCTTCCAGCGCCTTCTCAAGGTTCTGGTGAATGATCTGATACGCGTTGGCATAGGCGTCATAGATCTCGGTCTGTGCCTCGGTCAGCTCATGTACGAGCATCTCATACTCGACATCCTTGAACGAAAGCAGGCGAGCCGTATAGAGGCCAAGCGCCTTCAGGTCGCGTGAAATCACCTCCATGGCGGCGATCCCGCCGTCTTCCATGGAGGCGATGAAATCGGCCCGCGTGCTGAACGGAAAGTCGCCGGTCTGCCAAAGGCCGAGCCGTGAGGCATAGGCCAGATTGCTGACCGTTGTGGCTCCGGTCGCCGACACATAGAGCACGCGCGCGCTCGGAACGGCATTCTGCAGGAGAAGCCCGACGCGACCCTGCTCCGATGGCTTGCGTTCGCCGCGCTCGCCTTTGGCGCTAATGGCATTGGCCATTGCATGGGCCTCATCGAACGCGATGACGCCATCGAAGTCATGACCGATCCAGTCGAGGATCTGAGCAAGGCGGCTTTTCTTGTCCTGCCTGGCCTGGCTGCGCAGCGTGGCATAGGTCACGAACAGAATGCCCGGCTGCTCCGGGATTGGCCGCCCCTGGGGAAAGCTCGAGATCGGGATAATATCGGCGGGCGCGCCACCGAGCGCCTGCCAATCGCGCCGGGCATCCTCGATCAGCTTGTCGCTGCGGGAAATCCAAAGGGCCTTGCGACGGCCCTTCAGCCAGTTGTCGAGGATAACGGCGGCAACCTGTCGACCCTTACCGCAACCGGTGCCATCACCGAGAAAGAAACCGCGCCGGAACCGTGTACTTTTCAGGACGGTCTTCGAGGCGTCCTCCGGCAGCGCTTCGACAGAAAAGGCGCTGGCTTCGGCCTTTGCGGGCTGGATCGACGCAAAGTCATCGACCACATCGTAAGTGCCTTTCAGAAACGTCTCGTGGGCCTCGCCGGCATAGATCACGGTTTCGAGCTGAGGGGCTGACAAGACGCCATCGGCTATCAGCTGCGCTGGAAGGCGGGGCCGATAAGAAGGAAGCGGGGCCTGTACGGACGCCATGGCGGCCGACTGGACCAGTTCGCCGGGATGCGGCTTGGCGTGATCAATCGCGATCGTCTGAACCTCGTAGGGCTCATAGATTTCATCCGAGCCCTGACCGCCCGCGCTCATGTCGTCGCGGGCCTGATAGGCAACGTCGCAGATCTCGGCGTTGTCCAGGGGATGCGCTGTCGAGGTTTTAGCGGTCGCGCGTGCCTTGGCGCGAATCTGTGCCAAGGCAGCTGCGGGCGGAGCAGGATGCGGCGTTGTCGAGGAAGTCGTCGTTGCCAACCGGGCAGGGCAGTGCTCAACCACAATGTCCAGCAGCTCGCCCGCGGTTTCGCAGCGCGCGAACTCCAGCGGTTCGACCGACTGCGGCACCTTGTCGAACACGGTCAGGCGCGTTTCGACGGTCGTGCCATGCCGGGCATAGGCTTTGCCCGAAATCGAAGCGGTGAAGACAACTGAAGCCGCTTGCTGCAGGTCGTCGAAAAACGAGCGCCACGAATGCGACTGCGCCGTAAAGGAAGCGCCGGAAATCAACACAAGGCGGCCGCCAGGGCGAAGTCGGGCGAGGGCAGAGCGCAAATGATGCGCGGTCGCGGCCCTGTAACGGCGAGTGACGCCCGGGGCGGCCGAAAAGGGCGGGTTCATGAGAATGACCGACGGATCGACCGACGGGTTGAGCCGGTCATGGATTGTGCCGGCATCATGGCGGGTAACGTCTGATCCGGCGAACAGCTCAGTCAGCAAGGCAGCGCGCGTTTGCGAAATCTCGTTGAGATGTAGGTCTGCGCCGGCCATGGCGGCGAAAGCAGCCAAAAGTCCCGTGCCGGCCGATGGTTCGAGAACAAGGTCGGCGGCGGTGATCGCCGCCGCACGCGCGGCGGCGAACGCCAGGGGCAGGGGAGTGGAAAATTGCTGAAGGGCCTGAGATTCATCGGAACGGTTCGTCTGGCTCGGCGACAGGCTGGCGATGGTCTCGAACATCGTCACCAGTTGCTGCGGCGTCTTCGCCTGCTTGCACATGGTGGCGCCGTATTTTTGCAGGAACAGAACCTGGGCGCATTCGGCGGCCTCATAGGCGTGCTTCCACAGCCAGGTTCCGTCCGTATCGGAACCGCCTGATGCTCGCTCCATGGCGTCTCGCAACGCAGATGACGAGATGCTGGTCCCGCTTTCGAGGATCGGCAACAAGATCCTGGCTGCGTTCAAAATGGCGGCAGGATCATCGGTGACGGGGGTTCCGGTCGTAACGGCTTCGACGATGGTCATGGGGATCTCCGGCTTGGTTGACGGTTGAGACCTCCCCTTTCTCTGTCCTGGGAAGGTTCAAACCTTCCCGGTCCCCCTCTTGCTTTTGGCTTCGAAGGCAAACCGCAACATAGAAAAAGCCGCCCGGTTGTTCGGACGGCTTTTGACTTGTCGATCTGGGCCGATGCCTATGCGGCAAGCACGCTACGCGCTTCCGTCAGGCAGTCAGCCATTGTTGAAAACCCCCAGCATGAATCGATAACATCGTCGGCGTCGCCCAAAATCTCAAAGCCGCAAAAGTCTCCGCGAAGATAGGCATCGTAGACATCCACTTCCGCCCGCAAAATGTCGAGCGCGCGCTCGCGCATTTTTGAGGATAGCCGCTTGGCGCTGAATTCAGTCCTGGCGCCGTCGATCGTGACGAAAACGTATCCGACCTGGCCGCTGTCCCACGGGCAGGAAAAACCAGTGGTGTTCATCGTCAGGCCGCTATGATCATAGAGGTAGAGCGGCAGGAAGATCGCGTTACGCAGAGCGCGCTTTTCGATCGCTTTCAGATCGAAAGGCGCTTCATCGTCATAATCGGCAAGAGCGATGAACAGCTCCTGATTGTTGCGATAGCTGTGCTTGTCTCCAAGGTTATAGCGGTGATGCCAGCAGGTCATCGTGCCCAGCGTGTCGCACTCGACACGCGGGTTCATCGGATCGGGGTCGGGAATGATCCGGAGTGTCTTGTCATTGACTGTTTCGCGGTGCAGTTCAAACATGCCGTGCTCCTTGTTCAGATACACGGCGAAAGCGCCGCCCTCGAACATTGAGGCGGCGCCAAAGAACGGGCTGTCAGTCCAGCCAGTTTTCAACCTGGAGACCGGGCACCCGAAGGAATTCGCGCGTATTGGCTGTTACCAGCACAGCATCGACAGCCAAGGCATGGGCTGCAATCAGCAGGTCATTTGGACCGATCGGCGTACCGGCTGCTTCGAGGCCTGCTCTGATGCGGCCGTACCGGGCATGTGCTGGCGCACCCAATGCGAGTATTTGCATGCCGCCAAGAATGGCCTCGACCTGGGCTGTCAGCTTGGCAGATCCCTTGCGTTCGCAGCCATAGCATAGCTCAGCCGCGGTGATAATGCTGACGCAGATCGTATCCTGCCCGACATCAGCGATATGGCCGACGACGGCGCCGGCCGGATTACGCGCGAGATCCGACACGATATTCGTGTCGAGCATGTAAAGGCGGCTCAAAGGTCGATTTTCCTTGCTGGCAGCAGGGTCTCATCGACGTCGGGAAGCTGGTCATCAGGGCCGAGCGGCTTCAGTCGCGCCAGAATGTCCAGAAGATTTTTGTTTGGGGCAGGTTCGATCACAAGTCGGCTTCCCTCCCGATGTATCAGCACACGGTCGCCCGGAAGTTCGAAATCGGCCGGGATACGAACCGCCTGACTCTTGTTGTTGCGAAACAACTTGGCTTCACGTGCTTCGGACGCTTGGGGCTGGGGCATGATAACCTCCTGTCAAAATGTTGTATATACAGACGCATATACTAGGCCGGATCTGAGATTTCAAGCGTAGTGCGAAGCATAGCACGGCTTTCCATCCCACAAACGGGCATGAATGAAGGATTCCGGGCTGAAGCCACTATTGGAGATTCTGACGCGCCGGGCAGGACCGATGAAGTGATCGGCATATGGAACGACATGCTCGGTCAACGGCGCCTCGTTTTCACTCGACGCGTCGAGCGATCCGATCGGCCGGACCTCGGCCATGGATTTGCCGATGACCTTTGTGACCTGCCAGAAATCGACGTTCGTCTGATCATAGCCCCAGGATGCAACGAAGATATGGCCGATCTCGATGCCGGCATTGGACGGCCGATAGCGCGTCCTGCTGGCAAGCATCCTTCGGCGGTCCTGGAAGCCCTCTTGGATCCGCTTCTCGCGCGCTTCCGGACTTTTGAACCAGTAATGCCAGTCGGGGCGGGCACGCTTGCCGACGAACAACTTGGCGCAGAGCCTGCCGCGGTTTTCGAACAGATAGGCGACGGCATCGGATTCCGGATCGGAACGCACGTCAGCACCTTCGGGAATGAAGTCTTCTCGTTTCGGTCTGTAAGCTCGCATGGGTTTTGTCTCCGTATCGAACGGCGGAGAAAACAACTTTCTCGCTCTTGTTTTCCGTTCACGGAAAAGACGGCCGCCCTCTAACTTGAGAGCGACCGTCCCCCGGAGACCTGGTGGTGATGGAATCTATTCAGCGGCGGCTTTCAGGAACGCCGGCAGCACATCGGGTTCCGGGTTTTCGACCTCGCCCTGCGGCTGCTCATCAGAGCTCTCGAAGGCCATGCCCTCGGGCAGCCAGCGCGCGGTGCGCTTGGCCGTTTCCGGATCGATGCCGACCCGTTCGTCAGCCCCCTCCCGGAAAGCTGTCTCCATCGAGGCGGCCAGCGCATCCTTCTTGAAGTCGCGGCGCTCATCAGCCCATTTCTGACCGATAACCTCCGCGGCGACGGAAAGGGCATGCTTTTTCGGCACGCGCGACCAGTAGTTTTTCGCGTCCGGACGCCAGCAATATGCAACATCAGTGCTGCAACGGCGGCCGATCTCCTCAAGAACCGGCGAGCTATGGTCGTCGTTGGCCAATTGCTGCTGAACAGCCTGCGCCGTCGCCCAGGCGAACAGCGCCTGCTTCTTTTCCATCGGCAGCGCCGACATCGTGATGAAATCCTGCGGACTCTCGAGCGAGATCCACGACAGGTCGAGCGTGTTCTTGATTTCCTCAAGCATGGCAGCCGCGACCGTATCCTCCAGATATTCACGGCTCTTAAAGACCTCCGCCTGACGCATCGAGATATCGATCGGCGCGGCGGCATAGGCGATGGGCAGGCGGACGATCATCGAATAGAGCATCGCGTCGAAGGCAGTTTGATAGTCGCTGGCAAGGTGGGCCTGCAGGTTCTGATGCCGGATCGCACGCAGATCCGCCGAAAGCGAATTCGACACGCCAGCCTCCTTGCGTTTTTCTTCGGCCGACATCGTTTCAGAGCCGCCAGAGCGAACCTGCTGCCGCTTGTCGTCCGGATGCACCAGACCGGTCTCAACCCTCAACGCTCCGCGATGATCGATGGACACAACGCAGCCTGCCCGGGCGCGCTGTTCATCGGTGTATTCCGACCGCTTCACGTCTGCGGATAGCGCCTCCAGATCGTTATGGAGTTGATCCCAGCGCGCCTGCACCTCGTCGGTCCAGGCCTCCTCGCCGATCTCCTCCATCTGCTCGATCTCGCCGTTCAAGGCATCGAGCTTGGCCTGATCCTCAGGGGCCGGCTCGACGGGGAGGGGGTATTCGCGACCATAGCGCATATATTGGTCATAGGTGACCGAGAGATGCACATCGACCCATTTCCACTTTCCCGTCAGCTTCTCCGCCTCCGCGTTCAATGCCTCGGTCGCCAGACGATGCAACAATGCAACATCTTCGAGAACAACATCGTCCGCTTCGGAAAACAGATCCCTGCGTACCGTTCCACCGGCGGCCGTATAAGCATCGACGCCGACAAATTGGGCGACATTATCGCTCGCCGACACTTCGTCCTCCGTAGCCAGGTGGCGAACCTGATAGGCGTTGATGCCGTGATAGATAGACTTGAGCTGCTCGAAGATCTCGACCTGACGGCTCCGGTCCTTGCAGATCGTGAACGCCGTCAGCGCATCCAGGGAGAGCTCGTCGTTGCGGAAAGCCGTGAGAAGAACCGGATCGACCTCGGCCAGTTTGAGGCGGCGCTGCACGAGGTTTTCGGTCACGCCGAACTGATTGGCGATTTCGGTGGCCTTATAGCCCTTTTCGATCATCGCCGCGAAGGCCTCATACTGGTCGGCGGGGTGCAGCGGTTAGGTTATGCGTCAAGTGTCCTTTTGGCTGGATAACGCTGATTCTAAGG
>NZ_JBAKFR010000023.1:0-66381 GCF_053484295.1 Martelella sp. AMO21009
AAAACGGGCGAGATGCATGGAAAACCAACCTTGAACAAATTGCGTGATTTCAAATGTTGCGCATTTCCTTTTGTTGATCAAATGCCGTTTTCGCGCGATAAAATGCAGGAAGTGCATATTAGGAGGCGTCGACGTGCGGCTTGAATGGCTCGAGGATATCATGGCGGTGGTCGAGACCGGCTCATTCAATGCGGCCGCCGCCCGCCGCAACGTCACCCAGCCTGCCTTCTCCCGCCGTATCCGGGCGATCGAGGAGTATGTCGGGGCCGAACTGTTCGACCGCGAGCGCAAGCCCGTCGGCCTCAAGCCATCGATCTCGGCGGAGCAAGAGGAGATCAAGCGGCTGGTCTCCGAGATGAAGGACCTGCTTTACGAACTGCGCCGGCAGGGGCGAGAGGCCAACAACCGCATCGTGATCGCCAGCCAGCACGCGATCACCACGTCGCGCGCGCCCGGCATCATCGAAACCTTCTCGAACACGATCGATGTCAGCGTGCGCCTGCGCTCGGCTAATCGCGATGAATGTCTGGCGCTGTTGATGACCAAGCAGGCCGATCTTCTGCTGAACTATCAGTCCACAGCCGAGGCGGCGGCGGAGACCGAGGATTATCTCGAACGGGTCAATCTTGGCACGGAAGCCTTTATCCCGGTGTTCGCCACGCATGGTCTCGGCGTGTTGAACGACAGCTATGCGCGCGGCGAACTGCCGGTGATCGCCTATCCGAGTGATGCGTTTCTGGGCCGGATTTTCAACGAGGAGGTCATGCCGCAGATTCCGAGCGGCGAATTCGTCCGCCGCAAGGTCGAGACCGCGCTGACGCTGGCCGCGCTGCAGTTTGCGATCAGCGGCGTCGGCGTCGCCTGGGTGCCGGAAAGTATAGCCAGGGACGCGATCCGCGCCGGCCTGCTCTTCGACCTCCGCGACGTGCTGCCCCATACGATGCTGACCGTGGCCGCTGTGCGCCTTGCCGGCGGACACACAGATATTCAGGAGCTTCTCTGGGCGGAAATAAAAGCGTTGCGCCAGCCTGCGCTAATCGACGACGGCGAATAGCTCGCCGGTGCTCAGATTCTTGACCGTGGTGACGTTCGCGCCGTCCCAGTAATAGGAAAAATGCTGTCCTTGGCTCGGAATGCCAGCGACGTCCGGCCAGAACAGCGCCACCGCCGAGCCGTCAGGATACCGGACGCTGCCATAGAGTATGCCGTTCGCGTTTTCCGCATGAAGTCTGGCGCCGATCGCCTGAGACTTGCGATAATCGTCGGGGTCATAGAGTTCGGAAAAACGCGTGCGGTCCCGGACATCGTGAAGATCGGCGTCAAGCGTGCCGACGAGTTCGCGAAAATCGGAGGTCCAGCCCGCCGCCTGATCTGTGGCCGCCATGAAGACGGCATGGTGATGTATGGTCTCGAACAGCGCGACCTCGATCCGGTCGCCGGCATAATAGACGCCGAACGAACCATCGCTGAACCGGCTCGGCCGATCCGTCGAGGTATGGACGAAGGGCGCCATCGCCCAGGACGCGCCTTCGCCGGAAACCCGCCGTTCGGGCGGCACCAGATCAAGCATGCCGACGCTTGTGCTGACGCGCGGATTGGTCTTGGCCTCAGCCGAGAGAATCGCGTCCCAGTCGGCGGGGTCGGCGATATCCTCGAACAGATCGATCGGGGGAAAGCGGGAACGGATGATCCGGTGGGTCTTTGCCCACGTGACGCGCAAAATGTCGGGCATGGTCAAGCTCAGCCGCCCCGGACGCTGTCGAGATAGCG
The DNA here is from genome assembly GCF_053484295.1 of Martelella sp. AMO21009. NCBI lineage: Bacteria > Pseudomonadati > Pseudomonadota > Alphaproteobacteria > Hyphomicrobiales > Aurantimonadaceae > Martelella > Martelella sp. AMO21009. Next base: position 1,771 of record NZ_JBAKFR010000023.1, read on the forward strand.
CCGGACCCGCATGATATCGGTCAGTTCACCGCCAAGCATGATGTCGAGCGCCGATGCGCCGCCGAAAGCCGCGTTTTCCCGCCGCACCCAGCCATAGACCCGCTCTGCATCCGTGAAGATGATCCGGAGCGCCTTGTGAATGCCCATCAGGTTGGAAAGCCGGGCTTTGAGATCGCGCGGAATGCGCCCGATATCGCCGCCCTTCCAGCGCGCCCATGTGCGCGGCGACAATCCGCCCAGCAGAATGCAGGCCTGGCTGTCGCTCAATTCCCAGCGCGAAAACAGATTGACCGCCGCCCGTGCCATCGCCTGCCCTTCCGCCTCGGTGATCTCCGGGGCGGAGTTCTGATGCGCGGTCTTTTCGATCACTTGAAGCTGGGGCATTGCTAATCTCGTTTTTGCCTTTTGGCATAATATAGGAATTATGATGCCATATGACAAGACAATCGAATATTTTCGGTCGGATCGCTTTGGTTTGGTACCCTTGACCTCGCGCACTCGCCTTCCAATCTTCGGAAGAGACGCAAGGAAAAGATCATGGCCCCCAAGAAACCGATATTGCCGGGCACGAGCAGCAGGCCGCTTGATCCCGATCTGGACGCCCTTCAATACGAGATCATGCAGGAGACGGCGCAGGCGCTGGGGCGGATCGGCGGACGGTTGGAGGAGGCGCTGGCGGCGCTCAGACGCCACGACGAGACGCCGGGCTCCAATCAGGACCGCGATGAACTGGTGCAGGCAGCGGCCGACCGTGCTTTCGCGCTGTTCATCCAACGCGATTATCTGGGGCTGCGCACCGATCACCATCTGAAATCGACCTATGACATACCGCGCGAGGTGATGCTCAGGATCGGGGTGATGAAGAAGCAGGAGAAGGGCGGCGAGACGTGAGGATTGCGCAGGTTTCGAGCCGGTGATCAGGCACGCGTCGCGCAAACAAAAACGCCCCGGTTTTTGCCGGGGCGTTTGAGGACAGAGGGTGTCTTAAGTAGCGGAGTGATGGAGGCGTTCAATCTCGTCTTTCAGGTGAAGTTTCCTGCGTTTGATCGATGCGATTTCCTGGTCGGGGCTGGACGGCGAAGCCATTACGTCGTGAAGCTTCCTCTCAAGTTCCGAATGCTTTTCCTCGAGAGCGGCAAGATGCGTCTGAACTGTCATTGCACACGTCCTTCCTTTGGTTTCGCGCCGCCGGATGCGGCGCCTCGTCATCAAAGTGCAATGTAAGAATGCCATGATCGAAGACGTTTGTCGAAGGCGGAAATGTGATTTTGTCGCGGCATTTTGCCCAAGGCACGCCTGATCTTCCCGGCGCTTTGCTTTTCACCGAAAACGATTGATGCTAGAGCGTGTTTCGCTCGAAACGACGCATGGTCGGCGCGTGCCACATTCGTCGAATTTGTTGAAACAATGGAATGCCGATGAGCCCGATCAAGAATCCGCCTGTCGCCATCGTCATGGGGTCCCAGTCCGACTGGGAAACGATGAAGAACGCTGCTGACATTCTCGACATTCTCGACATCGATTACGACGCGCGGATCGTCTCCGCCCACCGCACGCCGGACCGCATGTATGAGTTCGCCCGCAGCGCCCGCGCCGAAGGTTTTCAGATTATCATTGCCGGCGCCGGCGGGGCAGCGCATCTGCCGGGCATGATGGCGGCGCTGACGCCGCTGCCGGTTTTCGGCGTGCCGGTGCAGTCGCGCGCGCTCTCCGGCCAGGACAGCCTGTTGTCGATCGTGCAGATGCCGGCGGGCATTCCGGTTGGAACGCTCGCCATCGGCAAGGCCGGCGCTGTCAATGCGGCGCTTCTGGCGGCAGCCGTTCTGGCGCTGGCCGATCCGGAGCTTGCAGGTCGGCTCGATGAATATCGCGTGCGCCAGGCGGCAAGCGTTGCCGAATACCCCATCGACAAGGACGAATGAGTTTCATGAAGACCATCGGTATCATCGGCGGCGGTCAGCTTGGCCGCATGCTGGCCATGGCGGCCGCCCGGCTTTCGATCCGCACCGTCATCCTGGAGCCGCAGGAAGATTGCCCGGCCGCCCAGGTCGCAAACCGCCATATCGTGGCGGCCTATGATGACGAGGCGGCGTTGGTTGAGCTCGCTGGCGCTTGTGAAGTCATCACCTATGAATTCGAGAATGTGCCGGAGAAAAGCGCCGCGCTTCTGTCGGCCGAACGGCCTGTCTATCCGCCGGCCCGTGCGCTGTCCGTCTCGCAGGACCGCCTCACCGAAAAGACCTTCCTCAACGACAGCGGCATCGCCACCGCCGGTTTCCGGGCGGTTGATACCGCTGAGGACCTTGCGGACGCGCTTGAGGCGTTCGGTGGACGCGGCGTGTTGAAGACCCGCCGCTTCGGCTATGACGGCAAGGGGCAGTGGGTGTTTGACGGCAGCGACAATGATCCGGAGGCCGCCTTTGCAGCGCTCAATGGCGCGCCCGCGATCTTCGAAGAGTGGATCGATTTCGATCGCGAAATCTCGGTGATCGCCGCGCGCGGCATGGACAGCACGATCGTCTGTTTCGATCCGGCTGAAAATGTCCACCGCGACGGCATTCTGCGGACGTCCACCGTTCCAGCCAGCGTTTCGCCGGACATTGCGGCGGCCGCCGTGAAGGCGGCGGAGCGGCTGCTGATCGGGCTCGATTATGTCGGCGTGCTGGGGCTGGAACTGTTCGTCGCCCGCGACGGCAGGGTGATTGCCAATGAATTCGCCCCGCGCGTTCATAATTCCGGCCACTGGACCGAGGCGGCCTGCGTCATCTCGCAGTTCGAGCAGCATATCCGCGCCGTTTGCGGCCTGCCGTTGATCGACCCCGTCCGCCACAGCGATTGCGTGATGCACAATATCATCGGCGACGATATGGACCGGATTCCGGAGTGGATGACGACCGAAGGCGCGCTCGTGCATCTCTATGGCAAGGCCGAAACCCGGGCAGGGCGGAAAATGGGCCATGTCACCGTGCTGGAAAAGCGCCGCGACGGTTGACTTGGCGGCGATCATTCGCTAGGTAGCGGCCACTGACGGGCGCGCTTTTTCAAGGCGCGCCTTTGAATATCAATACTGACCGCCTTTACTGATCAGTCGAGAGCGGCACAAACAGCGGATCGAAAACATGAAGATCAAGAATTCGCTCAAGGCGCTCAAGTCCCGTCACCGGGAAAACCGTCTGGTGCGCCGCAAGGGCCGGGTATACATCATCAACAAGCAGAACCCGCGCTTCAAGGCCCGTCAGGGCTGAGAAAGTCAGCGCATTATCTGTTTGAATTTTCGCCATGACGGGATACCATTCCCGTCATGCGCTTTTCCGTGTCTGCCATTCTGATCCTCGCCGCCCTGGCCATTGCCGGCCCGCTGCCCGCGTTTGCGCAGGGCAATGCCGCGGATGAACAGATTTCCGAAATGCCCGACTCGGTTGTCGAGGCCGATCCGCTGGACAGGCTTTATGATCGCCTGAAACGCACAAGCGACGCCCGGCAGGCGGCGGATCTCGCCCGTCAGATCGACGAATATCTCGATCGCTCGCCAAGCGCCACGGTTTCCCTGCTGATCGAATGGTCGGATGATTCGGAGAATAACGGCCGCACTGCCGCCGCGCTCGATTTCCTGTCGGAGGCGATCGCGCTGAGGCCGGACGAGGCAGCCCCCTACCGCAAGCGCGCCGTGCTCCATTACACCCATGGCGATCTCGAACGCGCCATGGACGATATCCGCACATCGCTGTCCTTGGAGCCGCGCGACTTCGGCGCGCTCGGCCTGATGGCGACCATCCTCGACAGGACCGGGCGGCAGGAGGCCGCGGTTGCGGTCTGGCGGCGCTATCTCGAATTCTATCCCGCCGACCGCGATGTCGCCGCTTTTGTTGAAACCACGCTCAATGAGCGGGCGGGCAAGCGGATTTAGCCGATTTCAAAAATGCATGACGTGGCGCAGCACCCGGTAGAGCAGGTGGAGCGCGAGCAGCGCGGCGCCGGCGGCCAGGACGAGGTGGGAGAGCGGGGTCAGGAGACTGCCCTCGATGGTGCCCGCGACGTCGGGATATTGATAGAGCAAGATGCGGATGGTGAGGCCCGCAAGCCCGACCACCACCAGCACAAGGCCGGCAAGTTTCATGATCCGATCTCCTGTCGTGAAGGGATAGAGATCGGTCTTTGGATGGCGGTATCGCCGCAATTGTCGTCACAAAAGACCGAAACAGCGAGGCGGCATGCGCGCCGCCTCTTTCAATTCTTTATAATGTGCTTTTGTGGCGATTTAAGGCCGGTCTGTTATTCCTGCGACAGTGAGACCGAGATTGTATCGACCGGCGGCGCTTCGGAGATCAGCCCGTTTTCCGCCATGAATGCGCCGAAACGCTCGTAGCGTGCGGCATCGGAGGCGCCGGGGCGCTTGGCGAAGCGGACGACGGATTCGGCGAAGGCCTGACGGTTCAGTTCGTCGTCGAGATCGGGATAGGCCTTGGCAAAGCTCACCCATGCTTCCTCCGGATGGTTGACGATGAAGACCGTCGCCTTTTCCACAGCTTCGAGGAAGCGCGGCAAGCGATCATCGTCAAGCATGTCGCTGCGGGTCACGTAAATCAGCTCATCATAGACCGGCACGCCATGCTCTTCCGGGAAGAAGGCCTTGCCCTCGTGGCCGGCGATGCGCATCTGCGGCAGTTCGATGTTGCGGAACGAGCCGATGGTCGCGTCAACCTGGCCTGACAGCAGCGACTGGGTGAGCGCGAAGTTGACATTGATGAGCGTGATGTCGTCCCTGGAGAGGCCCGCGTTCTCCAGCATCGTGGCCACCACCGCATCCTCGATGCCTGCCACCGAAAAGCCGATCTTCTTGCCCTTCAGGTCGGCGACGGATTTGATCGGTCCGTCTTTCAGTACCGTCAGCGTGTTGAGGGGCGTCGAGACCAGCGTGCCGAAGCGGACGATATCGATGCCGGCCTCGTGGTCGAGATAAAGATTGGGCTGGTAGTGGATGCCGATATCGACCTTGCCGGTCGCCACCATGCGCGGCACCATGGACGGGTCTGATGGCGGCAGCAGTTCCACATCGAGGCCTTCGTCGGCGAAATAGCCGTTCTCCTGGGCTACCACCAGCGGCCCGTGGTCGGGGTTCACATACCATTCGAGGATCACGTCGAGTTTGTCGGCGGCGCTCGCCAGCCCGGGAGCCAGGGCAAGAGCGGCGACGAATGCGAGTTTCTTCAGCATGTCATTCTCCTGTTTATCTGAGCCGGCCGCTCAATCCTCATGCGACCAGCGGGTGAAGAAGGGAGCGGCGAGATCCACCGCCTTTCGAAACAGCACGGCCTCGAGCGCAAGGATCAGCATGGCGGCGAACACGGTGTCGCTCTGCATGCGGGCGTTGGCCTGGACCATGAGAAAGCCGAGCCCGCCGGCAGACCCAACCCATTCGCCGACCACCGCGCCGAGCGGGGCGAGGGGGGCGGCAATGCGGAGGCCGGAGAACAGATGCGGCATCGCCAGCGGCAGACGGATATCGCGTAGCATCTCGAAATGGTCCGCGCCATCGAGCAGGGCCGCAGCCACGATTTCCGGATCGGTGCGCCTCAACCCGTCGGCGAAGCTGGAGGCGACGGGGAAGAAAACGATGATCGTCGTCATCACCACCTTGGAGGCGATGCCGAAGCCGAACCACAGAACCAGCATCGGCGCGATCACGAACACGGGAAAGGATTGCAGAACTACCAGAACAGGCCAGATGAACCGTCCGATGCGGGGAAAGGCGGCAATGAAAATCGCCGCCGACGCGCCGAAGATCGCGCCCATGGCAAAGCCCGCCAGGATTTCCCTGAGCGTCACCAGAGCTTCCCTGAGCAGCATCGCATGGGCGGTCTGGAATTTTGCCAGCACGGCAAGCGGCGGCGGCAGGATATAGCGCGGCAGCTCGCCGAAAACGATGATCGCCTGCCAGAGCACAAGAAGCCCGGACACGATTGCGAAAAAGGTGAGTGCCGCTGAGAGAGTACGCTTCAATCCCGCTCTCCCCGGCTAAACCGGGCAGCGGAGGCGTCAATAGAGGCTGATTTTCTGGGCGTGTCGCTCAAGACCAAACTCCGTTCCTACGCCGGCATAACCCGGATCAGGTTCAAGGGTTCGGCCATCGGCCATCTCAGTGTCACGGACACACCCCTCGGATGCGTCTTCTATGCCGCGCGCCGGCGCGCCGGTCAAGGGGCTCGGCGGCGAAGTCGGGAACGCCGCTAATATAAACGCTAAGGTCCAAAAGGATTTGACAACGGATGCCGTTTCGACTTTCAACTTTTGGTATAAGGCCGTTTGCGGTTTTCAGCGACGGTTCAAAAACGGGGTCACAAGAGGGGAAGGCGGCAGCCGCCGCCCAAGCGGAGGAAAACCCATGCTCATCGCCATCGTCATTGTGGCAGCGCTGTTCGGCATGCTCTTCGGTTTCGACCAGGGCGTGATTTCCGGCGCTCTGCCGTTCATCAAGCAGGATTTCACGGTTTCGCCCTTCATGGAGGGCGTCATCACCTCGGCCGTGCCGCTCGGCGCGGTGGCGGGCACCGTGCTGGCCATGGTCACCACCGATCGCTACGGGCGTAAGCCGATGCTGATCCTCGGCGCGCTGATCTTCCTGGTCGGTTCGCTGATTTCCGCGCTTGCCTTCAACCAGTATGTTCTGACACTTGCCCGCCTTCTGATCGGCGTCGGCATCGGCGCCTCGGCAATGACCGCGCCGATGTTTCTGGCGGAAGTCGCGCCGGCGCGCATTCGCGGCACCATCGTCTCCGCCTTCCAGTTGATGATCACCATCGGCATCATGGTGTCCTACATGTCGGATGCGGCCTTTGGCGGTTCGGGCGACTGGCGCTGGATGATCGGCGTCGGCGTGTTCCCGTCGATCGTGGCGCTGATCGGCATCCTGCTGTCGCCGGAAACACCGCGCTGGCTGACGCTGAATTCCAATGCCGACAAGGCGCGCGATATCATCGCGAAGCTGCAGCCGGAATCCTCGCCCGCCGAGGTCGACGAGATCATCGCCGAGATCAAGGAGAGTGCCAAGGACGAGGAGGCGACCCCGGCCTGGAGCACCTTCCTGAAGCGCGGCATCCTGCCGGTGACGAGCTTCGCGATGATCGTGTTCGTGCTGCAGCAGCTTTCCGGCATCAACGCGATCATCTACTACGCCCCGGAAATCTTCAAAAATGCCGGCTTTTCCGGCACCACGACCGATCTTCTGGCCACCGTCGGCATCGGCGTCGTCAATGTCGCGCTGACCGTCGTCGCGATGTATCTGGTGGAAAGCATGGGCCGGCGCAAGCTCTTGATCCTCGGCTTTATCGGCACCGCAGCGTCGATGGCGCTGGTAACCGGCGCGACGATGATGGATGTCGCGGCAACGCCCTATCTTGCCATGATCGGCATCTTCGCCTTCATCGCCTTCTTCGCCGTCAGTCTCGGCCCGTTGCCCTGGCTCTATATGGCGGAGCTGTTTCCGCTGCGGCTCAGGTCGCGCGGCATGGCGCTCGCCTCCGTCGCCAACTGGTTCTTCAACTTCCTGGTGGCGCTGGTGTTTCCGGATCTTTTGGCGGGCATCGGCATTGTCGGAACCTTCGCGATCTTCACCTTCTTCTGCGTGGTCGGCATCGTCTACGCGATCGCCGCGGCGCCAGAGACCAAGGGCATTACGCTGGAGGAAATCGAGGCGCGCACCGTCGGCGCGTGAGGGCGGCAGCGCCACCCCTCCAAACGAAGCGATCCTCGCCCTGGCCTTCGCTGAGGGCGAGGCGAAACGGAGATGACGCAGCCGGCAGGGCCAGACTGGCGCTCACCGCCAGTCGGAATAGGAATGTTTTCCGCCCCGGTAATCCGTGACGTCGTATTCGGCCTCTCCGGTTTGCTCCAGATAGGAAGGGCCGATTGGCGCCTTGCCGGCTCCGCCCGGAATATCGAGCACATAGGTCGGCAGGCAGAGCCCGGAGATCGCGCCCTGCAGCGCCCGCATCAGCGCCTGGCCGCGCGCGATCGGCACGGCGAAATGGGCGACGCCCTTGGCCTTGTCGAGATGGTGGAGGTAATACGGCTTGACCCTATTGGCGAGGAGCGTCCTGAACAGGGTCGCCAGCGTTTCGGCATCGTCGTTGATGCCCTTCAGCAGAACCGTCTGGGCAAACAGTGGAATGCCGCCATCGGCAAGGCGTGCGAGTCCGCCGCGCACCGCCTCGGTCAGCTCGCGCGGATGGTTGACGTGAGCGACGATATTGACCGTCTTGCCCGCTTGCTTCAGTGCATCGACAAGGCCGTCGCTGATGCGCTCCGGCGTGACCAGCGGCGCGCGGGTGTGGATGCGGATGACGGCGACATGGTCAATCTCGCCGAGCGCCTTCATCAACGCGGAAAGCCGGCGGTCGGACAGAACCAGCGGATCGCCGCCCGACAGGATCACCTCCCAGATGTCGTCATGCGCGCGGATATAGTCGAGCGCTGCGGCAAGCTCGTCCCGGTCAAGCGCCGCTTCCGGCTCGCCCACGGTTTCACGGCGGAAGCAGAAGCGGCAATAGACCTGGCAGGCGTGTGTCGGCTTCAGAAGTACCCGGTCGGGATAGCGGTGGGTAACGCCCTTTGCCCGCTCGAACGCGCCGTCGCCGATCGGGTCCTCCATCTCGCCGTCATAGGCTTCAAGCTCGCGGCGATCCGGCACGAACTGGCGCGCCAGCGGATCATCGGCGGCCACCGTGTCGATCGCCGACAGGATATGGGCCGGGATACGGATGCGGAAATCTTCGGCAACGCGCGCGATATCGCCCGCCGCATCCGCCGGCACGAGCCCGCGCGCCACCAGCGCATCGGTGTCGGTTATCGCGGTTTTCGCTTTGCTGTCGGACATAGCCGCCCCGTCGCCGGTTTCGTTCGGGGCGTTCTAAACGGTTTGCAGCGCCAAGCAAAGCCGGTCCGGTCCGCCGCGCTCTTTTCCAAAACCTGCCAGGTGTTTCGAAAGCGTTAGGCATTTCACGGCTTTGGCATTGCGTTTCCGCAATCCGCTTTCCGCCGCGCGCTTGTCATTCTCCCGGATTTGCCCCACCATCCGGAGATGACAAAATGGCGCCCGAATCCCCGGCTGATCAAGCGGCCGGCTTATCTCTCCATTGCCGAACAGATCGCGGCCGCCGTGCGCAGCGGCCTGCTGATCGACGGCATGCGCCTGCCGCCGCAGCGCGAGATGGCGGCCGATCTCAAGGTGTCGGTGCAGACCGTGAGCCGCGCCTATGAGGAGTTGACGCGGCGCGGCATGGTGGTCGGCGAGGTCGGACGCGGGTCCTATATCAAGGCGGAACCTGTGGCCCCCGAGCGGCCCTACCTCACCGAGGGCGGCAGCGGCGTCATCGACCTTTCGATCCTGAAGCCGGTGTGCGAGAGCCGGAGCCTCGCCAAGTTCCGTGCAGCCTTTGCCGATCTCGGCGCGACCATGCCGCCGGAACTGGCGTTTTCGATGATGCCCAACGCGCTGTTCCAGCGCTACCGCATGGCCGGCGTCAACTGGCTGGCCGCATGCGGGCTGAAGGCGCCGGCCCATGGCGTCACGGTCACCAACGGCTCCAGCGATGCGATGACGGCGGCATTCATGAGCGTCGTTCCCGCCGGCGGTTCGCTCGCGGTGGAGGCGCTGACGCATCCGATGGTGCGCCCGCTCGCCGGTTATCTCGGCATTGATCTCGAAGGCGTGGAGGTGGATGGCGAGGGCATCGTGCCGGCCGCGCTGGAAGCCGTTGCCGGCCGCAAGCGGCTGAGGGCGATCTTCCTGCAGCCGTCCGCCGCAGGCCCGCAGGCGCTTGTGATGAGCGCGCCGCGCCGCCGCGCGATCGCGGCGATTGCCCGCAGGCTCGATCTCGCCATCATCGAAAACGATGTGCTGGGACCGCTCGTTGAAAACCGCCCGCCGCCGGTCGCCGCCTTCGCGCCGGAGCGCACGGTCTACATGACCGACCTGTCGAAGAACACGATTCCCGGCTTGCGCTGCGGCTTCGTGGCCGCGCCGGATCGCTTTGCCGCCGCCGTTTCCAACCGGTATCTCGCGGCGAACTGGGTGGCGACGCCGGTGATGGCGGAAATCGCCAGCCGCTGGATCCTCGATGGCACCGCGATCGAACTCGTCAATTGGCAGCGCCAGGCGCTGATGCGCCGCCGGGCGATCGCGGAAAAAGCGCTCGCCGGCATCGCCTGCCGCATGACGCCGGGCGCGCTGCATGTCTGGATACCGCTACCGGAGGGCCTCACCGAGGCGGCGATGGTCGAGCGGGCGAAAAGCCGGGGTGTAGCGGTTGCGGCCGGATCAAGCTTCCATGTCGGCCGCGCCGCCGCGCCGCCGGCGATCCGCGTGGCGCTCGCCGCCTCGAGCGAGCTCGAACTCGCCTCGTCCCTGGCGCTGGTCGCGGCGATCCTGAAGGGCGAGCGGCAACTGCCCAAACCGGTGATGGTGTAAGGCGATGGCCGGAGCCCCCCTGAAGCCGCTGTTCACCCATGGAAGCCGGGACAATGCGGCCGACCGGCCCCTTGCCGAAGAGATGGCCGTGGCGATGAGCTATGGCGGCTCGACCCATGCGGTGATGATGGCAACGCCGGATGATCTCGTCGATTTCGCCTATGGCTTCAGCCTGACGGAAGGCATCGTCAGCGATCCTCGGGAGATCGAGGCGGTTGATATCGTTGCCTTCGACAAGGGCATTGATGTGCAGATCACGCTGCGGGCGGACCGCTCCGAGGCGCTCGCCGCCCGCCGCCGCTCCATGGCCGGGCCTGTCGGCTGCGGGCTTTGCGGGCTGGAGAGCATAGAGGCCGCGGTGCGGGATGTGCCGAAAATCGCTGCCCAAGACTTTCGCCAGCGGGTTGACGAGGTGAACGCCGCCGTGGAGGCGCTGTCGCGCGCACAGCCGCTGTTTGCCGCCACCCGCGCGGTGCATGGCGCGGGCTTCTATCGTCCGGGTGAGGGCATGCTGACGGTGCGGGAAGATGTCGGCCGCCACAACGCGCTCGACAAGCTGATCGGCGCCCTGGCGCGTGAGGGCATTGAAGCAAGGGCGGGTGCGATTGTCGTCAGCAGCCGGCTCTCGGTGGAAATGGTGCAGAAGGCGGCGATTGCCGGCAGCCCGGTTCTGATCGCGATCTCCGCGCCGACGGCGCTCGCCGTCGAGACGGCGGAAGCCGCCGGTCTGACGCTGATCGCCACGGCGCGCGGCGACGGCTTCAGCGTCTACACCCGCGCCGAACGGATCGTGACGGCGGGGTCCGATGAAGGTTGAATTATCAGAGATCATTGCGGCGGTATCGGACAGCCCGCTTATCAGGCCGCTTCTTGAGAACTGGCGCCTGATCGATCTTCCGGATTGCTGGCTGGTGGCCGGCGCGCTGGCGCAGACGGTCTGGAACCGCCGCTTCGCCATGGACCCGACGCACGGCATCGCCGATATCGATATCGTCTATTTCGACCCCAACGACCTGTCGGAGCGGGCGGAAGCCCGCCATGCCGCCCGTATCCGCGCGGCGTTTTCCGCTCTACCGGCGTGGATCGACGTAAAGAACCAGGCGCGGGTGCACCTCTGGTACGGCGACCGCTTCGGCTTCGACATCGAAGCATATGACAGCGTCTCGGAGGCGATCACAACCTTTCCGACCACCGCCACCGCCATCGGCATAAGACCGAAGGCCGGCGGCTTCGCATGCGATGCGCCCTTCGGTCTCGCCGATCTCCTCAACGCCGTCGTGCGCCCCAACAAGACGCAGGTCTCCCGCGAGGCGTATGAGAACAAGGTTGAGCGCTGGAAGGCGCTGTGGCCGGACCTGACGGTGATCGGCTGGGACGGGTGAGGGCGTAACAAAAAAGCGCCCGAAGGCGCTTTTACAGATGAGGTCTGCTGCGGTTTCACCCCGCCCGGCGGCGGTCGCTGACGGGTTGATAGGCGAGCTTGGCGTGGTAGCTGCAATAGGGGGAATTCTCCTTCGCATCGCAGCCGCAGAAATAGAAATCGTCCTGGGTCGGGTCGCCGACCGGCCATTTGCAGGTCATTTCGGTGAGTTCGGTGAGCGCGACCTTCTTCATGATCGGCACGACGACATTGTCAGGGTTCGAGCGGGGGCGCGCGGCCGGAACGCTATCGGCTTCGACCTCCTGCTTGAGCGCGGTGGCGCCGGCGGTGCGCGGCGCGGATGGCGTGCTCTGCGGCGGGGCGGCCGGGCGGCGGCCGGCAACGCGCGAGGCGAAGTTCGGCGCGCGCGGCGGGGCGGTGTTGCGCGCGGTCGCGCGGGGCGCTGCCTGCGCAGGCGCGCCGCCGCTCTTGGCGCGGCCGGGCAGCGAAAGGCGATGCACCTTGCCGATCACGGCATTGCGGCTGACGCCGCCGAGTTGGGTCGCGATCTGGCTGGCGCTCAGGCCCTCCGACCAGAGTTGTTTGAGTTTTTCGACGCGTTCGTCTGTCCAGCTCATATGTCGTCTCCGGCTATTGCGGGCGGAATCCGGCGTCGTGCTCCGAAACGTGTCCGAAACAGGAAGAACTCGCCAATCCGGGTAATCAGATCCGCCGCTTGCAGTACTCTGTTGGCTCGTAAGGTAGGCCCATGGTCGGGGCGTGGCAAGGTTACGGGGAATCGCGCGAATCGTTTTTCGCGGTTTTCCCCAACTTGGTGATTTTTGTGCTGGCGGGGGCGAAAACGGCGTTGGATTCGCCCAAACGCCTTGCCGCCACCGCGTTTGTTGACATTGGAGGCGGACATGACAATATAAGGCCTGCCGCCGCCTCAAGGCGGCATTTTTAATTTCTGCGGGCGTTGAAAGTCGCCCTTGTCATCTTGTCGGAGTTTTACCGCCATGTCCGGTGTATCGCCTCTTTATAATACGTTCGCCAGAATACCGCTCACTTTCGAGCGCGGCGAAGGCGTTTGGCTGATCACGGACAAGGGCGAGCGATATCTCGACTTTGCCGCCGGCGTTGCCGTCAATTCGCTTGGCCATGCCCACCCGCATCTGGTCGCGGCGCTGAAGGATCAGGCCGAGAAACTGTGGCATGTCTCGAACCTCTATCAGGTTGCCGGCCAGGAAAAACTGGCGGAGCGGCTGACGGCGGCGACATTCGCCGACAAGGCGTTCTTCTCCAATTCCGGCGCGGAGGCGCTGGAGACGGCGATCAAGACCGCGCGGCGCTATCATTATGCCAAGGGCCATCCGGAGAAGATCGACATCATCACCTTCGAGGGCGCGTTCCATGGGCGGACGCTGGCAACGATCGCGGCCGGCGGTCAGGCGAAATACATGGAAGGCTTCGGCCCGAAGGCGCCGGGCTTCGTCCAGATTCCGGCCGGCGATCTCGATCTGCTGAAGGAAACGATTTCCGATACGACCGCCGCGCTGATGATCGAACCGATCCAGGGCGAGGGCGGCGTGCGCACCGTCGACAAGGCCTTCCTTCAGGCCATGCGTGCGCTCTGCGATGAGCACGGCCTGCTGCTGATCTTCGACGAGGTGCAGACCGGCGTCGGGCGCACCGGCACGCTGTTCGCCTATGAGCAGACCGGCGTTGCGCCGGATATCATGGCGATCGCCAAGGGCATTGGCGGCGGGTTTCCCGTTGCCGCATGCCTTGCGACGGAAGAGGCCGCATCCGGCATGGTGCCCGGCGTTCACGGCACCACGTTTGGCGGCAATCCGCTGGCGATGGCCGTCGGCAATGCGGTGCTGGATGTGGTGCTGGAAGACGGCTTCCTGGAGCATGTCAGGGACGTGGGCCTGGTGTTCAAGCAGGGGCTTGCCGAACTGAAGGACCGCTATCCGGGCGTGATCGGCGAAATCCGCGGCGAAGGCCTGATGCTGGGCATCAAGGCGGTCGTGCCCGCCGGCGAGCTGGCAGCAGCCATGCGCGAGGAAAAGCTGCTGTCCGTGCCGGCCGGCGATAACGTGATCCGTCTTCTGCCGCCCTTGACCGTCACGGTCGAGGAAGCGCGCGAGGGCCTTGCCCGGCTTGGCCGCGCCGCCGAAAAGCTTTCCGCCGCTTGAGCGCGCGCAAAACGAAGTTCTATCTGTGAAAGAGTAGTTCCATGTCCAATCCGAGGCATTTTCTCGATCTCTCCGCCGTTTCGAAATCCGCTCTGCGCGGCATTCTCGACGACGCGGCGAGCCGAAAGACCGCCCAGAAGGCAGGCACCGCGGACAAGCCTCTTGCCGGCAAGGTGCTGGCGATGATCTTCGAAAAGCCGTCGACGCGCACCCGCGTTTCCTTTGATGTCGGCATGCGCCAGCTCGGCGGCGAGACGCTGGTGCTGTCCGGCAAGGACATGCAGCTCGGCCGCGCCGAGACGATCGGCGACACGGCCAAGGTGCTGTCGCGCTATGTCGACGCGATCATGATCCGCACCACCTATCACGATCGGCTGCTGGAGCTTGCCGAAACCGCCACCGTGCCGGTGATCAACGGGCTGACGGATGCGACCCATCCCTGCCAGATCATGGCCGATCTGCAGACCTTCGAGGAGCATAACGGCCCGGTGGCCGGCAAGACCATCGCCTGGACCGGCGACGGCAACAATGTGCTGCACTCGTTTCTTGAGGGCGCAGGGCGGTTCTCCTACCGGATGAACATCGCCGTGCCGAAAGGCTCGGAGCCGGAGATGCGGTTCGTGGACTGGGCGCGCGCGGAAGGGGCGGAGGTCAACTTCTTCGATACCGCCGCTGAAGCTGTCGCGGGCGCCGATTGCGTGGTCACCGATACCTGGGTCTCGATGAACCAGGAGCACAAGGCGCGCGGCCACAATGTGTTTCAGCCCTATCAGGTCGATGCGGACCTGATGAAAAAGGCGAATGGCAACGCCATATTCATGCACTGCCTGCCCGCCCATCGCGGCGAGGAGGTGACTGACGAGGTGATGGACGGCCCGCAATCGGTCGTCTTTGACGAGGCCGAGAACCGGCTTCATGCCCAGAAATCCGTTCTGGCCTGGTGCCTCGGCGTCTTCGACTGAAGCGCCGCCTTGCCAGGCAAGGAGATGAACAATGCAAAATCTTGAAACGCAACTCGGCGAACTCGGTTTCGCCGGTGATGACATGGTTGTGCCCTTCCAGGTGGATGCGCTCGATGTGCGCGGCCGCACGGTCCAGCTCGGCCCGCTGCTGGACACCATGCTGGCGCGCCACGCCTATCCCGAACCCGTCGCCCGGCTGCTGGCCGAAGCGGTGGTGCTGACGGCGCTGATCGGCACCTCGCTGAAATTCGAGGGCAAATTCACCGTGCAGACCAAGGGCGATGGGCCGGTCGATCTGCTGGTCGCCGATTTCTCGACGCCGGATGCGCTGCGCGGCTATGCCCGCTTTGATCAGGAAGCGCTCGACGCCGCGATCGAGGCGGGAAAGACCGAGCCGGAAGCGCTGCTTGGCCGCGGCGTGCTCGCCTTCACCATCGATCAGGGCGGTTTCATGCAGCCCTATCAGGGGATCGTCGAGCTCGACGGCCGCTCGCTGGAAGAGATCGCCATGGCCTATTTCCGCCAGTCGGAGCAGATCCCGACGGCGGTGCGTCTCGGCGTCGCGAAGCTGTTTTCGCGCGACGAGGACGGCCAGCCGCGCGAAAGCTGGCGGGCCGGGGGGCTGGTGGCCCAGTTCCTGCCGCAGGAGCCGGAGCGCATGCGCCAGCCGGATCTTCACGGCGGCGACGGCGATGACGGCGTGCTGTCGCACGATCCGGACGATGCCTGGTCGGAAGCCCGGGCCATGGTGGAAACCATCGATCTCGACGAGATGACCGATCCGGAAGTCGGCGCGGAACGGCTGCTCTACCGGCTGTTTCATGAACGCGGCGTCACGGTCTATCCCGCCCACGGCGTCTATGACCGCTGTTCGTGTTCGCGCGAGAAAATCCGCGATGTGCTCGGCGCCTTCACGGCCGAGGAAATCGCGGAAAGCACCGAGGACGGCAAGATCACGGTGACCTGCGAATTCTGCTCGACGGCGTATGAATATGCGCCGGAGGAGTTCGGCCAGGATTGACACCCATCGAACCGCTCAGTTCAATTAACCATTGAATTGAGCGGCCCCGCATCGTATGCGTAAATGTGTTCCGCACAGGTCAATATAAAAATCCGGCGTGTCGCCGGACTGCCGGAGCATTCAGGGCTGACGGCGCGGTTGCGATCGCGCTGGCGAGTGAGGCGAAATTGGGATTTGGAAAAGCCAAGGGCGGCTTCTGTCGGCCGAAGGATGATACGGATCGCTGCGTATTCCGCAGCCTCGGTCGGCATGCCGCCGGCGAGGATCCGGCCAAGCGCGCGCAGATACTGGAAGGCGCGCGCCAGGTGTTCATGAATGTCGGCTTCGATGCCGCCAGCATGAACGACATCACCCGCGCCGCCGGCGTCTCCAAGGGCACGATCTACGTCTATTTTGAAAACAAGGGCGAGCTGTTCCAGACCATCATCCTGGAGGCCAAGCAGCGCATATTCGAGGATCTGCGCCAGACTCTCGCCGAGGATGATGCAGTCGAAAACGTCTTGATGCGGTTTGGCGCGCAGCTTGCCACCGGCCTGACCTGCGAGGAAACGATCAGGGCGATGCGGATCGCCATCGGCGTTGCCGAGCGCTTTCCTGAACTGGTGCGCACCTTCTTCGGCGATCACCCCGACAACATGATCAAAACGCTGACCGCCTTTGTGGCATCGCGCTGCGACACGGGAGAACTGGTCACAGACGAACCGCGCGTCGCCGCCCAGCAGCTTCTGGATCTGTGTACCGGCCATATGTGGAAAATGCGGCTGTTCGGGCTGATGGAAGGGCCGCCGCCGCCGGCCGATATCCAGCTTATGGCCGAACGCGGCGTCAGAACCTTCATGAACAGCTATGGCGCCAAGGCGGCGCGGCGGTCGTAAGACTGCCGGATCGTGTCGCAGAAGGATGCCGCCTGAGCGGCGCTAATGCCCGCCGCCGCCGGCGCCGGCCTTGGGCTTGCGCACGACCACGATGCAAAGGCTGAGGAAGGCAAACAGCACCGTCAGGATCGTGAAGATATCGATGAACGCC
This sequence comes from Martelella sp. AMO21009, assembly GCF_053484295.1. Lineage (NCBI taxonomy): Bacteria > Pseudomonadati > Pseudomonadota > Alphaproteobacteria > Hyphomicrobiales > Aurantimonadaceae > Martelella > Martelella sp. AMO21009. Next base: position 18,806 of record NZ_JBAKFR010000023.1, read on the forward strand.
ATCAGCCAGGCCTGCTGGTTGACGATCCGGTCGAGCTGCAGCACTGCGGCCTTTTCGCCGTCGACGCCGTGGCTGTTGTAGAGCCCGGCAAGCCCGTTCACCCATTCCTGTGTCGTCGCGCTGGCCGCGTTCACGGTTTCCGCCAGTCGGTCGAAGTGAAAATCGGTGCGGCGGCTGAGCAGCGTGTTGATCACGGCAAGCCCGACCGCGCCACCGAGATTGCGGGTCAGGTTGAACAGGCCGGAGGCGTTCTTGATGTCCTGCGGCGGCAGCGTGCCGAGCGCGATGTTGGAGACCGGGATCATCGAGATCATCAGCGCCACGCCGCGGCCGGCCTGCGGCCAGAACAGCTCCCAATAATCCCATTCGGCGGTGATATGGGTCATCTGCCAGGTGCAGAGCGCAAACAGTGCCAGCCCCGCGCCCATCATCACGCGCGGGTCGAGCTTGTTCTGCAGGAAGCCTGCAACCGGGGCGGTTGCCATCATGAAGGCGCCGGTGACGAACATCGTCTCCCCGATCATCAGCGCGTCATAGCCGCGAATGCGGGCCATATAGAGCGGGAACAGGTAGACGAGGCCGTAAAGCCCGATGCCGAGCGAGAACGAGAAGATCGAGCCGACGGCGAAGTTGAAATTGCCGAAGGCCCTGAGGTCCACAACCGGTGAGGCGCTCGTGAACGCGCGGTAGAAAAACACGACCCCGCCGATGATCATGGTTACGAACACGTAGCGGATGACATCGTCGGTGAACCAGCCCTTGATATTGCCCTCTTCCAGAAAATATTCGAGCGAACCAAGGAAGGTCGCCATGGCGGCGAGGCCCAGCCAATCGAAGCGCTTCAACAGCGAAAGATCGGGCTTATCGAAGTCGATCAGCAGCCAGGCGCTGATGGCGACCAGAATGCCCGGGATGACGTTGATGAGGAACAGCCAGTGCCACGAGAGCGCGTCGACGAGGTAGCCGCCAACCGTCGGGCCGATCGTCGGCGCAAGCGTTGCCACAAGTCCGACCACGGGGATGACCGTCGAGCGCTTGGAGGGCGGAAAGGCGGTGAACGACACCGCGAAAACCGCCGGCACCATGCCGCCCGACATGAAGCCCTGCAACGCACGGTAGATGATCATCTGGTCGATGCTGGTCGCCGTGGCGCAAAGCGCGCTGCAGGCGGTGAACGCCGCGGCCGAAACGCTGAACACGACCCGGGTCGAGAAGATCCGCGCCAGAATGCCGGAAAGCGGGATCATGATCACTTCGGCGATCAGGTAGGAGGTCTGAACCCAGGCGATCTCGTCGGCGCTTGCCGAGATGCCGGCCTGAATGTCGGTGAGCGCCGAGGCGACGATCTGGATATCGAGGATCGCCATGAACATGCCGAACGCCATGACGATGAAGGCGATCCATGTGCGCGCGGGAACATGGTCGGAGGGCGGTGCCCCCGCCTCAGTCGCTACCGGCGCGTTTTCGGCTGTGTCTGTCATCGAAGCATCCGTGGGATGAGAGCGCGGGCGTCAGACGCCCGCTCATAGCAATTCCAGGTGAAGTGGACACCGGTTCACCGTCCGGAATTGCGTAAAAACAAAGGTATCAGCGGTTGGCAGCGACCGTTTCGCCGATCGTGCCGTCGGGGGCGGTGCGGCTGTCGACTTCGGCGGTGACGGAAAGCCCGGCCTTCAGAAACTGCCCGTCAAGCACATCCTTGGGGATCGAAATCCTCACCGGCAGACGCTGGACGATCTTGGTGAAATTGCCCGTCGCGTTCTGCGGCGGCAGCAGCGCGAACACGGCGCCGGAAGCCGGCGAGAAGGATTCCACCGTGCCGGTGAAATCGTCCTTCTCGAAGGCGTCGACGGAGACCTTGACCTTGGCGCCGACGCCCAGGCGATCGAGATCGGTCTCCTTGAAATTGGCGACGATGTAGAGATCGTCCGTCGGCACCAGCGCGCCGAGCCGCGTGCCGGAGGAAACGAGATCGCCGACCTGAACATTCTTGTTGCCGAAGACGCCATCGAAGGGTGCGCGGATCTCGGTAAAGCCGAGATTGCGCTTGGCCATGTCGATCGCGAGCTTGCGCTCCTGCAGGGCGGCCTGCTGCTGGGCAAGCTGGGCCTCGGCGGTGGTGATGTTGGATTTCGCTACTTCGACCGCCGCATCTGCGGCCTGCACCTTGGCCTTCAACTGGTCGAGCGCCGCGCGCGCGTCATCATAGGCGGCGACGGTGGCCGCGCCTTTCTCGCGCAGCGTATCGGCGCGCTGGAGCACGGTCTTGGCGTTGTCGATCTGCGGATCGAGCGCCTCGCGATTGGCCTTGGCTTGGGCGAGCGAAGCCTTGGCGCCGGCGATCTGCGCCTTGGTCGCCTCCAGCGCCACGTTCTGGGCGTGGAGTTGCGCTTCGGCCTGGGCAACCGCGTTCTGGTAGTCGCCATCGTCGATCTTGACGAGAAGGTCGCCCTTCTTGACCTGCTGGTTGTTTGAAACCGCGACGCTTTCGACGTAGCCGGACACCTTGGGCGCGATCATGGCGATATCGCCTTCGATATAGGCGTCGTCCGTGGATACGATGAAGCGGCCCTCGGTCCACCAATGATAGCCGAACCATCCGCCGCCGGCGATCAGCGCGATGCCGATCAGCGAGAAAATGATCTTGCGGACCCCGCCGCCGCGTTTCTTCTCGGCCGGGCGCGGTTCGGGGTGCACATCTGTCTCGTTCGTCATGTTGAAAAATGCCTTTCTGGCGCTGAAGGGAGGAGGGTTCAGCACGGAGAGAGCGAATTCGAACTCGTCGGTTCGATTTGCTGACGTGGTAATGCGCCTCGCGACGCTGACTGTCAAGCGGCGGACCGCTGGAACTGCTCGATGTCAATTACGTTGATAGTGAAACGATGGATTTCGCGTTATAGAACGCCGACGGTTCCGTTCCGGTTCCGGGATGCCGACCGCAACAGCCGCATGCAGGGTTTTGGCGGAGTTTTGAAGGAGACTGACTTGAACGATATTCTTGTTTTGGCCGCCCAGCCCGAGGCATGGGCCGCGCTCGTGACCTTGATCGTGATGGAGGTGGTGCTCGGGATCGACAATCTCGTGTTCATTTCGATTCTCACCAACAAACTGCCGGACGCCAGCCGGCAGAGCGCGCGGCGCATCGGTCTCGGTCTGGCCCTTGTGCTTCGCCTCGTCCTGCTCGGCGCGGTTGCCTGGATCGTGCAGCTTACGGAGCCGGTGTTTACAGCCTTCGGTCACGGGTTTTCGTGGAAGGACATCATCCTGATCGCGGGTGGTCTGTTCCTTGTCTGGAAGGCCACCAAGGAAATTCATCACAATGTCGATCCGGAGGAAGAGGCCGGCGAGATCCTCGGCGGCGCTGTGAAGACCGGCTTTGCCGCCGCGATTTTCCAGATCCTGCTGCTCGACCTGGTGTTTTCCGTCGACAGCATCATCACCGCCGTCGGCATGACCGACCATCTGCCGATCATGATCATCGCCGTCGTGGTCGCTGTCACGCTGATGCTGATCGCCGCCGGTCCGCTCGCCCGCTTCATCGAGGCCAATCCGACCATCGTGATGCTCGCGCTCGCCTTCCTGCTGATGATCGGCATGACGCTGATTGCCGATGGCCTCGGCTTCCACGTACCGAAGGGCTATATCTATGCGGCGATGGCGTTCTCGGGACTTGTTGAGGCGCTCAACATGCTGGCGCGGCGCAAACGGAAGAAGGATCGCGCCATGCGGGGCGAAAGTACAGCGAGCGCATCGACGGTTCACTGAACCTGCCGGAGAGGGCTGATGGCCGGGTCGATGGCTTGACGGAAAGGGTTGAATATGGCCTAAGGCTGGCCTGAACGGGCCGCCGTCCTTCAAGACCTTTCGCGGCCAGCACATTCAGCATTTTCAGGGAAGCCGCCGGCCCGGCCGGCGCCACGGACAAAACCATGAGCACAACCGGCCCGCGCCTCCGCATCGCGCCCTCTCCGACCGGCGAGCCGCATGTCGGCACCGCCTATACCGCGCTGTTCAATTATCTCTACGCCAAGAAGATGGGCGGCACCTTCATTCTGCGCATCGAGGATACCGACGCCACGCGCTCGACGCCGGAATTCGAGAAGAACGTGCTCGATGCGCTGAAATGGTGCGGGCTGGAATGGGCCGAAGGCCCGGATGTCGGCGGCCCCTACGGCCCCTATCGCCAGTCCGACCGCAAGGACCTCTATAAGCCCTATGTCGACCGTCTGGTGGCAGAAGGTCATGCCTTCCATTGCTTCTGCACGCCCGAGCGGCTGGAGCGGATGCGCGCCGGCCAGCGCGCCGAGGGCAAGGCCCCGAAATATGACGGGCTCTGCGTGCATCTGAAGGCGGAAGAGGTGAAGGCCCGGATCAAGGCCGGCGAGCCCAATGTCGTGCGCATGAAGATCCCGACCGAAGGGGCGTGCAAATTCACCGACGGCGTTTACGGCGATGTCGAAATCCCTTGGGATGCAGTCGACATGCAGGTTCTGCTCAAGGCCGACGGCATGCCGACCTATCATATGGCCAATGTCGTCGACGACCACATGATGAAGATCACCCATGTGGCGCGCGGCGAGGAGTGGCTCGCCTCGGTGCCCAAGCACATCCTGCTCTATACCTATCTCGGGCTCGAGCCGCCGCAGTTCTTCCACCTGCCGCTGATGCGCAATCCCGACAAGTCGAAACTGTCGAAGCGCAAGAACCCGACTTCGATTTCGTACTACTCGGCACTCGGCTACCTGCCGGAAGCGCTGATGAACTTCCTTGGCCTGTTCTTCATCCAGATCGCCGAGGGCGAGGAACTGATGGACATGCCGACGCTGATCGAGAAGTTCGACGCCGACAACCTCAACAAGTCGGGCGCCGTCTTCGACACCCAGAAGCTTGAATGGCTGAACGGCCGTTTCCTGCGCGAGACGCTGTCGGAAGAAGATTTCATCCTCCGCGTCGCCGCCTGGGCGTCGGAGAACGCGCGGCTCAAGGAAGGGCTGAAGCTCTCCCAGAGCCGCATCACCAAGCTCGGCGAATTGCCAGCGCTGATGGGTTTCCTGCTGCAGTCCGACATGGTTCCGGAAGCCGAAGCCTTCGCGAAGATCAAGAAGACCAATCCAGAAGAGATCCTCGAAATCCTCAAGGCCGTCCAGCCGGTGCTGGAAAAGCTGGTCGAGTGGAACGCCACGACGGTGGAAGAGGCGCTGCGCCAGCTTGCCGAGGACATGGACAAGAAGCTGCGCACCGTGGTCGCGCCGCTGTTCGTCGCCATGTCCGGTTCGTCGCGCTCGCTGCCGCTGTTTGACAGTATGGCCATTCTCGGCCGCGCGGTCGTTCGCCAGCGGCTGAAGACCGCCGAGGCCGTCGTCGCCGACATGGTCGCAGAAGAGGCAAAGAAGTAAGATGAACAAGAAGACAGAAGAACTCTCCTCCGACGCAACGGAAGTCCGCGCCCAGAAGCTTGAGATCCTGCGGGAGAAGATCGGCGACGTCTATCCGGCGCATTTCCACCGCACGATGACCAATGCGGAGCTTGCCGAAAAATACGCCGATCTGCCCGATGATGTGACGACCGAGGATGTCGTCACCGTCGCCGGCCGCGTCTATTCGATGCGCAACTCCGGCATGTTCGTCGATCTGCGCGATGCCTCCGGCAAGATCCAGATATTCTCGCACAAGGACACGACGCCCGAAGACGTGCGCGAACTGTGGTCGCTGGTGGACCTTGCCGATATCGTCGGCGTCACCGGCGTCGTGCGCCGCACCAAGCGCGGCGAGCTGACGATCAACGCCCAGGAGCTCACAATTCTTACCAAGGCGCTGAAGCCGATGCCCGAGAAATATCACGGGCTTGCCGATATCGAGACGCGCTACCGCCAGCGCTATCTCGACATCATGAGCAACGAGGATTCCAAGCTCCGCTTCATCCAGCGCTCCAAGGTGCTGTCGGGCGTTCGCCGCTTCCTCGAGGACGAGGGCTTCATGGAAGTCGAGACGCCGATGCTGCAGTCAATCTATGGCGGCGCGACGGCCGATCCGTTCAAGACCCATCACAACGCGCTCGACATGGACATGTATCTCCGGATCGCGCCGGAGCTCTATCTGAAGCGCATTCTGGTGTCGGGCCTGACCGACAAGGTGTTCGAGGTCAACCGCAACTTCCGCAATGAAGGCGTGTCGACCCGGCACAATCCCGAATTCACGATGATGGAGTGCTACTGGGCCTATGCCGACTACGAGGACATGATGGGCCTCGTGGAACGGATGTTCGAGGCGCTGGCGCTCAAGCTGCACGGCCAGACGAAACTGCCCTTCGGCGATATCGAGCTCGACTTCAAGGGCCCGTTCAAGCGCGTTCCGATGCCCGATGCCGTCAAGGAAGCGACCGGTATTGATTTCCGCGCGATCGCCACCGACGAGGAGGCCCGCGCCGCCGCCAAGGCCGCCGGCTTCGAGATCGAGGACGACTGGACCTGGGGCGAATGCCTCGCCTTCATCTTCGAGGAAAAGGTCGAGGACACGCTGATCCAGCCCGCCCACGTGACCCATTTCCCGAAGGACATCTCCCCCTTCGCCAAGGAAGTGCCGGGCGAGCCGCGCCTGGTCGAGCGCTTCGAGACCTATGTCAACGGCTGGGAACTCGGCAATGCGTTTTCGGAGCTCAACGACCCGGTCGAGCAGCGCCGCCGCATGGTGGAACAGCTTGAACAGTCTCACGCACGCGGCGAGACCGAGAAGCGGCTGGACGAAGATTTTCTCAACGCCATGGACCACGGCATGCCGCCCGCCGGCGGGCTGGGCATCGGCATCGACCGCCTGATCATGCTCCTCACCAACGGCCCCTCAATCCGCGACGTCATCCTGTTCCCGGCGCGGCGCCACAGGGATTGACCCTTGTAAGCGCTTCGTGCTTTTTGCAAAGCACGAAGCGTAGCTTCAATAGGTTGGAGCGTCCTTTGTGCGTCCGAATGCATGCACGGCGCTCTACGCTGCCCGTTCCATCTGGCAGCTCTGATGGTTGAGGGACCTTGCCACACGCACTGGTGTCATCCTCGGGCTTGACCCGAGGATCCAGGCGGGTGCGCACGGCGTCAAAAAGTCAGAATCCATTGCCGGCTCAGTATGGATGCTCGGGTCAAGCCCGAGCATCCCCCTGTGGGAGAGGCTGGCGGGCATCAAAGGCTCTGAAGCTGCGGCTTCGGCCGGTAGCCTTCTCAGCCGGCCCGCGCAAAAAGCCTGCGGCTGAAGACGAGCGGCACCAGCACCAGCCCCACGGCTGGGAACACCAGCCAGTTCATCATGCTCCAGCCATTGTCGATATGCACCAGCGCGCCGGCGAGGAAGGAGGCGGTGGCGGTGGAGCCGAAGACGAGGAAATCGTTGAGGCCTTGCACCTTGCCGCGCTCTTCCGGGGTGTGGCAGTCGGTGATCATCGCGGTTGCGCCGATGAAGCCGAAATTCCAGCCGACGCCGAGCAGGATCAGCGCCAGCCAGAAATGCGTGAGCCCGAGGCCGGAAAGCGCGATCGCCGAGCAGGCGGCAATCAGCGCCAGACCGGTCGCGGCGATCGTTTCCTTGCCGAAGCGGGCAATCAGCCTTCCGGTGACGAAGCTCGGCCCGAACATCGCCAGCACATGCCACTGAATGCCGAGCGTCGCCTGGCCGACGGAATGGCCGCAGGCGACCATGGCGAGCGGCGTCGCCGTCATGATGAAGGCCATCAGCGCGTAGGAAACGACGCCGGTGGCGGCCGCCATGATGAAACGGGGCGAGCGGGCGATCTCGGACAGCGGCCGTCCGCCGGAGATGGTAACGGCAACGGGGCGCGGGATTCTCAGCCGCGAGACCAGCAGCAGCGTGATCAACGCCAGCGCGGACAACCCGATGAAGCTTGCGACATAGGGGTGGCCGGGCACGGCATCGACCGTCCAGATCGCCACCTGCGGGCCGATGATCGCGGCTGCTAGCCCGCCGATCATGACCCGCGAAATCGCCTTCGCCTTCATGTCGCCATCGGCGGTGTCGGCGGCGGCGAAACGGAAGCTCTGGATATAGGAGCCGTAAAGCCCGACGGTCATGATCGCGAGGCAAAACAGCAGGAACAGGCCGGCGGTGATTGCCGTTGCGGCCAGAAGCCCGCCGAGGATGCCGATCATCGCGCCGAAAATATAGCCCTCGCGCCGGCCGAAGCGGCGCATGATCCATGCCGCCGGCAGGGTGCCGACGGCGACCCCCACATTGTAGAGGCTGACCGGAAAGGTCGCGAAGGCCGGGTCCGGCGCCAGCGCCGTGCCGACAATCCCGCCAAGCGAGATCACGATCGGCGGCGCGGCGCCGCCGATGGCCTGTCCCATTGTCAGGATATTGATGTTGCGGAAGGCATTGCTGTCGGTCATCGGGCGTCTCCGGCCTTGTCATGCTCCGCCTTTGGCAAGCGGAAGGGCCGGTTCGTGCCTAGCGCATTGGCGCGAAAATCGGAAACGGTTTTCGCGCTGCAGGATATATGCGCGGCAATCAGTGGATGAAATTGGTGATGGCGTAGCCCTGTTTTTCCAGGCCCGCCCGCACGGCAGCCGCAATCGGAATGGCTCCGGGCGTATCGCCATGGACGCAGATCGAATCGATGGCTGTGGGGATTCGTTTGCCGGAAAGGGTGATGATCGCGCCTTCGCGCACCATTTCGCCGACGCGGCGCGCGGCCTCTTCTGGGTCGTGGACCACCGCGCCCTGCAGGCCGCGCGACACCAGCAGACCATCGTCGCCGTAAGCGCGGTCGGCGAAGACTTCCGACACCACCGTCAGACCCATTTCCGTGGCCGCGCGCTGCTGCTCGCCGTGGGCGATCGTGAGGCAGATCAGGGCGGGGTCGACCGCCTTGATGGCATTGCAGATCGCGCGGGCGACCTCCTTGTTTTCCTGCGCGAGATTTCCGAGCGCGCCATGGGGCTTCACATGGGTGATGGGGTGGCCGACATATTGCGCCATCGCCTGCGCCGCGCCGATCTGATAGGCGACCAGTCGCTCGATCTCGGTCGCGGAATAGGGAATGCGCCTGCGCCCGAAGCCCATGAGATCGGCAAAGCCCGGATGGGCGCCGACGGCGACATTGCGGTCGCGCGCCAGCACGAAGGTTTTCGCCATCGTGTCGGGATCGCCGGCATGGAAGCCGCAGGCGACATTGGCCGAGGAGACGATCTTCAGCATCTCGGCATCGTCACCCTTGTCCCATGCGCCGAAGCTCTCGCCCATGTCGCAATTGATGTCGATGCGCGGTGCTGTCATGTGGTTATCTCCCGGCCGGTTGATGGGTTTATTTAAATCCCGCGGTGCAGTGAGACAATGCCTTTCCCTCAAACCGTCAGAATTTCGCGGCAAGGGCTGGTGGCCTGCCGAGGCTTCCAATTTTCGCGTGGAGGCATTATGCCCTCAACGAGAGCGCCCTGGAGATATGCGATGAAGAGCCTGACGATCCGCCGCCCCGATGACTGGCACCTGCATTTGCGCGACGGCGCGATGATGGAAGGCGTGATCGGCGACACCGCGCGCCACTTCGGCCGCGCGATCATCATGCCCAATCTGGTGCCGCCGGTAGTGACCGCCGTGGACGCCGCGGCCTATCGCGGTCGCATCGTTGCGGCCCTTCCGGCGGGTGCGCGCTTCACGCCGCTGATGACGCTGTATCTGACCGAGACCACCGAGCCCGCCGATGTCGCATCGGCCTTCAGCGAGGGCCTGATCAAGGCGGTCAAGCTCTATCCCGCCGGCGCGACTACCAATTCCGCCAGCGGCGTGCGCAATATCGACAATGCCATGCCGGTGCTGGAGAAGATGGCTGAGATCGGGCTCAATCTCTGCGTCCATGGCGAGGTCACCGACAAGGATGTGGACATTTTCGACCGCGAGGCCGTGTTCATCGAAACCGTGCTGGACAAGATCAGGTGGCGGCTGCCGGAGCTGAAGATCACCATGGAGCACGTCACGACCAGGGATGGCGTCGATTACATCAGGGACGCGCGCAAGAATCTGGCCGGCTCGCTGACCACCCATCATCTGATCATCAACCGCAACGATATCCTCGTCGGCGGCATCCGCCCGCATTACTACTGCCTGCCGGTCGCCAAGCGCGAGGAACACCGCAAGGCGCTGGTGGCGGCCGCGACCTCGGGCGACAAGCGGTTTTTCCTGGGCACGGATTCCGCGCCCCATGTCGATCCCGCCAAGGAATGCGGCTGCGGCTGCGCTGGCATCTACACCGCGCCCAACACGATGAGCTGCCTTGCCCATGTGTTCGAAAACGAAGGAGCGCTCGACAAGCTCGAAGCCTTCGCCTCGCTCAACGGTCCGGCATGGTACGGGCTGAAGCCGAACGAGGAGACGATCACGCTCATCAAACGCGACGAGCCGGTGCAATATCCGGAAAAGCGGGAGACCGGGGCTGGTCCGGTCACCGTCTTCGATCCGAAATTCCCGCTCTACTGGGATGTGGAAACCGCCTGACGCGCGCGACGTCCGGCGACCAGCATGGTCCGCAGGAAGCTGGCGATGAAGACGAGCGTCATCACCAGCACGATGGTGGGGGCAGGGGCGCTGTCGATATAGAAGCTCGCATAGATGCCGGTGAGCGTCGAGCCGAGCGCCACGGCGAGCGCCACAAGCAGCATCGCGGAAAACCGCCGCGTCCACAAAAACGCGATCGCGCCCGGCGCCACCAGCAGCGCGACCGACAGGATGATGCCGACCGCCTTCAGCGCCGCGACCACCGTCAGCGACAGTACGATCAGCAGCCCGTAATGCAGGAGCTTCGTCGGCAGGCCGATGGCGCGGGCGTGCTGCTCGTCGAAGGCATGGACCAGCAGATCCTTGCGCTTCAGCACCAGAAACGCGGTCGCCGCCAGCGCGATCAATCCGGCCTCGATGAGGTCCCGTGCGGTAATGCCGAGCATGTCGCCGAACAGGATGTGATCGAGGTGGACGGCGGAGTGGACCTTCACGTAGAGCACGAGGCCCAGCCCGAACATGCCGGAGAACACGATGCCAAGCACCGTATCCTCCTTCACCCGGCTGTTTTCGGCGAGAAACCCGGTCGAGAGCGCGCAGACCATGCCGGCGACGAAGGCGCCAAGCCCGAGCGGCAGGCCGATCATATAGGCGAGCACCACGCCCGGCAGCACCGCATGGGAAACCGCATCGCCCATCAGCGACCAGCCCTTGAGCACCAGAAGGCAGGATAAGAGCGCCATCGGCGCGGCGACCATCAGCGTGATCGCGAAGGCCTTGAGCATGAAATCGAGCTGGAAGGGAAAGGTGGCCATCATCCAGAAATCGCTCATGGCTTAGCCTCCGCAAGGGCAAGACGGGCCCGTCGCTTCGCCGCCAGCAGCCCGTGCTTGGGCGCGAACGCGAAGGCGATCAGGAACAGCGCCGTCTGCATGACGATGATCACGCCGCCGGTCGCTCCGTCGAGGAAATAGGAGATATAGGCTCCGAGCGCCGAGGTGGCCGCGCCGATCAGGGCGGCGAGCGCGATCAGCCGCGGGAAGCGGTCGGTCAGAAGATAGGCGGTCGCGCCAGGGGTGACGACAAGCGCGATCACAAGAAACGCGCCGACCGTCTGCAGCGCGGCTACGGTGGATGCCGCGAGCAGGGTGAAGAACAGCAGCTTCATGGCGTCGGGGTTGATGCCGATCGAGCGGGCATGGTTCTCGTCGAAGAACACCACCATCAGGTCCTTCCACTTCAACGCCAGCAGGGCCAGGGTCACGCCGCCGATGATTGCAAGCTGTATGGTGTCGGAACGCGTGATCGCCAGCACATTGCCCATGATGATGGTCTGGATGTCGATCGGAACCGGCGAGATCGAGACCATGAACAGGCCGAGGCCGAAAAAGCCTGTGAAGATCAGGCCGATGATCGCGTCTTCCTTCAGCCTTGTCTTGTTGTTGAAGAACAGCATCGCGCCCGCGGCAAGGCCGCCGGCGGCAAAGGCGCCGAGTGAGAACGGAAGGCCGAGCATATAGGCGCCGGCGACGCCGGGCACGATCGAATGGGACAGCGCATCGCCGATCAGCGACCAGCCCTTCAGCATCAGATAGGCGGAGAGGAAGCCGCAGACGCAGCCGACCAGCGCGCTGACCCAGATCGCGTTCAGCATATAGCCGTAGGCAAGCGGTTCAATCAGCCGGTCAAGCATCGCCGCCTCTCCCCCGGCTTGCCGCCGGCGCGGTATCCGTGCCGCGCTCGCCATAGATCACGAAGGGCCGTTCGTCATCGGTGATCACCTTCAGCCGGCGTGGGTCCTCGTCGTCATGAAGAGCTGGGCCCTCCAGCACGAAATGGCGCAGCACGCCGCCGAATGCCTTTTCCAGATTGGCCTGGGTGAAGGTGGTCTCCGTCGGGCCATAGGCCAGCACCGTGCCCTTGACGAACACCGCCCGGTCGCAGAATTCGGGCACCGAGCCGAGATTGTGGGTCGAGACCAGCATGATCCGGCCCTCGTCGCGCAATTCGCCGAGAAGCTTGATGATCTGCTCCTCGGTCTTCACGTCGACGCCGGTGAAGGGTTCGTCGAGCAGGATCACCTGGCCTTCCTGCGCCAGCGCGCGGGCCAGAAACACGCGCTTGCGCTGCCCGCCCGAAAGCTCGCCGATCTGGCGCTTGGAAAAAGCGGTCATGTTGACCCGTTCGAGGGCGGCAGCGACCATGTCGCGATCGATGCGGGAAGGGCGGCGCATGAAGCCCATATGGCCGTAGCGCCCCATCATCACCACGTCTTCGACCAGCACCGGAAAGTTCCAGTCGACCTCCTCGGATTGCGGAACATAGGCGACGAGGTTCTGTTTCAGCGCCGCGCGCGCCGGCTGGCCGAGGATTTCGACAGTGCCGCGGGCCAGCGGCACGAAGCCCATGATCGCCTTGAACAGCGTGGATTTTCCGGCGCCGTTGACGCCGACCAGCGCCGTGATCGTGCCGCGCGGGATCTCGAAACTGGCATTGGCGAGCGCGGTGTGGCCGTTGCGATAGGTCACGGTCGCTTCGCGAACCGCAAGGCCGGGCTCGGCTTTTGTCATTCGGTGAGGCCTTTCGCCACGGTTTCGGTCGTCACCGACAACAGGTCGAGATAGGTGGGCACCGGGCCGTCCGGCTCGCTCAGGCTGTCGACATAGAGCACGCCGCCATAATCCGCCCCGGTTTCGCGCGCGATCTGGCGGGCCGGCTTGTCGGAGACCGTGCTTTCGGAAAAGATCACGCCGATATCGTTCGCCCGCATGGTGTCGATTACTTCGCGGATCTGCTGGGGCGTGCCCTGCTGGTCGGCATTGACCGGCCAGAGATAGAGTTCCTTCAGGTCAAGGTCGCGGGCAAGATAGGAAAATGCGCCTTCGCTCGTCACCAGCCAGCGTTTTTCCTCCGGCACGTCGGCCAGCATGGCGCGCATCGGCTGGAGCCGGGCGGCGATCTCATCGGCATAGGCGCGGGCGTTTTCCGTATAGGCCTCGGCATTGTCAGGGTCGATCTCGATCAGCGCATCGCGGATATTCATAACATAGATTTCGGCGCTGTCGGGCGACATCCATGCATGGGGGTTGGGCTTGCCGTCATATTCGCCGCCGGCGATATCGATGGGATCGATGCCTTCGGAGACAACGACATTCGGCACATCGCCCAGATTCTGCAGGAATTTTTCGAACCAGCGCTCGAGATTGAGGCCGTTGGAAAGAATGATGTCGCCATCGCGGGCATTCAATATGTCGCGCGGCGTCGGGGCATAGCCGTGGATTTCCGCGCCCGGCTTGGTGATCGAAACCACCTCCGCATGCTCGCCCGCGACATTCTCCGCCATGTCGGCGATTACCGTGAAGGTGGTCACCACTTTCGGCTTGTCGGCGGCAAACGCGGAGGTCCCGATCATGGCGATCGTCACCATGGCGACCGTGCTGGCAAAGCGCATCTATGTATCCCTTGAATGCAGTTAAGAATTATTTGCAACTAATATGGCGAGGTTTCACGGGCGTGTCAAACGCTATTGCGAATGATTCGCAAGAAGATGCATTTTCCAGACTGCTGACAAAGCACGACGCATGTTCATCAAGGGTCATCCGCACCTCGTGCCTGGGGCATGCTCGGACTTTATCCGAGCATGCAGATGGCTTAAGCATCTGAATTTTATAATATTTATGGCGACCCCTTGCCGGGCGTCCTGGATCCTCGGGTCCAGCCCGAGGATGACCCCAAATGTGGGAGACGTTTGTGAGCAGACTGGTTCACTCGGTCGTGCCAAGCGTCGCGGCCGCCAGAACGCGGCCGACGGCGGGCTGCCTGCACATCGCCGCAAACGGCTCTGATCTCCGCGAACGCACCGCATCTTGACGCGGCCGGGTTTTCTACCCCAAATGCACCCGGCATGAATTGGGAGGATTTCGAATGCCTGCGATTGACTTGCTGCGCGCGCGGTTTCTTGAACATTTTGATGGCGAGCCGCAGTTCTTTCGCGCGCCGGGGCGAGTCAATCTGATCGGCGAGCATACCGATTACAATGACGGCTTCGTGATGCCGGCGGCGCTTGAATACGAGGCGCAGGCCGCGGCGGCTGCCCGCCCCGACCGGGTGATCCGCATTCACTCCCTCAACAATGGCAAGTCCGCCGAAATCGATCTCGACGGCGGGAAACCCGAACCGCGCGGCGACTGGACCGATTATGCCTTTGGCGTCGCGGTCATGCTGGAGGCATCGGGGGTGAGGCTCTCCGGCGCCGATATCGTGGTTTCCTCCTCGGTGCCGGTCGGCGCGGGGCTCTCGTCCTCGGCGGCGCTCGAGGTGGTGGTCGGCTATGCCCTGCTTTCGCTGGCGGGTCGCGAGGTCGATACGGTCGAGCTTGCGAAGATTTGCCAGAAGGCGGAAAACGAGTTCGTCGGCATGCGCTGCGGCATCATGGATCAGTTCATCTCCTGCAACGGCGTGGTCGATCACGCGCTGATGATCGATTGCCGCTCGCTTGCAAGCCGGCCCGTTCCGATCGATCCGAGGGCGCGGATCGTGGTCGCCAATTCCATGGTGCATCACGCGCTGGCCGATGGCGAGTACAACAAGCGCCGCCAGTCCTGCGAGGAGGGGGTAAGGCTGCTCCGTCCGGCGCTCGGCGAAATCCGGGCGCTGAGAGACGTCAGTTTCGAGGACCTCGAGGAGAACCGCGATTTCCTGCCGGACCTCACCTATCGCCGCTGCCGCCATATCGTCACCGAGAACGAGCGCGTTCTGCAGGCGGCCGATGCCTTGCAGAATTCCGATCTCGACACTTTCGGGCGGCTGATGAACGCCTCGCATGTTTCCATGCGCGACGATTACGAAATTTCCTGCGAGGAGGTCGATAGCCTCGTCGATATCGCCCAGGCGCAGACCGGCGTTTATGGCGCGCGCATGACTGGCGGCGGCTTCGGCGGCTCGGTGGTGGCGCTGGTGGAAAGCGGCGCGGTGGAAAGCTTCATCGCCAATGTCCGCTCCGCCTATCAGGATGCCACCGGGCACAAATCGGAAATCTTTGCCTGTGCGCCGAAAAATGGCGTGGGGCCCCTTACGGATTGAGCGTAGACATGAGCACATTCACCGATCATCCGCACCGTCGCTACAATCCGCTTGCCGGCGAGTGGGTGCTGGTATCGCCGCATCGTTCCAAGCGCCCCTGGCAGGGACAGGTGGAGGATGCCGAGGTGCCGGACATGCCGGCGCATGATCCGGACTGCTATCTCTGCGCCGGCAATACCCGCATCAACGGGGCGAAAAACCCCGATTACACGCACACCTTCGTGTTCGACAACGATTTCGCCGCCCTGACCGAAGATGCGCCCGCCGAGAGCTTTCGCGACGGGTTGTTGATGGCGGAGGGCGAGAGCGGCATCTGCCGGGTGATCTGCTTTTCGCCCCGCCACGACCTGACGCTTGCCCGCATGGCCGTTGATGATATCGCACGGGTTGTCGATGCCTGGGTGGAGCAGTATCTTGAACTCGGCGCACGACCGGATATCGGCCACGTTCAGATATTCGAAAACCGGGGCGCGATGATGGGCTGTTCCAACCCCCATCCCCACGGCCAGATCTGGGCAAGCCGCAACCTGCCGAATGCCGCCGCGAAAGAGACCGAAACCCAGCGCGCCTATTACGATCAGCACGGCACGCCGCTGCTGATGGCCTATCTCGCGCAGGAACGCGGGCTCGGCGAGCGCATCCTGTTTGAAAATGACGGCTTCGTCGTGCTGGTGCCCTATTGGGCGGTCTGGCCATTCGAAACCATGGTGCTGCCGAAACGCCATATCCGCTCGATGGAGGAAATGGAGGCGGGCGAGCGGGTGCAGCTTGCCGAGGCGCTGTCCAAGGTCACGATCCGCTACGACAATCTGTTCGCCACCTCGTTTCCCTATTCGATGGGCTTTCACCAGCGTCCGACCGATGGCGCGGCCCATGAGGAATGGGTGATGCATGCCCATTTCTATCCGCCGCTGCTGCGGTCGGCCACGGTGAAGAAATTCATGGTCGGCTTCGAACTGCTCGGCACGCCGCAGCGCGACCTGACCCCGGAACAGGCGGCCGACCGGTTGCGCGGCCTGTCCGATATCCATTATCTCGCTGGCTGAGCCACGCATGAAGGAACCTGCCGGAGCATTGGCGGGCAAGGGAGAACAAAATGACCATTCTCGTTACCGGCGGCGCCGGTTATGTCGGATCCCACATGGCCTACGCGCTGGTCGATCGCGGCGAGAAGGTGGTGGTGCTGGACGATCTGTCCACCGGTCACGGCGAACTGGTGCCGGAGGCGGCGAAGCTCGTCAAGGGCGATATCGCCGACTCCAAACTGGTCAGCCGGCTGATCGCCGATGAGGGCATCAATGCGATCGCGCATTTCGCCGGTTCGATCGTGGTTTCGGATTCGGTCGCCGACCCGCTGACCTATTACGAAAACAACACCGTCAAATCCCGCGCGCTGATCGAAACGGCGGTCGCCGCCAAGGTCGAGGCGTTTCTGTTTTCCTCGACCGCCGCCGTCTATGGCGAGCCCGGCGCGGACCTTCTGGACGAGGAGCAGAACCTGCAGCCGGTTTCGCCCTATGGCTGGTCGAAGCTGATGACCGAGGTGATGCTGCGCGATAGCGCGGCCGCCTACGGCCTCAAATATGCGGCGCTGCGCTATTTCAACGTCGCCGGCGCCGACCCTGAAGGCCGCACCGGCGAGACCCGCGAGCATGCCACTCACCTGATCGAGATCGCCGCCCAGGCGGCAACCGGCCGGCGCAACCGCATGGAGGTGTTCGGCACGGACTACCCGACGCCGGACGGCACCTGCCTGCGCGATTATATCCACGTCACCGATCTGATCGATGCTCATGTGAAGGCGCTGATGCACCTGCTGAACGGCGGCGAGAATTTCGTCGCCAATTGCGGCTACGGCCATGGCTTTTCGGTGCTGCAGGTGGTCGACGCGATCAAGCGCGTCTCCGGCGTCGACTTCCGCGTCGACATGTCCGACCGCCGCCCCGGCGACCCGCCGGCGCTGGTCGCCGACAGCGTCCGCGTGCGCGAAATCCTCGGCTGGGAACCGCAATATGACGACCTCGACACGATCGTGAAACACGCTCTGGCGTGGGAGGATCAACTGGTGAAGGGGCGGGTGAAGCTGTAGGGGCGAAGTCCCTCTGTTTTTCGTTCTCGCGAGTAAAGCGACAGCCTCGGCCTCCGCCGCATAGCCCCCCAATCTTCTCTCCCGCTGGCGGGAGAGATGCCCCGACAGGGGCAGTGAGGGTGGCGCAGCATTTCAAGTCGCGAGGGCGTTCGCGGTGATAGACTCCCCCCTCACTGTCGCTTTCGCGACATCTCTCCCCTCCGGGGCGAGAAGATTGGGGGGCTATGCGGCCAATTCTGTGCCGCCGCCCCCTCAAAGCTTCGCAATATAATCCGCAAGCCGGTCGGCTGCCTCGGCCAACTGGCCCCCGTTGCGCAGGAAGCAGGCGCGCAAAAACGGGTCGCTTGCATTGCCGAAGGCGGAGCCCGGGGCGAGGCCGACGCCGGTCTTGTCGACGATATCGAGCGCGGCCTTTCGGCTGTCGGTGATGCCGTCGATCTTCAGATAGGCATAGATCGCGCCGGCGGGTTTCAGCGTCTCGACCCGGTTGGTCTGAAGCAGCCGATCGCAGAAGATGTCGCGGCCGGCCGTTGCCCGGGCAATGTTCTCGGCGACGAAATCGTCGCCATCCGTCACCGCCGCAACGGCCCCGCGCTGCATGAACTGGGCGACGCCCGAGGTGGTGTACTGCACAAGGTTCTCGATCGCGTCGCCAAGCTCCGGCGGAGCGACGATCCAGCCGACGCGCCAGCCGGTCATCGACCAGTTCTTGGAGAAGGAATTGGCGAACACCACCCGGTCGCCCTCTTCGATGATGTCGAGGAAGGAGGCGGCGCGGCCGCCGGCATAGTGATAGAGCGCGTAGATCTCGTCGGCCAGAATCCAGATGCCGTGGCGGCGCGACAGGTCGAGCAGAGCCTTGAGGTCGTCGAGGCTTGCCGTCCACCCGGTGGGATTGGCAGGCGTGTTAACGAAGATCATCGTGGTCTTCGGCGTGATCGCGCGCTCCACCTCTTCGATATCGAGCGACCACCGGCCATCGGCGAAGGTCAGCGGCACGCCGACCTTGCTGGCGCCGGAAACGCCGAGTGCTGCCGCGATATTGGGCCAGCACGGCGTGAAATAGATCGCCTCGTCGCCGACATCGGTCAGCGCCTCGACCATCAGCTTGATCGCGTGCATGCCCGAGCCGGTGACATAGATGTGCTCCGGCGAGAGCCGGGCCTTGAAATGGCGGGCGTAATAATCGGCGATCGCGCTTCTGAGCTCGGGAATGCCGCGCTGATAGGTGTAGAAGGTCTCGCCATTGTCGAGCGCGGCCTTGGCGGCGTCGCTGATGAAGGCGGGCGTCGGCAGGTCGCCTTCGCCGGCCCAGAGCGGCAGCAGATTGTCGCGGCCGCGGGCGTGATTGATGATCTCGACGATGCCGCTTTCCGGGGCTTCGAGGGCACGGCGGCTGAGGTTTTCGGTAAGGCGCATGCGGGTCTCCTGTCGCACCAGTCTTAAAATGGCGCAGGTGGTGAATGCCATGAATTTTAAGCTTTGATCAATTGATTCTTTTGATGGGTGTGCTGCGACAGTCGCATTTGAAAATCTCGGGCCTTGGCATATCGTGAGGGCTGCGGCCGGGAGCGCCGCAATGGGAAACGGGAGAATGCGCGGATGTTGCCCGGCTGGCTGATATTGTTGTCGGCGCTGCTTTACATCCTGCTGCTGTTTGCCGTCGCCAGTTTCGGCGACCGGCAGGCCAAGCGGCAGATGCGGCCGCGCGACGGGCGCAATATGGTCTATGCGCTCTCGCTCGCGGTCTACTGCACCTCCTGGACCTACTTCGGCGGAGTCGGGCTGGCGTCAACGCGCGGGCTGGAATTTCTCGGTATCTATATCGGTCCCATTCTGGTGTTCACCGTCGGCATGCCGGTGGTGCGGCGGATCGTGGCGCTGGCAAAGGCGGAAAAGCTGACCTCGGTCGCAGATTTCCTCGCCGCCCGCTACGGCAAGAACCCGATCGTCGCCGCCCTTGTGGCGATCATTTCGCTCGCCGCGGCGATCCCCTACATCGCGCTGCAATTGAAGGCGGTCTCGGATTCGGTCTCGGTCATGGTCGGCGGCGAAACCGGATTCCTGTCAGCGGGCGCTGCCTATGGCGTCGGCCTGCCGCTCGCCGTCACGCTGGCGCTTGCAAGCTTCGCCATCGTGTTCGGCACCCGCCACACCGATGCCACGGAGCATCAGGACGGCCTGATCCTGGCGATCGCGATGGAATCCGTGATCAAGCTGGTGGCCTTCGCCTCGGTCGGTCTGTTCGCGCTGTTCATTCTGTTCGATGGACCCGCCGACCTTCTGACCCAGGCGCGTGAAAACGCGGTGACGGCCGCAGCCCTCAGCTATGAGACGCCGATCAGCCGCTGGATCTTGCTGACCGGACTTTCGGCCTGTGCCATCCTGCTTCTGCCGCGCCAGTTCCACGTCACCGTTGTCGAAAACCGCTCTGAAGGCGAGTTGAACCTCGCCCGCTTCCTGTTTCCGCTCTATCTGATCGCGATCAACCTTCTGGTGCTGCCGGTCGCCATCGGCGGGGCGATGACGCTCGGCCCCGGCGCCGACCCCGATCTCTACGTGCTGCAGCTGCCGATCGCCGCCGGCCAGCGGTTGATTTCGCTGATCGCGTTTCTCGGCGGCTTTTCGGCCGCCACCGCCATGGTCATCGTTGCCTCCGTGGCGCTGGCGATCATGCTGTCGAACGATATCGTCAACCCCATCTTCCTCAGACGTCGGATGATGTCGGGCGAGGGCCGGCGGCATGATTTCTACGCGCTGCTGCTCAATGTCCGCCGCGCCTCGATCCTCGGCGTCATGCTGCTCGGCTATGCCTATTATCGCCATATCGACAGCGATCGCGGCCTGTTTTCGATCGGGCTGCTGGCATTCGCGGCGATCGCGCAGGTCGCGCCGGCGCTGTTCATCGGGCTCGTCTGGCGCAACGCCAATGCGCGCGGCGCGATCGTCGGCCTGTCGCTCGGCTTCGTTACCTGGGTCTATCTGCTGTTCGTGCCGAGCCTCGGCGGGCCGGATCAATCCGCCGTCGCCGGCGTGGTGATGAATTTCCTGATCCCCGGCACCGGTCTGTTCACCGGCCCGGACGCCGATATCCTGCTCAACGTCACCTGCCTGTCGCTGCTGGTCAATATCGCGGGCCTCGTGATCGGCTCGCTCAGCCGCCCGGCCCGGCCGCTGGAGCGCATCCAGTCCGGCATTTTCGTCAAGCGCCAGGCGCGCTGGCAGTCGACCGCGCGCGGCATCGGCACCGGCGTGTCCGTCGGCGTGCTGCGCGAGACGCTGAAAGGCTATCTCGGGGCGGAAAGAACGGCGCGGTCGTTCGCCACGTTCGAGCGGACGGCCGGTCGCAGGATGGCCGATGACGAGCAGGCCGATATGGCGCTCATCCATTTCTCCGAGCAGTTGCTGGGCACGGCCATCGGCTCGTCCTCGGCGCGGCTGGTGCTGTCGCTGGTGTTGCAACGCGCCGAGGCGGCCTCCGGCGATGCCGCCTTCCTGCTCGATCAGGCAAGCGAGGCGCTGCAGTATAATCAGGGCCTGCTGCAGACCGCGCTTTCGCAGATGGATGAGGGGATCGCCGTCTTCGACGCCGCCAACCGGCTCACCGTCTGGAACAAGCGGTTCCGCGCGCTGCTCGACCTTCCGGAAGAGGTCGGCCAGGTCGGCTATCCGCTGATCAACATCATCGGCCGGCTGTCCTCGCGCGGCGATCTGACCGGCGATGAGGCGAAGGAGGCCTTGCGCAAGCTGCGCGCCCACGAAACCGCCTTCCCGATGGTGCTGGAAAGCGGCAAGCGGATCATCGAGGTGCAGTCGCGCGCCATGCCCGATGCCGGCATGGTCGTGACCTTCACCGACATCACCCGGCGCGTCGAGGCCGATCTCGCGCTCAAGCAGGCCAATGAAACGCTGGAGCAACGCGTTGCAGCCCGCACCGCCGAACTCACCGAGGTCAACAAGGCGCTGCGGCTGGCGCGGGCGGCGGCCGACGAGGCCAATATCGGCAAGACCCGGTTCTTCTCCGCCGCCGGCCACGATATTCTCCAGCCGCTCAACGCCGCCCGGCTCTATGCCACAGCGCTCGGCGAACGGCTGCCGGCCGAAAGTGAGGTCCGCGGTTTTTCCGACAAGATCGATTCCGCCCTGCAATCGGTCGAGGATATTCTCGGCGCCGTGCTCGACATCTCGCGGCTCGATGCCGGCGCGATGAAGCCGCATTTTACCACCGTCAATCTCGGCGACACGCTGAAGCGGGTCGAAACCGATTTCAGGCCCCTTGCCGATGAAAAGGGCCTCGAACTGGTGGTGGTGCCGTCCTCGCTCAAGGTGCGCTCGGATGCGCAGGCGCTGAGACGTCTGGTGCAGAACCTCGTGTCCAACGCGATCAAATATACGGTCAGCGGCAAGGTGCTGGTCGGCGCCAGGCGGAGGGGCGATCACGCAGTGATCGAGGTGCACGACACCGGCATCGGCATTCCCGCCGAAAAGGCCGAAAGCGTGTTCAAGGAGTTCACGCGGCTGGATGAGGGCGCGCGCGCGGCGCAGGGGCTGGGGCTTGGCCTGTCGATCGTCGACCGGCTGGCGCGCATGCTCGAACACCCGGTGACGATGGCGTCGGCGCCGGGGGAGGGGACGGTGTTTCGCCTCTCCGTTCCGTTGGCCGAGGCCGGCGTTGAAAGCGGCCAGCCTGCGGCGAAACCGGCCGGCAAGCTGCCCGGCCACGCGATCGCCGGGCTCAAGGTGCTGTGCATCGACAATGAGGAGGCGATCCTGGAGGGCATGCGGGTGCTGCTCGGCGGCTGGGGCGCCGATGTGCACGTCGCGCGTGGCCAACAGGAAGCCCGCGCGCTCGATATCGTCCCCGACGTGATCATCGCCGACTATCATCTCGACAATGGGGCAAGCGGTGTCGATGCGGTAACGATCCTGCGCGAACACTACCAGCGCCATATCCCGGCGCTGTTGATCACCGCCGACCGGACCCAGGAGGTGCGCGATCTGGCCGAGGAAGAGGACATCGCCGTCCAGCACAAGCCGCTCAAGCCCGCGCTGGTGCGCGCCTTCCTCAACCAGATCGCGATCTTCCACAAGGCGGCCGCCGAATAGAGCGCCGGTCCGGCCGTCAAAGCGTCTCGGCGAGTTCCTGCAGCTTGCGCCACCGGATCGAGGACCACAGCGAAAGCGCAATCAGGCCCGCGCCCACAAGCCCGGTGATCGCCTCGGGAATGTGCAGCAGCGTCTGGGCATACATGATCACCGCCAGCACCAGAATGGCGTAGAACGCGCCATGCTCCAGGAAGCGGAAATGCGACAGCGTCTGGCGATCGACCAGCATGATGGTCAGCGAGCGCACATACATCGCGCCGATGCCGAGACCGATCGCGATCACCAGCAGGTTCTTGGTCAGCGCGAAGGCGCCGATGACGCCGTCGAAGGAGAAGCTGGCATCGAGCACCTCGAGATAGATGAAGGCGCCGAGGCCGCCCTGGGCCGCAGCCTTTGCAGTCTGCGTCTGGGTCGCATCGATCAGGCCGCTGAAGACCTCGATCGCCAGATAGGTCAAAAGGCCGTAGATCGCGGCATAGAAGAACTCCTCCGCCCGTGCATCCTCCACCAGCGTGGAGAAGATGAGGACCAGCACCAGCGCAATCCCGGTTTCGATGCCCTTGACCGCGGCGAGCCTCGCCATCGGTTTTTCGAGCGGCGCGAACCAGTGCACGTCCTTTTCATGGTCGAAGAAGTAGGAAAGCCCGACCATCAGCAGAAAGGTGCCGCCGAAGGCCGCGATCGACAGATGGGCGTCATGCATGATCGCGGCATAGGCTTTCGGCTCGGCGAAGGCGAGGTGAATGGCGGCAAGCGGCCCGATCTTGGCGGCAAGCACCACGATCACCAGCGGGAATACCAGTCGCATGCCGAAAACGGCGATCAGGATGCCCCAGGTGAGAAAGCGCCGCTGCCATGCGTGGCTCATGGTCTTGAGCTTGTTGGCGTTGACGACGGCATTGTCGAAGGACAGCGAGATCTCCAGCACCGCAAGCACGGCGGTGATGAACAGGAAGGCAAGCGCGCCGCTTATGCCGAAGCTGAAATAGCCGTAAAGCGTGCTGGCCGCGAGCCCGGCCAGGGTGACGATAAAGGCCCATTTGAAATAGGAAAGGGTGGAGGCTCTCATGGACGCGCCTCCGGCAAGGAGGCTGCGTTGAGAAAATTGGCGAAAGCGCGCATGCGCATACGCTGCGCGCGCGCACAAAAGATCGGATACTGAAGCATGGTAACCATGTCCGCCGGCTAATTTGCGGGCGGTACCGACATCACGAGAGCGCCGTCAAACTCTCGCCAGAGGGGCCCGGCACCGGGTTCGTCGCGGCTCCTCCAGGATGCGCCGGACTGCACCAGACTTAGCCGCAAAATCGCTGACGTCAAGTGCCGCGTTGCCCTCGCTTTTCACATTGCGGCCCGACCGCGCCGTGGTAAATTGACAAATCACAACCGGGTTGGGAGTTGGCGGCATGCTTTATCTTCTGGCGTTGTTCATCGGTATTGTTGCGGGACTAAGGGCGATGACGGCGCCGGCTGCTATCAGCTGGGCCGCCTGGCTGGGCATCCTTGATCTTTCCGGCTCATGGCTCTCCTTTCTGGCCTCGCCCTGGGCCGTCGGCATATTGAGCGTGCTGGCGCTCGTCGAACTCGTCACCGACCAGCTTCCCTCCACGCCAAGCCGCAAGGTGCCGCCGCAATTCGGCGCGCGCATCGTCATGGGCGCGGTCTGCGGCGCGGCGATCGGATTGGCCTCGGGCTTCTGGATCGCGGGCCTCGTGCTTGGCGTTGCCGGCGCGGTGGTCGGCACGCTCGGCGGTGCAGCCGTCCGGCAGCGGCTCGCGGAGCGTTTCGGCCGCGACCGGCCTGCCGCCCTGATCGAGGATGCGGTTGCCATTCTCGCCGCAGCCTCTATCGTGTGGAGCCTATGAGGATATACGACGCCATCATCATCGGAGCAGGGCAGGCGGGGCCGCCGCTTGCGGCGCGTTTTGCCGCCGAAGGCCGGAAAGTCGCGCTGATCGAGCGTCATCAGGTCGGCGGCACCTGCGTCAACACCGGCTGCACGCCGACCAAAACCATGGTTGCCAGCGCCCGCGCCGCCCATGTGGCAAGGGTTGCGGCTGATTTCGGCGTGGATATCGGTGGCTCCGTCAGCGTTGATATGAAGCGGGTCCAGGCGCGCACGGCCGAGATCGCCGGGGCCTCGCGCTCTGGCCTTGAAAGCTGGCTTACGGGCCTCGACAATGTCACGCTGCTGCGCGGCCATGCCCGATTCGAAGGTCCCGACCGGGTCGCGATCGGCGATGAGACGCTGACCGCGCCGAAGATCTTCATCAATGTCGGCGGCCGGCCGACGGTCCCGGATATCGAGGGTCTCTCCGAAATTCCGTATCTCACCAACACCGACATGGTGAACCTTGACCGTCTGCCTGAGCACCTGCTGGTGCTGGGCGGCAGCTATATCGGGCTGGAATTCGCCCAGATGTTTGCCCGGTTCGGCGCAAAGGTAACGGTGGTGGAGCGCGGCGCGCATCTGATCGGCCGCGAGGACCCGGAGGTCAGCGAGGCGGTGCGCGGCTTCCTGGAGGATGAACGTATCACGGTGATGACCGGCGCGGAGTGCATCCGCGTCGAGCGGCGCGGCGACGGCATCGTCATGCATGCCGATTGCGACGGCGAGACCCGGACGGCCGCAGGATCGGACCTGCTGGTGGCGCTCGGCCGCAAGCCCAACACCGACGATCTCGGTCTCGACAAGGCGGGCGTCGCCACCGATGACCGGGGCTTCGTGACTGTCGGTCCCGGTCTTGAGACCAGCCAGCCCGGCATTTTCGCGCTCGGCGATTGCAATGGCCGCGGGGCCTTCACCCACACGTCCTATAATGACTACGAGATCGTCGCCGCCAATCTTTTCGATGGCGAAAGGCGCTCGGTCGACGATCGCGTCGCCGGTTATGCGCTTTACACCGATCCGCCGCTCGGCCACGCCGGGATGAGCGAGACGGAAGCGAAAAGGGCCGGCTACAATGTCGCCGTCAGCAGCCGGCCGATGACCAACGTCTCCCGCGCGAAGGAAAAGGGCGAGACGGCGGGGCTGATGAAGCTCATCGCCGATGCCGATAGCGGCAAGCTTCTCGGCGGCGCCATTCTCGGCCCCGGCGGAGATGAGGCGATCCACGCCGTCCTGAACCTGATCAACATGGGCGCTGTGGCCAAAGACCTGCAATGGGCGGTGCCCATCCATCCCACGGTCTCGGAGCTGTTGCCGACGCTTGCCGGCGGGCTGCAGCCGGTTCGCTGAACCCTCGCTTTTTCAGCTTGCCGCCGGTGCGCAGGCAGTGGTATGGAACGGCTTCCGACGCGATCGGACGGGCGGGTATGATGTAATGGTAGCCTGTCAGCTTCCCAAGCTGAACGCGCGGGTTCGATTCCCGCTACCCGCTCCAGGGTCTCTTCACTTTTCCGCTGGCTTGTGCTCGGTTTTGCGCCACAGATAGGGCGCGTGGTAGAGTTCCACGAATGCCTTCCAGGCCGAAAACGACAGCATCAGCCAGTAGAGCGGCAGCCAAAGGGCGCTTGCGCGCATGCTGACCATTTCTCCCTTGCGCATTTTCGACACGCCCAGCCGCAGGAATATCCAGTAGCTGGCGATAATGTTGATCAGGTCTATGCCGGTCAGGATCTGCTGAAGCGGCCCCGGGTCGGAAACCGGGTGGAGCAACAGCCATCCGGTCGTCAGCACCGACACGAACAGGAGCGGGTGCAACAGCGATGACAGGATCATCCCGCCGGTATTGGACAGGAAAACGGCAAAGCCGAGCAGACCCAGCTCGTCGCGCAGCCGCCCCGGCTCCCTGAGCGCCACCAGCGCCGTCTGCAGCCAGCCCTTGAGCCAGCGCGATCGCTGGGCAATCCAGGGCCGGATCGCCGTCGGCGCGTCCTCCAGCGTCTCCGCGGTGATGACCCCGCAATAATAGCCGAGCCGGTGCATTCGAAGGCCCAGATCGGCATCCTCGGCGACATTGTAGGGATCCCAGCCGCGGCAGGCGCGTAGCGCCTGAATGCGAAAATGGTTGGAGGTGCCGCCGAGCGGTATCGGAAACCGGTGAAGAGCGAGAAACGGCAGAATGCCGCGGAAAAGACCGGCATATTCGCAGGCGTAAAGCCCCGTGATCCAGTTTCTTCCGACATTGGAGATCGTCAGCGGCGCCTGAAGGCACGCAAGCTCACGCGGCGATTGCCGGAACGTGTTCCAGGCTTCGCGCAACTGGTCGGGATGCGGCCGGTCCTCGGCATCATAGATCACCACGAACCGGCCCCTGGCGCCGCAGAGCGCGTAGTTGAGCGCATTCGGCTTGGTCCGGGGGCCGCCGGCGGGCACGACCACAAGCTCGAATTGCGACGGCAGCCGGGCCCGCGCTATGGCGTTGATGGTTTCCGCGTCATCCGCCTCGCAGACCAGCTTGATATCGAGCTTGGAGGCCGGCCAGTTGATGCGTTGCATACTCTCCGTCAATTGCGCGATCATCCCGGCCTCGCGATAGAGCGGGATCAGGACGGTGTAGACCGGCAGGTCCGGCGGCTCGGTGTTAGGTTTTGGAGCGTGCGCCCGGGGTCTCGCCCGCACCGCGGCGATACGGAGGAGCAGGGCGAACATGTAGAGCGTCGTGAATGCGATATGGGCAAGCAGCAGGGTCTCGGCGGGAAAGAACAAGAGACCGGCAATCAGCGTCGCCGCGCCGCCACCGAGCAGGAAGCCCTGTTTGCCCCAGAACACGATCCGCGCGGAAAAGCGCGGCTCCCAGACCATGAGGTCGTTGACGGCGTTGGTGAGCCGCCGGCCTTCGCCGGTCTTCCAGACCGCCGCGCGCACGGCTTCCGGTGTCGTGATGATGACGCAGCGCCTGATTTCGGGCCGCGACGCCAGACGGAGATGAAGATCAGCAAGATCGCCGACGGTGGGGACCACGGCGAAACGGCGCTCGGCCTCTCCGCTGTCGAGCCTGAGGCCGCGCGGGTCGGCCAGGAGGCGGTCGATCCCGGGGCGGTCCGTGACGCAATCCGGATCGATGTGGCTTACGAATGGCAGCACGAGATAGCGGGCGAGCCTCCTGTAATAGTCGTCCGAAGCGACCGCGCCGCTGAAAAGAAGCTCCTTTTCGATCGTGGTATTGTTGGCGAGCGCGGCCTTGATCCCATCCTCGATGACGGTTTCGTCAAAGCCGAGGCGACGTAACATCTGGCGCTCCTTCCAGATCGCTTTCGGGAGCGAACGCAGGGCAGCAGAGGCGCGATCCGGCGTGCGGATAACGGCCTGCTTGAACACGGACATGATACCCCTCTTTACCGCGCGCCCATTTTATTTTTTCTTACTAGTAAAGACTCAAGGTAACGGAAAAGACAAGCTGGAAATGTTGCTTTGTGGTGATGTCGGAATGCGCCGTTCAACCATGTGTCCGGCACTAGGTCGGGAGTATAGGTCCGCGAAATACTTTAGGTATATCTAATCAAGCGAAGTTGATAATTAGAACCGGCGAAAGCCGCCTCAAACGGTGCGGTACCGAGCAATCGCGCCGCGTTCGATCGCCGCGCAGGTCAGCTTGTCCAGGTGGAGTCGGTCGCGGAGGAGCTGCAGCAGGCGGATTTCCTCGGCGCGGATAACCTGATCGACGGACATGATCTCGACGGCCAGCGCATAGGCCGTGTCGTAGAGCTGCTTGGGCAGCGTGTCGCGGATGATTTCCAGCGCGATATCCATGCCCTCCGGCCCGGACACGATCCCGGCGCAGTCATGGGCGATGCGGGTGAGGTCGTTTTCGTCGAACCCGTCGAATACCGGCAGCGAGCGGGTGATATGGCCGATCCGCGCCATTTCCGTGTCGCTCATCGCGCTGTCGACGGCGGAGGCCATCACCATCACATAAATCAGCGCGTCGTAATGGGTAAGCTCGGATCGGGACATGGGGTCTCTCTCGGTCTTGGAAATTACTGGCTGGCCCAGAGAATGCGGGCAATCCATTCTATGTCTGAAAGGTCGAAGACGATATTGGCATGGGCCGGGTTGATCGACATCAGTTCGATCTGGCGGGTGGTGCGGCGCACCAGAACCTTGGCCAGAACCTCGCCCTCGCGGGTGCGCACCACCACGCGGTCGCCCTTGCGGGTCTCGGCATTGGCCTCCACGATCAGCACGTCGCCGTCGCGGTAAAGCGGCATCATGCTGTCGCCCTGCACTTCGAGGGCGTAGATCCCCTGGGCGCTGCGGGAGGGAACGGGAAAGTCGACCTCGTCCCATCCCTGGCCGACCGGATAGCCGCCATCATCGAAGAAGCCGCCGGCGCCGGCGCGCGCCAGGCCGAGAAGCGGGATTGTCGAAGGCTGCGGCGGGAAGCTGCCGATCGGACCCGGAACGCCGCCGACAGCCGCCGGGCTGTCGTTGACGAACTCCGTCATCGATGTGTTGGTGGCCGCCAGTATCTTGGCGAAGGATTCCATCGACGGCCAGCGTTCCCGGCCGTCCGGCGCGCGCCGCTTCGACTTGTTGAAGGTGGTCGGATCGAGCCCGGCCTTGCGCGCGAGGCCCGACGGGGTGAGCTTGTGGCGCGCGGCAAGCCGGTCGATCGCGCTCCAGATCTCGCTATGGGTGAGCTTTTCAAACATCGCCGTCGGGTCGGTTGATATCCACTTAACCTATAGCTTAACGGATATCGCAGCGTAAAGACGGACAGGAATAAAATCCTGTCTTTTACATGTCATCACGCAACCATCGCCATATTGACCTTGCCGAGCTGGATGACGGCCTGGGTCCGGCTGTCGACATTGAGCTTCAGCAGGATCGCGGAGACATGCGCCTTGACGGTTGCCTCCGAGACGCCGAGCTCATAGGCGATCTGCTTGTTCAACAGCCCCTCGCACAGCATTCTGAGCACACGCGACTGCTGGGGCGTCAGCGTCTGCAGCCGCTGCAGCATGTCGGCGATATCGGGATCGCTTTCCTCGCCGCCGCCATAGTTTTCCGGGGTGTAGACCTCGCCCGCGAGCACCTTGCGGATGCCGTTGCGCAATTCGTCGATCCCGACCGATTTCGAGATGAAGCCGGAGGCGCCGAGCGCGAGCGAGCGGCGAATGGTGTCGTCGTCGTCGCTGCCGGAGATCACCACGATCGGAAGGCTGGAGAATTCGGAGCGCAGCGTGATCAGGCCTGACAATCCGCTCACCCCCGGCATGGCGAGATCGAGCAGAAGCAGTTCGGCTTCCGGGTTGTCGCGCGCGGCCTGTTGGGCGCTTTCGAAATCGCCCGCCTCGACCACGGCATAGGGCGTCGCCATGCCGCCGATCGCCTGTTTCAGCGCGCTGCGGAACAGCGGGTGGTCGTCCGCGATCAGAATGGTTTGTCCGGTCATTCCTGGCCTCCTCCCAAAGGCAGTTTCACAACCCTTAACATTCGACCTCGCGCTGCTGCAACTGTTTGACGGCACAACAATGGTGGTCCTGCTATTTATGATCGCCGCCATGCCCCATTAGCAACCCAAAAAAGCGCATAATGCCGTCAAATACGCGATTTCCCCTTGCTTTCGGCCGCCGAGACCGCGTGGCGATGGACATTTGCGCCACTCTTTGCCAAACCCGGTGCCGGACAGCAAAGCGACGGGACGGATATGAACCAGCAACCGATTTACAAGATCGTTTCCGAGGACGAATGGCAGGCGGCCCGGTCCGCCGGCGTCTTCAGGGGCGCGGCGGTCGATCTCGCGGATGGTTTCATCCACTTCTCGACCGCCGATCAGGTGGAAGAGACTGCCGCGCGGCATTTCGCCGGTCAGGCGGGTCTGCTGCTGGTCGCTGTCGATCCCGCGGCGCTGGGTGACGCTCTGGAATATGAGCCGTCGCGCGGCGGGGCGCTATTTCCCCATCTCTATAGCGATCTGTCTTTCGATGCCGTTCTGTGGGAGAAGCCGCTGCCCATCCAACGCGACGGCCGTCACGATTTTTCGGGATTGCTTTGATGATCGACCTCTACCGTTGCGGCGGTCGCCGCGCCGCCTTCGCGCTTGATCCCGAGCTTGCCCACGGCCTGACGCTGAAGGCGATCCGCACCGGTCTCCTGCCCGGCGCCCGCCATGCCGGGGACAGGAGCCTCGCGACCACGGTGGCCGGTCTCGCCTTCAAGAATCCGCTGGGTGTCGCCGCCGGGCTCGACAAGAATGGCGAGGCGCTCGACGGCCTGCTGAAGCTCGGCTTCGGCCATGCCGAGGCCGGCACGGTCACACCGCGCCCGCAGTCCGGCAACCCGAAGCCGCGACTGTTCCGACTGGTGAAGGATGAGGCGGTGATCAACCGTATGGGCTTCAACAATGACGGCCACGACGCGCTGGCAGCTCGCCTCGAGCGCCGGCGCGGTCCGGGCGTCATCGGGGTCAATATCGGGGCCAACAAGACCTCGGAAGACAGGATTGCCGATTATGTGGCCGGCATTGCCCGGTTTTCAGGGCTTGCCGACTATCTTACCGTCAATATTTCCTCGCCCAATACGCCGGGCCTGCGTGATCTGCAGGCGCGCGCGGAGCTTGCGCGGCTTCTCGGCAGGGTCGCCGAGGCGCGGGAAAAAGCTGCCCGCAAGGTGCCGGTGTTCCTGAAGATCGCGCCGGACCTGACGGAGGAAGGCCTCGATGATATCGTCGCTGAAGTGCTGGACAGCACGCTCGACGGCGTCATCGTGTCCAACACCACGCTGTCGCGCGCGGGTCTACGCGAAGCAAAGCTGGCCGGCGAGGCCGGCGGGCTATCCGGCGCGCCGCTGTTTGATCGCTCGACAGCACTTCTCGCCCGCATGCGCCAGCGCCTTGGGCCCGATCTTGCGCTCATCGGCGTCGGCGGCGTCAATTCCGGCGCGCGGGCGGTGGAGAAGATCCGCGCCGGCGCCGATCTGGTGCAGATCTATTCCGGCATGACCTATGAGGGGCCGCAACTGATCGAGGACAGCCTGACGGCCATCATCGCCGCCATGCACGAGGCCGGAGTCAATTCGCCGCGCGCGCTGCGCGACAGCGGCGTTGCGGAATGGGCGGCGAAACCGTTTACTGGCTAAGGCACATCGCCCAGAAGGGCTGGTTGCCGGAATTGGGGCTGACGGCGCGGGCGACGCCGACATGGGAATAATTTCCCAACATGTTCTTCAGATGCCCCGGCGAATTGACCCAGGCCTGGAAGGCGCGCTCCGGCGTGCGCTGCTGCATGGCGATGTTTTCAGCCGCAGGTAGCGGCAGGCCCATGCGCTTGAACCGGACAAGCACGCTTTCGCCGCCGGTGATGTGGTTCATCTTGTCGGCAAGCGCCATCCGGCTCGCCTGATCTATCGCCGCCTGCTCGCAGGCGCGCGAATAGGATAGCGCCGAAAGCCCACGGCTTTTGCGCAGATCGTTGACCCAGGGCAGGAAGGTGGACGTCATCGCCTCGCTGTCGACATCGCCGCGCGGAAGGCCGCTGCCGAAAAACGGACTGCAGGCGGAAACGCCGGCGGCGAGCGCGCCCAAAAGCAGGACGCGGCGGGTGGTGGCGATCTGTGTCAACGGCGATAGCTCAGAATGCGGATGATCAGGAAGACCGGCACGACGATGATCGCGCCCAGCACGAAATAATGGCCAACCTCGCCCAGTGCTGCAAAGCCGCGATTCCAGATGTTTCGCAGGAAATCGATGATACCGTAATAGATGTCGAGCGGATGGATGCCGAGCGCCGATAGGATGAAGCCGACGATCAGCGAGACCACCAGCAGCTTGACGATTGTGCCGACCACGCTGCCGCCGAGAAACCTGTTTATGTCGTTGCTCATGCCGCTCTCCTTTGTCGGGCTAGATAAAGAGGCTTTGCGGCGCATTCAAGATAAAAAGCGGTGATGCGATTCCGCTTGCTTTTCGTTTCGAAAAGCGACATTGGCGCTCAGTTCCCTACCGGTTTTCGAAACATGAGCGTTCTTTCCCTTTCCTCGGGCGACCTGATTGCAGATCGCCGCGCAGACTATGCCCGCATGCTGGACGAGGCCGGCGATCATGCCGCAGCGGCGGAAGTGATGGAGCAGGCTATGGCGCTTGTGCCGGACTGGCCGGCGGGCCTCGCCCTGCTTGCCGCCTATCGCGAGCATGCCGGCGATGTCGCGGCGGCGATCGAAACGCTGGAAAAGCTCGAGGGCGAGGATGACGACGACCTGTTCGCCGCAAGCCTGAAGCTTGCCGTTCTCGGCGCCGCCGAGCCGCCCGCCCATCCGCCCGGCCGCTATGTTGAGGCGCTGTTTGATTCCTATGCCGATCATTTCGACGCGGCGCTGACGGAGCGGCTCGATTACAATGCGCCGGAAAGGCTTGCAGCGCTTCTGGAAAAGAGCGAGGGCGCGGAACGGCGGTTTCAGCTCTGCGCCGACCTTGGCTGCGGAACCGGGCTTTCGGGCGCTGCCTTTTGCGCGCGGGTCGACCGTCTGGAAGGCTTCGACCTTTCGGCCAATATGCTGGCGAAGGCGGAGGAGAAGGCGGTCTACCAGCACCTTGCCCAGGCCGATCTTTTGCTTGCGCCGGAGGAAAGCGGTCTGTTTTCGCCGGAGCTTGCGCGCCACCGCGCCGATCTGGTCGTGGCCGCCGATGTGCTGATGTATCTCGGCGCGCTTGAAAGCCTGATGGCGAATGTCGCGGCCCTGGTTGCGCCCGGCGGCCTGTTCCTGTTTTCGGTTGAGGATGGCGGGGATGCCGAGGCCTATACCCTGCTGCCGTCGCTGCGCTACGCCCACGCCTTCGCCTATGTCGAGGGCCTGTTGTCGGAAGCCGGTTTCGCGCTGAAGCGCCATGAACGAGCGGCCTTGCGCAAGGATGCGGGCGAACCCGTTCCCGGCATCCTGTTTCTGGCGGTCAAACGGCTTCCCTGACGCCACCGATATTTCGGCGGGCGGAACCCCGGGACGGTCATACGCGTTTACCTCAAAATGTGTCCAACAGACCGAAAGGAGGCTGATCATGACCTTCACGCCTGAACTTTGCCATGCCGCGCGCATTCTCGCCCGGATCGACCGCCCGACGCTTTCCGCCGAAAGCGGGATCGCGGAGGATCGGATCGAGGCATTCGAGAACGGCGCCGCCGATCTGGGCGACAACTCGGTCGAGAAGCTGAAGATGACGCTGGAAGCGCTCGGCGTGATCTTCCTGCCCGAGGAGAAGGAGGGCGGCGTCGGTATACGGCTGAAATTCACCGGCAGCGAAACCCGTCGCATTCTCAATTGGGAAGGCGAGGGCGGCCGCGTCAATCAGGATGACGTGGTTTGACTGCCGATTTGACCCGCGCATTGATTTGAGCGATGGAACTATCGGGGCCGGTCCGGTCCCGATTTTTCATGTCCGGAGCCTGGAGCCTTGTCTGAAAACCGCTTTCTCGCCGGGATCGTCAGTTCGACCTCCGAAAGCCATTCGGCGCTGGAGGATGCGCAGGGCATTATTGCCGGCTCCATGCTCGCCTGCCTCGGCGTGATGGTGCTGAAGGCCGGCGGGCTCCTGACGGGCGGCACGGCGGGTCTCGCCTTTCTGCTGACCTATGCCACGAGGCTCGACTTCGGTATTTCCTTCTTCATCGTCAACCTGCCGTTCTATTATTTCGCCTGGAAGCGACTGGGGCTGAAATTCACCCTCAAGACCTTTCTCGCGGTGGCGCTCACCTCGGTTCTCACAGCAGTGGTGCCTGATTTCATCACGATCGGCGAGACCGATCCGCTGGTCGGCGCGCTGTTCGGCGGCGTTCTGGTGGGCGCGGCGCTCCTGATCCTGTTTCGCCATTCGGCAAGTCTTGGCGGTTTTGGCATTCTGGCGCTTTACCTGCAGGACCGGTTCGGCTGGAAGGCAGGCTATGTGCAACTGATGCTGGATGGCTGTGTGCTGCTCTTGTCCTTCTTCGTCGCGACGCCCTTCATCATCGCCTGCTCGGTCGCCGGCGCCGTGGTCATCAATCTGGTGCTTGCAATCAACCACCGGCGTGATCGCTATATCGCGATGTGAGCCGGTGAAATAACCGCTGGCCATCCTCGCCAATAATTGCCATTTTGCGCTCATGAACGAAACGGAAACATTGCCGGAGCGCTTTCGCCGCTGGTTCGCCGAGAACGGCTGGCAGCCGCGCCCGCATCAGCTTGAACTGCTGGCGCGCGCGGGCGCTGGCGAGGACATGCTGCTGATCGCACCCACCGGCGCGGGCAAGACGCTTGCCGGCTTCCTGCCGTCGCTTTCCGATCTCGACCGGCGTGGGCCGCAAAAGCCGGGGCTGAGGCCGCGCGGCGTCCACACGCTCTACATTTCGCCCTTGAAGGCGCTGGCCGTCGATATCGCGCGCAATCTTGAGCGCCCGGTGGTCGAGACCGGTCTTCCCATCACGATGGAGACCCGCACCGGGGATACGCCCCAGGCCAAGCGCCAGCGCCAGCGCCTGAAACCGCCGGATATCCTGCTGACGACGCCGGAACAGCTTGCGCTGCTGCTTGCCGGCAAGGATGCCGACCGCTTCTTCGAGGATTTGCGCTATGTGATCTTCGACGAGCTGCACTCGCTGGTCACCTCCAAACGCGGCCATCTGCTTTCGCTCGGGCTTGCGCGGCTTCGGGGGCTGCGGCCGGAGCTCACCGCTATCGGCCTCTCCGCCACCGTCTCCGACCCGATGGAGCTGCAGCGCTGGCTGGTGGCGCAGACGGGCGAGGTCGAGCCGCCCCATGCCGGGCTGATCACGGTGAAAGGCGGCGCGCGGCCGGAAATCACCATCCTGAAGGCCTCCGCGCGCATTCCATGGTCGGGCCATTCTGCCCGCTATGCCGCGCCCGATATCTACGAGGAACTGAAACGGCGGCGCATGACGCTGATCTTCGTCAACACCCGCTCGCAGGCCGAGATCGTGTTCCAGGAGCTTTGGGGCATCAATGACGACAACCTGCCGATCGCGCTGCATCACGGCTCGCTCGATGTCGGCCAGCGCCGCAAGGTGGAGGCGGCGATGGCGGCGGGAAAACTGCGCGCGGTCGTCGCCACCTCCACGCTCGACCTTGGCATCGACTGGGGCGATATCGACCTTGTGATGCATATCGGCGCGCCGAAGGGGGCGAGCCGGCTGGCACAGCGGATCGGCCGCGCCAACCACCGCATGGACGAGCCGAGCCGCGCCATTCTGGTGCCCGCCAACCGGTTCGAGGTGATGGAATGCCAGGCCGCGCTCGATGCCAATTATGTCGGCGCGCAGGATAGCCCGCCGATCGGCGAGGGCGCGCTCGATGTGCTGGCCCAGCATGTGCTCGGCATGGCCTGCGCCGAACCCTTCGAGATCGACATGCTTTTTGACGAGGTCCGCACCGCGCTGCCCTATACCGGGCTTGACCGCGAGACCTTCGCCCGCGTTGTCGATTTCGTCGCGACCGGCGGTTATGCGCTGCGCAGCTATGAGCGCTATGCCAAGATCCGGCAGACGGCGGACGGCACGTGGCGGATTTCCCATCCTGACGTCGCCCGTCAGTATCGCCTCAACCTCGGCACCATCGTCGAGATGCCAATGCTGAAGATCAGGCTTGTGCGCGCGGGCAAGCGCGGCGGGCCGCTGCGTGGCGGGCCCACGCTGGGGGAAGTCGAGGAGTATTTCATCGAGATGCTCAGACCCGGCGACACCTTCCTGTTTTCCGGCAAGGTGCTGCGCTTCGAGGGCATCCGCGAGAATGAATGCCTGGCCTCGGTCGCCTTCGATACCGACCCCAAAATCCCGGCCTATGCCGGCGGCAAGTTTCCGCTGTCGACCTACCTTGCAGACGGTGTGCGGGCGATGCTCGCCGATCCGGAACGCCGCAAGCCGCTGCCCGGCCCGGTGCGCGAGTGGCTTGCGCTGCAACAGCAGCACTCGCACCTGCCAGGCCGCGGCGAATTGCTGGTGGAGACCTTCCCGCTCGAAAACCGGTTCTACATGGTGGCCTATCCCTTCGAGGGACGGCTGGCGCACCAGACGCTTGGTATGCTTTTGACCCGGCGGCTGGAGCGCATGGGCGCGTCCCCCACCGGCTTCGTCTCGACCGACTATTCGCTGGCGATCTGGGGGCTGAAGGATATCGGGGCGATGCTGGCCGATGGTACGCTCGATCTCAAGGAGCTGTTCGACGAGGACATGCTCGGCGACGATCTCGAGGCCTGGCTTGACGAAAGCTATATGCTGAAGCGCACCTTCCGCGCCTGCGCCACAATCGCCGGCCTGATCGAGCGGCGCTATCCGGGCAAGGAGAAGACCGGCCGCCAGATGACGGTCTCCGCCGACCTGATTTATGACGTGCTCAGAAGCCACGAACCCGACCATATCCTGCTGCAGGCAACCCGTGCGGATGCGGCAGCTGGCTTGCTGGACATCGCTCGCCTTGGCACAATGCTGGAACGAATCAAGGGCCATCTCGTGCACTACCGGCTGGAGCGGGTCTCGCCGCTGGCAGTGCCGGTGCTCTTGGAAATCGGCCGCGAAAGCGTCAATGGTGGCGCCGGCGACGCCGTGCTTCAGGAAGCCGCCGATGAATTGGCGGCGGCACTTGAGGCGGCCGAGATGTTGCATGAAGAGGCAGGCGAATGAACGTGCAGGCGATCGAACGGGAAGGGCAGGCCGGCCGCGCGCGCCGGTTTTCGGGCCATGCCGTTCAATTCGATGCGTCCGGAGCGGCCTTCTTCCCCGAACTCGGCCTCCTCGTCGTCTCCGATCTCCATCTGGAGCGCGGGGCGGCCCATGCGCGCCGCGGCTTCTTCCTGCCGCCCTACGATACCGGCCGCACGCTTGCCGGGCTTGCGGCCGTAGTCGCCCGCTATCGCCCCGCCCGCGTGGTCTCGCTCGGCGACAATTTCCACGACCGCGTCGGCGCGCGCGAAATGCCGACGGAGACGCGGGAAAAGCTTTCGGCTCTTGCGGAAAGCTGCGACTGGGTGTGGATCAACGGCAATCACGATCCCGATGGCGTCGGCGGGCTTCCGGGGCGGGTGTTCGATGTCTGGGAATTCGAGGGACTGACTTTCTGTCATGAACCGGGCCGCAATGCCGGCGCGGAAATCTGCGGCCATCTCCACCCCTCCGCCGTGCTGCACCGACCGGGCAAATCCGTCCGCCGCCCGTGCTTTGCCGCTGACGAGACGCGGCTGATGCTACCGGCCTTCGCCACCACGCGTGGCGGGCTGGACCTGCGCCATCGCGCCTTTGCCGGATTGTTCAATCGAAAGCTGCTCAACGTCCACATGCTGGGCCCGGACAGGGTCTATTCGCTGCCCTTTGCAGCGCTTGGCTGCTGATGCACGCTGATGAAGTGCCCGTCAGCCTCCCGGCGGCGCGCGCGCTGATCTCCGCACAGTTTCCCCGGTATCGCGATCTGCCGGTGAGCCCGCTTGCGGGCGGGACGGACCATGCGATCTTTCGTGTCGGCCAAAACATCGCGGCGCGCTTTCCCAGGCGGCGGGAGGACGCCGAAGCGTGCCGCATCCGGCTTGAGGCCGAAGCGCGCGCGCTTGCCGAACTGGCTGCCTGTTGTCCGGTGCCCTGCCCGGAGCCGCTCGGCCTTGGCCGGCCGGGCGACGGCTATCCGATGTACTGGACGCTGCAGACATTTCTGCCGGGCGCGGTCGCGACGCCCGCGGGACTGGCCGGGTCCGACGGATTTGCCGATGATATCGCGCGATTGATCGCATCGCTCCGGCAGGCGGATACCAAAGGGCGGCGGTTTGACGGGCGCGGGCGGGGCGGCCGCCTGACGGATCACGATGCCTGGATTTCGACCTGCCTTGAAAACAGCCGCGGCCTGCTCGATGTCACGCGGCTTTCGGCCTTGTGGGAAAGATTGCGGCTGCTGCCGCCGGGCGGCCCGGACGTGATGAGCCATCGGGACCTGATCCCGGGCAATCTTCTAGTGAAGGGGGATCGGCTTGCGGGCGTGCTGGATGGCGGCGCCTTCGGGCCGGCCGATCCGTCGCTTGATCTGGTGGCCTGCTGGCATCTCTTCGATGCTCCGCGCCGGGTCCGGATCAGGCAGAGCCTCGGCTCGGACGAACTGGAGTGGCAAAGGGGCGCCGCCTGGGCGTTTGCTCAGGCAATCGGGCTCGTCTGGTATTACGAGGCGAGCAATCCCGGCATGGCGACGCTCGGCCGCAGCACGCTCGCCCGCCTTCTGGATGATTGCTGAGCTCAGCTCTTGCGGAAGATAACGCTGGCGAACCAGCCCGAAAACAGCGCGATGGCCACCGCGCCGAGGCCGTAGAACAGCGGATATTCGTGCGCGGCGACGGTGAGCCGGGCTTCGAGCCCGGTCTTCACGACCTTCAGCGGCAGGGTCTCGGTCGCGATCTGGCGACCGTTCTTGAACAGATAGGCTCTGACCGTGTGGGTGCCCTGGGGAATGTTCACCGAAAGCCTGAGGCTTGCGCGGAACAGGCTGTTCGACACGAAGGACACTCCGTCCGGCTCGCTGTCGTAGAGCGCGTCCGTGGCGTTCAGCCGCAGCATCGCCTCGCGGAAGGTCGCGACGTCGCTGGCATCGCCGAAATAGCCGACGGGCGAGATGCGAAGATGCGAAACGCCGATGCCGGCCGAATTCAGCGCCTGCGGCGTGGTTACCTCATCCAGCGGCCGCGTGCTCGAGATCGAGTAGGAGCGCGGCACGTGTTCGAAGGTCACCGTCTCGCGATTGACCCAGATGCCGAAGACGCGCTCCTTGCGGCGCACATCGGCCTCGGCCTTGGGGCCTTCCAGGATCACAACGATGTCGTAGGCGCCCTTGGAAAGCAGGATCGGATCGGCATCGTTGATCGCGCCGAACACTGTCAGGTCGGCGCCGGAGAAATCCGAGGTGATCGCGATCTGGTTGGTCGAGGTGCCGATTTCCAGCGTTTCCTGCTGCGGCACCTGGGCGAAGGCTGCTGCGGGCACAAGAAGCACGGCGAGGAGGAGGAGGTTGCGGATCATTGCGGCGCTCCCTCGAAGACGACTGAGAACACATCGCTCGGCGTGACGACCAGACCGAAGGCGAGGCGGACGCCGACGGCAAGGATAAGGATCGCCAGCAGCGCGCGCAACTGCTCTCCCTTGAGCTTCTGGCCGACGCGCACGCCATATTGCGCGCCGATAACGCTCGACAGCATCAGGATGGTGGCAAGCACGATGTCGACCGAATAGTTGGTGGTTGCCTGTATCACGGTGGTGTAGGCGGAGACGAAGATGATCTGGAACAGCGACGTGCCGACCACGATATTGGTCGGAATGCGCAGGAGATAGATCATCGCCGGCACCATGATGAAGCCGCCGCCGATACCGAGCGATGAGGTGAGCACGCCGATCATGCCGCCAAGCGTGAACACCGGGATGACGCTGAGATAGAGCTTGGATTTCTTGAAGCGCATCTTGAACGGCAGGCGATGCACCCAGTTGTGCTGGCCGGGCTTGCGCAGGGAGACGGATTGCTGCTTGGCGCTGCGGCGGATGGCGCGGATGCTTTCCACCAGCATCAGCCCGCCGATCGACGACAGCAGCACGACGTAGAGCAGCGAGATCACCAGATCGAGCTGGCCGAGATCGCGCAACAGCGAAAACAGCCAGATACCGACGGTCGCGCCGACAATACCGCCTGTCAGCAGCACCGTGCCGAGCTTCATGTCCAGCGTGCCGCGCCGGAAATGGGTGAGCGTGCCGGAGACCGAGGAGGCCACCACCTGGCTCGCGCCGGTTGCGACCGCCACCACGGGAGGAATCTGATAGAAAATCAAAAGCGGCGTGATCAGAAACCCGCCGCCGACGCCGAACATGCCCGATAAGAAACCCACTGCCGCGCCCATGCCGAGTATCACGAAAATATTGACCGAAAGTTCGGCAATCGGCAGGTAGATCGACACGCGTGTCCCCAATAGCATTTGGGCCGGATGTTGAATCCAGCCTTCTTAAGAATGCTTTCTTTCTGCGACTCAAAGCCCTGCAAGTCAATTCGCAAAGCCGTGATATTGCAATTCTTTTCAGGCGCTGTTGCGGGCCAGCAATGCCTTTACCAGTTCGGGCGTGATCGCACCGTCGGCGGCAAAGCCATTTGCCTTCTGGAATGCCTTGATCGCGGCATCGGTCTTGGCGCCGAGCACGCCGTCAGCGGGGCCGGCATCGTAGCCATTCTTGTTGAGGATGGTCTGGATATCCCGCACCACGGTTTCCTTGTCGACGGGCGCGCTGGCGGCGACGAGATCGGCCGGGGTCCATTCTTTCGGGCTTGTCAGGCGATTGGCGGATTCATCGAGCGGCTGGGCCTGCCACGCTTGCGCAAGCTGCTTTGCACGGCTGAGATCGGCGTCGCCGAGCGCCTCGGCCACCTCGTCGCGGCGCTTGGCGGCCTCGGCGTCGCCTTCCCTGGCGGCGACGGCGAACCATTTGTAGGATTGCACCAGATCGGCATCGGTGCCGGTGCCGCGGGCGTGCAGGATGGCGAGGTTGAACTGGCTGTCGGCGACGCCGTGATCGGCGGCCTTCTGAAACCATTCGGCCGCTTCGGCAAAATCGGGCTTGCCGCCGTCCGCGCCGTTGGCGAGCATGACGGCGAGGTTGTGCATGGCGCTGACATTGCCCTTCTCGGCGGCTTCGCGATAGAGCGAAACGGCCTTGCCGGCATCCTCGTCAACCCCGGTGCCCTTCTCGTAAAGGCTGCCGAGCTGAAAGGCGGCGGGCGCGGAGCCGCGCTCGGCCGCCAGTTCGAACCAGAAGGCGGCCTTTGAAAGATCCTGCTTGAAGCCGAGACCGTCGAGATAGCGCAGGCCGATCTCGTAGAGTGCTGCCGGATCGCCGGCCTTGGCGGCATCGGCGAGAAGCTTGGTCTCAAGGCCGGCCGGCAGGTCAGCCGTGATCGGCCGGAAACCGGTTTCTTCAGCCGTTGCGGCGGTTTCGGCCTGCCGGGTTGGGGCTTCCGCCGGGGGCGCGCTGGCAATCGGCGTTTCAGCTTCGGCGGCTTTCGGCGCAGCCTTTGCCGGCGTGTTCAGGACGTCGAGCACATCGCGTGTGGTGACGGCAGCGGTCTCCACCGCCTCTTCCGTCTTCTCCTCAAGCGCGGCAGCCGCCTTCTTGAGCTTTGCCGCCACGGGCGAAGGGCCGGCGGCGTCCGTGGTCGCATCGGGCTCGATGCTGCCGGTCACCACATTGTCGGTCTCGATCATGCTGAAGGCGCGCACCGGCGCGCTTGCGACCTCTTCGGGCGCTTCGGC
The DNA here is from genome assembly GCF_053484295.1 of Martelella sp. AMO21009. Classification (NCBI taxonomy): domain Bacteria; kingdom Pseudomonadati; phylum Pseudomonadota; class Alphaproteobacteria; order Hyphomicrobiales; family Aurantimonadaceae; genus Martelella; species Martelella sp. AMO21009. Next base: position 60,755 of record NZ_JBAKFR010000023.1, read on the forward strand.
GGCGAAATTGTTCTTCACCACCGGCGTCATGGTGAGATCGATCGTGGCCGGGGCGGCGTTGCTGACCTTGACCGGCGCGGGCGGTGGCGCTTCCCGCCTGATCGTGGCGGCGTCGAGCGACTGCGCCGCCTGGAGAATGGCGTCGCGGTCGCGGCCCATGCCGGTCAAGAGCGGATAGGCCATGATTGCAAGCAGGATCGCGCCGCCAGCGAGATAGACCGGACGGCGGGAAAACCTGTCCTTCGGCGGCTCGGCCGCCTCGGTCTGTTCCGTTTCGCCGGTTTCTTCGACCGCCGTGTGGACCGCGCGGCGTGCCGCGGCGATCAGGTCGGCGCGCGGCGTGCGCGGGCCGAGACCTTCGCTGATGACGCCGGCGGGCTTGGAGCGCGCGCCTTTCCGGCTTTCCGCCGCCGGGCGTTCATGCACCGGCAGCACGGGACCGAGACTCGGCATCGCGTCCTTCTTATGTCCCGCGCGCACCCGCGACAGGATATCCAGAACGTCCTGGCTACCGTCCTCCTCCGGTTTCGCGGTGGAAGAAGCGGCGTTGAAACGGGTTTCGAACGGCGGCGGGCCAAGAGGCGAAGACGGCTGAACCCGCGGTTGCGGCTTCTCGCGCGTTGCCGGCGCTTCAGCAGTCTCCGGGGCCTCCGGGGATTTGACGCCGGGCATGGCATCGAGCCGGCTCGCGATCGTCTTCAATGTGTCGTGAAGACCGGCGCTCGCCTTGTCCTGATCGGCGTTCGCCGGGACCCGGAGCGCCTTCAGATCGGCTGCGAGCCCCTTGATGATTTCGATATGTTCGTCGGTCTCGCCCTTGCGGCCGGCCTCGAAATTCTTCAGAGCTTCTTCCGCAGCATGCTGGGCGGCCTCGATCACAAGATCGTCATTGCTGGCCGACAGCGCCTCGATGCGAGCGCCGATCCGCTCCTCAAGCTCGCCGATCGGCAGTTTCGGCTCCGGCCGGTTCATCAGCGTGGTGAGTTCTGCGATCTGGCGCTCGAGCTTCTGCAGTTCGGGACCGCTCTTGTCGCGGCGGCTTTCTTCCAGCCGGTTGGCAAGCGCCGTCAGTTGCGCGGAGAGGCGGCTTTCCGCGCCGTTCTGTTCCACGGCGGCGATCTTGCGCGACAACCGTTCCTCAAGGCCGGCGATGTCGAGGGCGTCAAGACGCTCGGCCACCCGGCTTTCGGCTACAAGATTGGCCTCGATCTTGCGACGCAACTCGGGGTCGGCACCTGCGACCGGCATGGCGGAAATCTGGGCCGCGAGGCGGCGTTCGGCGGCGGAAAAGTCGATCTGGCCGATCTTGCCGTTGATGCGGGAGACGGCGTCTTCGAGGGCTGCCGGCTCGATACCGCGCCTGTTCTCGATCAGCGTTGCAAGGTTTGAAAGCTGGCTCTTCAACTCGCGCCGGTCATGGGCGCTGAACCCATCCGAGCCGGCGGTTTCGATCTTCTGCGCCAGGCGGCGCTCCGCGCTCTTGAGGTCGAGCCCGGCGATATTCTCGTTGAGGCGGTTGACCGCATCCTCGATCGCTCGGGGATCGCGGGTCTCGATCAGGCCCGCCAGATGGCCGATCTGATCCTTGATCTCGCGGCGGTCTGCCTCGCTCAGTCCGCCCGCGCCGACGCCGTCCAGCTTCGCCGCAATCCGGCGCTCAACGCTTGTGAGGTCGATCTCGCCGACCTTGTCGGAAAGCGTGGCGACCGCCTTGCCGAGCGTATTGCGCTCGCTGCCGATCCGCTCGACCGCACCTGCGAGCGCCTCGATACGGGCTTCGAGCCGGGTATGGGCGTCGGCGCCGTTATGGCTTTCGATGCGGCGGGCAACCGCGTCGAGGTTTTCCAGAAGCGTTGCCTGCTTGGTGCTCTGGTCGCGCATCTGCCAGTCGACGGCGGCAACGGCGTTGGAAAGATCGCCAAGACGGGCTTCCAGCCGCTCCACCGCCGGGTCGCGCACGGTCTCGCTCTGGCGACGGCCTATCCGCTCGAGATTGCGGTCGATATCGTCGATGCGGCGCTCGATCGCGTGCATCTGGCCGTCGAGACGGTCACCGGAAGCAGGAATGCGCGCGCACAGCACCTCCATGGCTTCGGCAAGCCCCGTCATCCGGGCTTCGATTTCCTGAAGACTGTGGCCGCTATCATCGTTTTCGAGAAAGCGGCGCACATCGTCCAGTCCGCGCGCCAGCGCCGTCAGCTCGAGATCGAGCCTGGCCGGATCGAAGGGCGCGATCTGGCGTTCGAGATTGTCGAAACGGCTTTCCAGCCGGGCCACGCTCTTGGCATCGGCAAGGCCGCGCAGCAGCGATTGCAGATGATCGAACTCGGCCATCAGCCGGCTGTCGTCATCGGCGGCGGCGTTGCTCAACAGCCAGTCGACGCCCTCGGAAATCCGAAGCAGCTCGCTGCGGGTGTCGTCGTCAATGTCGCGGGTATCGGTCTGCCGCTCGATCTGGGAGAGCATGGTGTGAAGCCCGGCGAGTTCGTCCCTGAGGCTCGCAGTGAAATCGTCGCGCACGGACTGGCGCAGATCCTTCAGCGTGCGGGAAATGTCGCGCAGTTCGGCATCGAGACGGGCATTGGCGGGCTCTGCCGGCAGGCGGCGCTCGCGGGGGGTGCGGTCGCGATAATCGGGCGATCTGGCAGGGATCCGGGGCGAGGCACCCGCCGCACGCGCTTCCATCATCTCGGAAAGCCGGGCCTCGAGGCCTTCGATCGTCTGGCTGAGCGCGTCGAGACCGGGTCTTGCCTCTGCCCTCTCCTGTGCCATCCGCGCCTGCGCCATACCGCTGCCCCAAAATGTTGGCGGCTGCGCGCAAATCCCCCGGCGCGCAGAACCGCATCAAAAATCCTGGCACAAGGATTCGCGCAACATGGTAAAGAAGTTGTTAATTTTTCGCACTGAAGCGGGCGGAAAGTGCTGGAGCGGCGGCTTTTCCGGCTTTTGGGGCGGGCCGCTCAGTCTGCGGTCACCATCGTGGCGCCGAAGATAGCGCCGGGATTGCCGTCTGCGTCCGTGGCCTGCAGCAGGATCGCGCAGCCATCGCTCTCGCGCGGTTCCAGCACGCGCGCCGGCAGCGTCACCTTGGTGGCCTCGCCGTGCCACATGCCCACCGTCTGAACGTCGGTGACGATATTGCGGTAATCGATGGTCCGGCCTTCGTTCTCGCCGTCCTTGATCGCGACCTGTTCGCGGCTCTTGAAATAGACCACCAGCACATCCGCCTTGCCCTTGCCGCTGCCGATATCGATGATCACCTCGTCGCCGGATTTGCGCAGGCTGACGGGCACTGTCAGACCCTTGTCATCGGATTTGAGATCGGCAATCGTTCCGCGCAGCTTGTCCAGGCTGGTGCCGACCATCTCGGCCCGGCCGTTGACCACGGCCTGCGGTGTGTAGACGCCGGAACGGCCCATCGCGGCGCTGTAATCATACTGGCGCTTGGTGTTTTCCGGGCTGCTCATCGTGTCGGTCCAGCCGAGATAGTTCCAGTAGTCGACATGATAGCTGAGCACGATCACGTCGCCCTCGTCGGCAAGCGCCGCCGCGGCCTTGTCGGCCGGCGGGCAGGACGAGCAGCCCTGCGAGGTGAACAGTTCCACCACGCCGAGCGGCTTTTCTATTTTGCCGGCATGCGCCGTGGCGGCGGCGAACGCCGCGAGAACGGCGGCCGATATGATCGTCTGCTTCAGCACGGCAGGAGCCTTCACCGGTTTTGCAATCGCTGCGTCGTCCTGTCGGTCGACGCGTATCAAACATGGCGGCCAATCTAGCGCCATACAAATTCAACGGAAAGTCACGATGGGGTGAAAAACGCGTGTGAGGTTACAGGATCACGGTCTTGCCGACCCATAGCGCCCCGGCAACCGGAACGATCGCCAGCACCGCGAACAGCCCGTCGCGGCTGAGCATCGAATAGGCGATCAGGGTGACCGCAAGGCCCAGAAAGGCGGAGGCGAACGGCACCAGTTCTAAAACCGGCATCAGCGCGCCGGCGAGCACGCAGGCAAGCGGCAGAATGCGATCGAGCGGGCTTTGGAAAAGGAAGGAGAGCCGCCTGTGCGAGTGGCGGTCGATGAAGCGCGTGACGGGCAAGATCTTTTTCATCGCCTTGGCCGCCTTGTCGCGTTCGATCGAGCGGTGGCGGATGAAACCGGGCAGCCAGATGCTGTTCCGGCCGATCAGTCCTTGGACCGCGATCAGCGCGATCATGATCCCGAACAGCGAGGAGAGCCCCGGCACGCCGCCGAGCGGCGACATCACCAGCAAGGACGGCAGGATCAGCAGCGGCACGAAGGATGCCGATCCGAAGGTCGACAGCATGTCGTCCACCGAAACCTGCGCGCCCTCGGCATGGTCCAACGCTTCCTTGGTGATGCCGCTCAGCGATTGCGGGTCTTCTTCAGTGCTATCGCTCACATTCCTCTCCGCTGGTTTGGCCAATCCTGGTTCCTATCGGGTGAACGCCGATGGCCGGACAACGTTCCGGCGCTTCGCGGGAAGGGCGATCAGCTTCATCCATGCTTTTGTCGACTCGGATTTGACGCTATCATGCGCGTCGAGCGCTGCTCGCGCCGCCCCCCTCCATTCGGGAAAGCACCTGACGTGCCGAGCTTCACGATGAAACCGTCTGTCCGGACCATCGCATAAGGAGGGATTGCACCATCGTCCGGGATGGAAGGTTTGAACCATGAAACTCTCCCGACCCGTTTACCGGCTGAAACATAGCGCCAGGAAACTGGCCCGCGCGGAAGACATTCCGCTCAATTGCGCTTTGGATCGTCTCGCGGTCCAGGAAGGCTTTGAAAGCTGGAGCGCGCTTGCCGCCGCTGTTCCCTCGGCCCGCTCCGCCGGCGACATCTATGACAAGCTTGCGCCGGGCGACCTGCTGCTGTCGGCAGCGCGTCCCGGCCAGGGCAAGACGCTGCTTGCGCTCGAACTCGCGCTGAACGCAGCGCGCGCCGGCCATCGCGCCTTTTTCTTCTCGCTGGAGGAGACGGTAGCCGGCATGGTGCGTCATTTCCGCGCCCTGAACCGGACGCCGGATGAGGGCCGGTTCGTCTTCGACGGCAGCGACAGGATTTCGGCGGATTACGTGATCGCAAGGCTTGCCGGAGCGCCTGCCGGCACGCTTGCAGTCATCGATTACCTGCAATTGCTGGACCAGCGCCGCGAGAACCCGCCGCTTGACGAGCAGGTCCGGCTATTGCGAGCCCATGCCCGCCACCACGGCCATATTTTCGTCTTCGTCGCCCAGGTCGACCGTCGTTTCGAGGCAATGAACCGGGCCTTTCCGACCCTCTCCGATTTGCGGTTGCCGAATGCGCTCGATCTCGGCCTGTTCGACAAGGCATGTTTTCTGAATGCCGGTGCGGTCAGCTACGCCGAGACCATATGACCATAAAAAGACCGGGCGGTTAGCATCGCCCGGCCTCAGTTTTCTGTCAAACGTCTCCCACATTCCGGGTCATCCTCGGGCTTGACCCGAGGATCCAGGCCGCCCGGCAGGGGCCCACTATAAATCTTTGCTAATTCAGAGGCTTAAGCCGCCTGGATGCTCGGATCAAGTCCGAGCATTGTTTGTTGGATCTGCGCTATTGTTGTGATGCAGCTGCGGGCCGCTG
>NZ_JBAKFR010000024.1:0-60643 GCF_053484295.1 Martelella sp. AMO21009
CTCATCTCAATGATCGCTCATATGCGATAGCCCTGCCCCTCAAGGGGGGAGATTGATGTCTGAGTTACCGTGAGTGTCACCGCGGTATTCGGTCGTCTGGCAGTCGGCAAAATACCACGCGCGGCTGATTTTGCCCATTTAAGCCGTCACAATTATTTCGCTTGCCAAGACCCCAAAGCTTCCATATATCCGATGGCGGGACACCTCTCCCCAACGAGAGGCCACTATCTGAAAGGGTAGACTATGACTGACATGACCAAGCCGGACGTGCGTCCGGCCAATCCCCGCTTTTCTTCTGGCCCCTGTGCGAAGCGTCCTGGCTGGACGCCCGAAGCGCTCAATGATGCGCCGCTTGGCCGTTCCCATCGTGCGAAAATCGGCAAGGCGAAGCTCAAGGAAGCGATCGACCTTACCCGTGAGATCCTCGGCGTTCCCGGCGACTACCGCATCGGCATTGTGCCGGCGTCGGATACCGGCGCGGTCGAGATGGCGCTGTGGTCGCTGCTGGGCGAACGCGGTGTCGACATGCTCGCCTGGGAATCGTTCGGTTCGGGCTGGGTGACCGATGTCATCAAGCAGCTCAAGCTCAAGGACGCGCGCAAGATCGAAGCGCCCTATGGCCAGCTCCCCGACCTTTCCACTGTCAATTTCGACAATGACGTGGTCTTCACCTGGAACGGCACGACCTCTGGCGTGCGTGTTCCGAACGCCGATTTCATCCCCTTCGACCGCAAGGGCCTGACGATCTGCGATGCGACCTCTGCCGTCTTTGCGCAGGACATCGATTTCAACAAGCTCGATGTCGTTACTTACTCCTGGCAGAAGGTGCTGGGCGGCGAGGGCGGCCACGGCGTTCTGATCCTCAGCCCCCGCGCTGTCGAGCGGCTGGAAAACTACACGCCGGAATGGCCGCTGCCGAAGATCTTCCGCATGACCAAGGGCGGAAAGCTGATCGAGGGCATTTTCGTCGGCGAAACCATCAACACGCCTTCAATGCTCTGCGTCGAGGACTATCTCGACGCGCTGAAATGGGCGAGACAGGTCGGTGGCCTTGAAGGCCTGATGGCGCGGGCCGATGCCAATGCCAAGGTGATCTTCGATTTCGTTGAGAAGAACGACTGGATCGAAAACCTAGCCGACGTGGCCGAGACGCGCTCCAACACCTCTGTCTGCCTGAAGATCGTCGATCCCGCCGTGCTGGCGCTCGATGATGCCGGACAGGCCGCGTTCGCCAAGGCGATCGTGTCCGCGCTCGACAAGGAAGACGTCGCCTACGATATCGGCGCCTATCGCGACGCGCCGTCCGGCCTTCGCATCTGGGCCGGCTCCACGGTCGAGACCGCCGACATGGAAGCGCTGATGGGCTGGCTCGACTGGGCGTTCCAGGCTGAAAAGGCCAAGCTCGCCGCCTGAGCGAGACGAATTGACGAGGCTCGCGCCGACAGTGATCGCCCGCGCGAGCCGTTCATTCCAGAGAATTATTCTTTTTGAAGGAGGCCATCATGGCACCTCGCGTACTCGTATCCGACGCGCTGTCGGAAGCTGCCGTCCAGATTTTCAAGGATCGCGGCATTGATGTCGATTTCCAGCCGAAGCTCGGCAAGGACAAGGAAAAGCTGCTCGAAGTCATCGGCCAGTATGATGGTCTGGCGATCCGCTCGGCCACCAAGGCAACCGAGAAGCTGATCGAGGCGGCGACCAATCTCAAGGTCATCGGCCGCGCCGGCATCGGCGTCGACAATGTCGATATTCCGGCCGCCTCGCGCCGCGGCATCATCGTCATGAACACACCCTTTGGTAACTCGATCACGACGGCAGAACACGCGATCTCGCTGATGCTGGCGGTCGCCCGCCAGATCCCCGCCGCCGATGCCTCGACCCAGGCCGGCAAGTGGGAGAAGTCGAAATTCATGGGCGTCGAGATCACCGGCAAGACGTTGGGCGTCATCGGCGCCGGCAATATCGGCTCGATCGTCTGCAACCGCGCGCTCGGCTTGAAGATGAACGTCATCGCCTTCGACCCCTTCCTGTCGCAGGACAAGGCCGAGAAGATGGGCGTCACCAAGGTCGAGCTCGACGAGCTTCTGGCCAAGGCCGATTTCATCACGCTCCACGTTCCGATGACCGACAAGACCCGCGGCATCCTGAACGCAGAAGCGCTTGCCAAGACCAAGAAGGGCGTGCGCATCATCAACTGCGCCCGTGGCGGTCTCGTTGACGAGGCGGCTCTGGCCGAAGCCATCAAGTCCGGCCATGTCGCCGGCGCCGGCTTCGATGTGTTCGAGACCGAGCCCGCGACCGAGAGCCCGCTCTTCGGCCTCGAAAACGTGGTCTGCACCCCGCATCTCGGCGCTTCGACCACGGAGGCGCAGGAAAATGTGGCGCTTCAGGTTGCCGACCAGATGTCGGATTACCTGCTGAAGGGCGCCGTCACCAACGCCATCAACATGCCCTCGATTTCGGCCGATGAAGCGCCGCGTCTGAAGCCGGTCATCAAGTTGGCGGAAGTGCTGGGCGCGTTTGCCGGCCAGGTGACCGAGAACCCGATCAAGGAAGTCGAGGTGCTTTATGACGGCATCTTCGCCGACATGAACACCACGGCGCTGACCAGCGCCATGCTGGCCGGCCTGCTGCGCCCGGTCGTGGCCGATGTCAACATGGTTTCGGCGCCGATCATGGTGAAGGACAAGGGCATCATCCTGCAGGAAGCAAAGCGTGATAAATCAGGTGTTTACGACGGTTATATCAAGCTGACGATCACCACCGAGAAGCAGACCCGCTCGGTCGCCGGCACGGTGTTTTCCGATGGCAAGCCGCGCTTCATCCAGATCAAGGGCATCAACATGGATGCCGATGTCGGTCGCCACATGATCTACATCGCCAATACCGACGTGCCCGGCATGATCGGCTTCATGGGCTCCACGCTGGGCGATGCCGGCGTCAACATCGCCAACTTCCAGCTTGGCCGCGACAACCAGGGCGGCGACGCGATCGCGCTGCTCTACGTTGACGAGGAGCCGAAGCAGGAAGTCCTCGACAAGCTGCTGGCCCATGACGCGATCAAGCAGGCCAAGCCGCTGGAATTCGCGGTCGAATAAAGGCCATTGCCAAGAAAGAACAAGCCCGGCTTCCTTTTGGGAGCCGGGCTTTTTTTGTGTCGAAAGTGCTCTACATTGACGGGATGTATCCGCGAACGCGTCAATTGAAGAGAGTATGAATGCCTGAAACATGTATCGGCTGCCGAGATGGCGAGGCCCTGGCATTTGACTTCTCCATGGCATTTCAGCCGATCATCGATCTCCGCGACGGCTCGATTTTCGCCTATGAGGCGCTGGTGCGCGGCACTGCCGGTAAGGGGGCTGCCTCCGTCCTGAGCAAGGTGACCCAGAAGAATCTCTACGCCTTCGACCAGCGCTGCCGCGTCAAGGCGATCGAGCTTGCCGGCGGGCTCGGACTTGTGGAAACAGGGGCGCGGCTCTCGATCAACTTCATGCCGCGCGCGATCTATGAGCCGCGGGCCTGCATCCGGCTGACCCTGTCCGCCAGCCGTCGCTGCGGCGTGCCCGCCGAGCGGTTGATTTTCGAGTTTACCGAAGGCGAGCAGATCGATACCGATCGGCTCAATGCGATCCTCACGGTCTATGAAGAGCTCGGCTTCAGTACCGCGATCGATGATTTTGGCGCCGGCCACTCGGGACTGTCGCTCCTGGCCGACGTCACGCCGTCGATCCTGAAGCTGGATATGGCGCTGGTGCGCGGCATCGACAGCAACTGCTCGCGCCAGAGGATTGTTCGTCATATGCTTGCCCCTGGCGGACGACATGCCGGTCGAGGTGATCTGCGAGGGGGTTGAGACCGCGGCGGAGCTGGATACGCTTGCGGGGCTGGGCGCCGGTCTGGTGCAGGGCTATCATCTCTGCCGGCCGCTGTTCGAACGGCTCGCGGGCCCGGAGGAAATAAACGGGCTCGGCTGAACCGCGCCCGCACACGACAAGGAGGAGATCATGCAGACATCCGCGCTGAACGCGCTCGATCAGTCGCTGGAACAGCTTGCGGCTGCCGGCTTCAAGATGGGGCCGGCATGGGAGGCGACCCATGAGCTTTGCCAGGCGCATGAGGGCGAAAGCCTGTTCGATGCCGCCCACGCACTCTGCCACCGGATCGAAGGCGATGACCGCAATGCCGGCTATTGGTACCGGCGCGCGGGAAGGCCGGTCTCGACGGGAAGCCTTGCGGAGGAATGCGCGGCGCTGCGGGCGGAGATTGCCGGGGCCTGACCGCGGCGCCCACCCGGGTCATTCCAGGATGAAGAAAGGGCCGCGCCTTCTTTAAAGGCGCGGCCCTTTCTCGTCGCACTCAATTATTTGCAAGTTCGACCGCCGGCGGGCTCCAGGCGCCGCTCAGCACGGCGAGTTCCGGCCAGTAGAGGCGCATCGTCAGGCTGAAGTGGCCGCTCTCGGGCGCCGGCAGCCAATTGGCTTCCTTGTCCTTGCCGGGCGATTCGCGCTGAATGTAGATATCGATCGAGCCGTCGGGATTTTCCTTCAGCGGGTCGTTGCTGCCGAGCGTGTAGCGGTCGATCGGGTTCTTGGCGAAGAACTGATCCTGATTATAAAGCGTGACCGACCAGAAGGCGCGCGCCGGCGGGGTCTCGCCCTTGTCGAAATGCAGGACGTAGTTGTTGGAACTGTCGAACGGGTTGCCATCGGCATCCACGAAGGCGCTGGGATAGACGGCGTCAACCGGCTTGTTGGCGCCGAGCCCGCCAAAGGCAACGCCGGCCCGATGCATGTAGTCGGAGCCGTAGCTGCCGATCCCGGTCAGATTGATCCGCCAGCCGTTGACGAGTTCGCCGGACTTCACCCAGGTGTTCTTGATGAAGGGCAGAACCTTGGCGGGCGCCTCTGCGATGGCGTTCTGCACGGCCTGCGGCTGTTTCGACGGATCGTAGCTTTCGCCGGGCACCAGCCCGATCTGGCGCATCAGGTCGACGGCGGAATCGTCGTTGGCATGCGGCGGGTTTTTCTTCATCAGTTCGGCGAAGCGCTGGAAGAAGGCCGCACCGTCGAGCTTTTCGATCTGGGTAACCGGGGAGGTCATGTCCTGCGCGGCGTTGACCGTGCCTTTCGGCGCAACATAGTCGGTTCCCCAGGCGCTGAGCGGCACGGCCTTAAGGTCCTTCTGGAAGGCGTGAACCGCGTCGTAATCGGCCGTGCCCTTGGTCTCTATGCGCCCGAGCATCCAGCCATTGGCCGTGGGACTTTGATAGGCCCTGACGCCGTCCGGCAGTTTGCCCTGCCAGCCGGGACCAACGATCGCGAAGGTATAGGCGTCATCGCCGGTGGTCCGGCTTCCGGGTGCGGCATAGACCTCGGTCCACTCGTCCATCATCTGGAAGAGGTAGTACCGCCCTTTCGACGGCGGAACCGAAATGATAAGCGGCTCCTTCGAAACATCATAGGTGAGCGAGGAATAGAGCGTGTTGGCATTGGGCCGGACAACGGTGTCAAAGGAGGCATCGGGAAAGGCCGCCAGATTGGCGAACTGGTTGATCGGCGCGCTGACGCCTCCCGGCTCGGCGACATTGGTGGAGATCGCCGTGCTGACATCCATCAGCACCATCGGATAGGCCATGACATAGATCGAATAGACGATCGCCTTTGCCTGTTCCTCGGTCAGCGGGCTTTTGGCCTCGACCTGGGTTTGGGCAAACACCGGAGCATTGACCACCGGCGAGAATGTCACCGCGAGACTGAGCGCGGCAATGGCAACTGGTTTTAGCTTCATCGGGAATCTCCTCTAAGTTGTGATACCCGAGTTAGCGGTAAAGTTGAAGAAATTTTATGACGCGTAATGCTTGCCGCGCCGCGTCAGGTTGACGCAGATTGCGCGCTTTCGGGGGGAGGGCGCGGCGCAGTGATGCGCCGCGCCCCGTCTTTCAACGGTTGTCCGGCTGGCTGCGCACCAGTTCCAGACCTCGTGTGGTGATCTGGTACGGCTTGCCGCCGCGCGAGCGGATCGCCCGCTTGGCTTTCAGCTTGCGAAACAATGTCAGATCGAGGCCGGGATAGCGCCAGCCCTCGCGGGTGTAGCAGTCGATCCGCTCGATCTTCCGTTTTTCGGTTCTGATGAGTTCTATCCTGCCGCCCTGGGCGAGCAGGTGAAGTATGCGCTGTTCATCGCGCGAGATGTCCATGGTCGTCATTTCCGGATGGGCGCCGGTGATACCAAGGACCAGTGATTAGAACCCATATGATGCGCGCTGGAATGACTGTCCGAGTAGGAAAACACCGCAGAGCGATGCCGTAGCATCGCGCGAGGATTTTGACGCCCTCGGCGGTCATTCCAGCCGCACCCTAAAGGGCCGGACGCTTTTGAAAGCCTGCGTCGTTGAAAATCCTCGCCGTAGCTATGGCTACGACTGCGGTTTTCGCCTAGCCGGCTTTCAAAATCGCGCCGGTCATATGCGCTCTAATCGCTGATCCTTGGTATAGGCGCGTGAAAACGGTTCCCGAAAGCATTTGCCTTGCGGGGCTCTTCGTTTTCGGCCGCTGCGCGCATCATGCCCCAAGGGGCAGAGCGGGCAGGGCCCTTACCGGGATTCCTGACGGTTAGACATAAACACTCCGTGTTGACCGACACGAGATAGTCGCGCTGCGGCCGAAGGTCAAGGTTTTGAAGGGCTGCGGCCCACCCAATCGCTTGCGTCTTGCCCCACTTTGCTCTACCTCACCAACGATATCCCGTGAATGAACGATGAGCTGACCATGACCATTGTCGATACCCGCACGCCCGATCCCAAACGCCTGATTCCCGGCGCCACCGGCGATTGGGAAGTCATCATCGGTCTTGAGGTGCATGCGCAGGTCACCAGCAAAGCGAAGCTGTTCTCCGGTTCGTCCACCACATTCGGCAAGGCGCCCAACGCCAATGTCTCGCTGGTGGATGCGGCCATGCCCGGCATGCTGCCCGTCATCAACGAGGAATGCGTGAAACAGGCCGTGCGCACCGGTCTCGGCCTCAAGGCCAAGATCAACAAGCGCTCGATCTTCGACCGCAAGAACTATTTCTATCCGGACCTGCCGCAGGGCTACCAGATTTCCCAGTACAAGGATCCGATCGTCGGTGAGGGCACGATCACGATTTCGCTTGGCCCCGACAAACAGGGCAATTTCGAGGATATCGAGATCGGCATCGAGCGCCTGCATCTGGAGCAGGACGCCGGCAAGCTGATGCATGACCAGCATCCCTCATTTTCGTTCGTCGATCTGAACCGTTCCGGCGTGGCGCTGATGGAGATCGTTTCCAAGCCGGACCTGCGCTCCGCCGACGAGGCCAAGGCCTATGTCACCAAGCTCAGGACCATCGTGCGCTATCTCGGCACCTGCGACGGCAACATGGATGAGGGGTCGCTCCGCGCCGACGTGAACGTCTCCGTGCGCAAGCCCGGCGGTGAATTCGGCACGCGCTGCGAGATCAAGAACGTCAACTCGATCCGCTTCGTCGGCATGGCGATCGAAAGCGAGGCCCGGCGCCAGATCGATATTCTGGAGGAGGGCGGCGAGATCGATCAGGAGACCCGCCTTTTCGATCCGGTCAAGGGCGAGACCCGCTCGATGCGCTCCAAGGAAGACGCGCATGACTATCGCTATTTCCCCGATCCGGACCTGCTGCCGCTCGAATTCGACGATGCCTTCATCGCGGAACTGGCGAAGGACCTGCCGGAACTTCCCGACGACAAGAAGGCTCGCTTCGTCGAAAAACTCGGCCTGTCGGTCTATGACGCCTCCGTTCTGGTCTCCGACAAGGCGGTGTCAGACTATTACGAGAAGCTTGCCGAGGGGCGCGATGCCAAGGCTGCGGCCAACTGGGTGATCAATGATCTGCTCGGCGCGCTCAACAAGGCAAGCAAGGGCATCGACGAAACGCCGGTCTCGCCGGAACAGCTCGGCGCCATTCTCGACCTGCTGAAGGAAGGCGTGATCTCCGGCAAGATCGCCAAGGATCTGTTCGAGATCGTCTGGAACGAGGGCGGCGATCCGAAACAGATCGTCGAGGACCGCGGCATGAAGCAGGTGACCGATACCGGCGCGATCGAAAAGATCGTCGACGAGATCATCGCCGCCAATCCCGAACAGGCCGCAAAGGTCAAGGACAAGCCCTCGCTTGCCGGCTGGTTCGTCGGCCAGGTGATGAAGGCCTCGCAGGGCAAGGCCAACCCGCAGGCGGTGCAGGCGCTGGTCAAGGAAAAGCTGGGCGTCACGGAGTAAGCCGATGTTCTTTGTCCGTACGGCGATGGAGGCGGATATTCCGGCAGTGTGCAGCCTGCTGGCCGAGACCTGGCATGTGACCTATGACGAGATTCTCGGGCCCGAGAAGGTCGAGACGATCATCAATAGCTGGCTGTCGCCGGAAGCGATGCTGCGTCGGCTGCGCCGGCCCCATGGCGAGTTCCTGGTGGCCGACAGCGGCGTCATGATCGGCGGCATGGCCTTCGCCGCCCCCGACAAGGATAATGCCGAGATCGTCAATCTCAGCCAGCTTTACGTGCTGCCCGGCTTTCAGCGCCAAGGCATCGGCGAACAGCTTTTTGCCGAGATCGAAACCTGCTTTCCCAATGCCAAGCGGCTTGCGCTGGAGGTCGTTCCGCAGAACGCGCCGGCGATCCGCTTTTACGAGGCGCATGGCATGCGCGAGGTCGGGCGTCACAATGAATGCGGCGCGCCCAATTCCGGCATTCCGGCCATCCGCATGGAAAAGGACCTTGCCAATGTCTGATATGGCAACCGATCTGGAAAACCTCGTCATTCGCGAGGCGCGGCTCGATGACCTGCCGGTGCTGATCTCGATCTTCGCCGCCGACACGCTTGGCGGGCATGGCGACACCACGTCGGACGAGGCCTATGACGATTACCGCGACGCCTTCGAGGCGATCAAGGCCTCGGCCAGCAACACGCTTTATGTGGCCGAGCTCGATGACATCATCGTCGGCACGTTCCAGACAACCTATATCCGCACGCTGACGGGCCGGGGTGGGGCCTCGTTGACGATCGAGGCGGTGCAGACCCATCCCGACTGGCGCGGCCGCGGCATCGGGGCGAAGATGATCGAAGCGGCGATCGACGAGGCGAAGATCGAGGGCTGTCGTCTTGTGCAGCTTATGTCCAACGCGGCGCGTGAAGACGCCCACCGCTTCTATGAGCGGCTGGGCTTTCGAAAGTCGCATCACGGCTTCAAAATGAAGCTTCACGGCGCGTGAGACGTCTCGTCGCTCTGGACAAGAGCGGGATGACGCGCCATACACGGGTTAGAGCGTTGGACGAAAAAGTGGTAGCCGGTTTTTCGAAAACCCGACGCGCCTGAAAATGCAAAAGGCCTTCGGGCCGGGACGAAGGAAAGAAAATGGCTGGCTTTCTGACCAAGATGTTCACCTGGTGGAACGGATCGACCATCGGTACGGATGTGTTCACGCGCCGCTTCGGCAAGAAGGTCGGCGAGGACGAGTTCGGCAACATCTATTACGAAGGCGGCATGTCCACCTATGGCCTGAAGCGCCGCTGGGTGATCTACAAGGGCTATGCCGATGCGTCCTCCATTCCCCCCGGCTGGCATGGCTGGATGCACCACCGCATCGATACGCCGCCGACCGAGCAGGGCTACAAGCCGCGCGAATGGGAAAAGCCGCATAATCCCAACCAGACCGGCACGGCCTACGCCTATCGGCCCAAGGGCTCGCTTGCCGTTCAGGGCGAACGCGACCGCGTCACCGGCGACTACGACGCCTGGACGCCCGGCGGCTGACTGCGTTTCTGCCGCAATTGGGCGGTATCGAATCGCTCGCGGAGAGGAATGGGATAACCGAGGGTCTGATGACCGGATTTCCCTATTCTCTGCGCCACCCTCGGGCTTGACCCGAGGGTCCAGGCAGCGTTCTCCGTGTCGCCTGGGTATTCGACCCGAGTACGACCCAAAAGGGGAGACGGGCGGTTCCGATCCAGTTTTCAGCTTAGAGGGATGAATGATGCGTCAAACGGGTTTCGGAAAAGCGGTCGCGACATTCGGCCTGGTCGCGGCAGCGCTTGCGGCGGCGACGCCCGCTTTGGCCGCCCGTGTTGAAAACCCGGTCGCCGTCTTTGGCGGCATCGACAAGATTACCGGCCGCACCTACACCTTCGATGCCTATGTCGGCGAGACCGTGCAGTTCGGTCGACTGCAGGTGACTCCGCGGGTCTGCTACTCGCGAGACGATACCGAGGAGCAGCGCATCGATGCCTTCGTGCAGGTCGACAAGGTGTCGCTGCAGAACGATGTCAGCCGTATCTTCTCCGGCTGGATGTTTGCCGATTCGCCGGCGCTCAACGCCGTGGAAGACCCGATCTACGACGTCTGGCTGACGGATTGCGTGGCGAGCGCGGACGTGCCCGCGCCCTGATTTCCGCTCACGGAAACGGCTGATCCGGCCATACCAGCGCCGCGTTCAAGAGCGTCATATACCGATCCTTGGAAATATCGATCGCGCCCATCGTCTTCAGATGATCGGTGGTGAACTGCGTGTCGAGAAGCTGGAACCGGTTGGCCCTCAGCCGCTCCACCAGATGCACGAGGCAGATCTTCGAGGCATTCGGCCGGCGGGAAAACATGCTCTCGCCGAAAAAGGCGGCCCTCAGCGATACGCCGTAAAGCCCGCCGACAAGCGCGCCATCCTCATAGGCCTCCACAGAATGGGCGTGGCCCATGCGGTGCAGCGCGTTGTAGAGCGAGCGGATTTCCGCATTGATCCAGGTCTGTGGGCGATCCGGCGCGGGCATGGCGCAGGCCGCCATCACGGCGTCGAAATCGTGGTTGAAGCGGATTTCGTAGGGTGACCTGCGCAATTGCTTGCGCAGGCTGTGGGAGATGTGCAGGCCATCCAGCGGGATAATCCCGCGGACTTCCGGCTCGACCCAGAACAGCTCCGTATCCTCGGCCGATTCTGACATGGGGAAGAGGCCGATGCTGTAAGCATTCAAAAGCAGTTCCGGGGTTATGCCGCTGCCTTTTGCGCTGCCTCTTTCCATGAGCTACTTCGGTTTGTTTTCCAGATAATGTTCCAGCCAGTGGATATCATAATCGCCATTGGCGATATCCTGGTTGGCGATCAAATCCTGAAAAAGCGGCAGCGTCGTGTCAATGCCGTCGACGACGAACTCGTCGAGCGCACGCTTCAGCCGCATCATGCATTCCACCCTCGTGCGGCCGTGAACGATCAGCTTGCCGATCAGGCTGTCGTAATAGGGCGGAATCTTGTAGCCCTGATAGACGCCGGAATCGATGCGCACGCCAAGCCCGCCGGGGGCATGGAAATGCGTGATCGTGCCCGGCGACGGCCGGAAGGTCGCAGCGTTTTCCGCATTGATGCGGCATTCGATCGCGTGCCCGGAGAAGGTGATGTCCTTCTGGCTGACCGAAAGCCCGGCGCCGGCGGCAACCCGGATCTGCTCATGCACGAGGTCGATGCCGGTGATCGCTTCGGTGATCGGGTGTTCGACCTGCAGGCGGGTGTTCATCTCGATGAAGTAGAACTCGCCGTTTTCATACAGGAACTCGATCGTGCCCGCGCCGCGATATTTCATCTTGCGCATGGCTTCCGCGCAGATTTCGCCGATCTTCATGCGCTGCTCGACGTTGAGCGCCGGCGAATTCGCCTCTTCCCAGACCTTCTGGTGGCGGCGCTGCAGCGAGCAGTCGCGTTCGCCAAGGTGGACGGCATCGCCCTCGCCATCGCCGAACACCTGCACTTCGATATGGCGAGGCTTGTCGAGATATTTTTCCATGTAGACGGAATCATTGCCGAAGGCGGCAGCGGCCTCGCCGCGCGCGGTCCGGTAGGCCTCGATCAGGTCATCCCTGGAGCGCGCGAGCTTCATGCCGCGCCCGCCGCCGCCGGCCGTCGCCTTGATCAGCACCGGATAGCCGATCTCTTCCGCCGCGCGGAAGGCATCGTCATCGGTGTCGACGGAGCCGGCGGAGCCCGGAACCACCGGAATGCCGAGATCTTCCGCGGTGGTCTTGGCGGTGATCT
The DNA here is from genome assembly GCF_053484295.1 of Martelella sp. AMO21009. Classification (NCBI taxonomy): domain Bacteria; kingdom Pseudomonadati; phylum Pseudomonadota; class Alphaproteobacteria; order Hyphomicrobiales; family Aurantimonadaceae; genus Martelella; species Martelella sp. AMO21009. The sequence continues at coordinate 12,062 of NZ_JBAKFR010000024.1, forward strand.
TGTCGCCCATCATGCGGATATGCTCGCTGGTGGGGCCGATGAAGGTGATGCCGTGGGCCTCGAGAATCTCGGCGAACTTGGCGTTCTCGGAGAGGAAGCCATAGCCCGGATGCACGGCGTCCGCGCCGGTGATCTCGCAAGCGGCAACGATCTGGTGGATGTTGAGATAGCTCTCGCGCGACGACGGCGGGCCGATGCACACACTCTCGTCGGCAAGGCGCACATGCATGGCGTCGGCGTCGGCCGTGGAGTGCACGGCGACGGTCGCGATGCCGAGCTCCTTGCAGGCGCGCAGAACGCGAAGCGCGATTTCGCCTCGGTTGGCGATCAGGATCTTGGAAAACATGAGCTCTGCCACCCGTTATTCGATGACGACGAGCGCTTCGTCGAACTCGACCGGCTGGGCGTCATCGACGAGGATCTGCACGATCTTGCCGCTCTTGGGCGCGGGGATCTGGTTCATCGTCTTCATGGCTTCGATGATCAGCAGCGTCTGGCCTTCCTTGACGTTGGCGCCGACTTCGATGAACGGGCGGGCGCCGGGGGCAGGCGCGAGATAGACCGTGCCAACCATGGGCGCCTTGACGGCGTCGTCATGCTTGGGCGCGGCGACAGCGGCGGCCGGCTCAGCGGCAGCGGCGGGTGCGGGCGCAGCAGCCGGAGCGGCGGACGGGGCCGGGGCGTAATGCATCATCTGCTGCGGAGCGGCCATGATCTCACGGGCGACCCGGATGCGCATGCCGTCCTGCTCAACCTCGATTTCCGTCAGTTCGGTATCGTTGAGGATCACCGCCAGTTCACGCACGAGCTTCGCGTCAACAGCCTTCTTCTGATCTGCCATGGGATGTTTTCCTTTGTTCTTGTTATTCCGCGAGGGTTTTGAAAGCGCGTATCGCCAGAAGGTAGCTGTCTTGTCCGAGACCACAGATAACCCCCTTCACCGCAGGCGATATCATGCTCTTGTGGCGAAACGCCTCGCGGGCATGAATGTTGGAGATATGGAGCTCCACGACCGGCACGGCAATGGCGCGGATCGCGTCGTGAAGCGCAATGGATGTATGCCCGTAGGCACCGGGATTGATGGCGACGCCGGCCGCTTTCTCATTGGCTTCGTGAAGCCAGTCGACAAGCACGCCCTCATGATTGGACTGCCGAAAGTCTATCGAAAAACCGAGTTCCTCGCCGAGCTTGCGGCATTCATTCTCAATCGCGGCGAGCGACATATCGCCGTAAATGCCGGGCTCGCGCTGGCCCAGCAGATTGAGATTTGGTCCGTTGAGGACGAAGATCGCGCGTGTCATACATCAATTCCGGTTTCGCCTTCTCCTATAGACGTTCAAGCCTTACAGGAAAAGCCCCAAGACACACCGTTGCCGGGATGTGGTTAAGCTTGTTCAGCCAAAAATAGTCAAGAACACACGCCCTTGCCGCAGTCGCGGATATTGTCGATGGTCTCCTGCAGGCGGTCCGCGCCGACCGCCCCCGGCAGCATCACATCGCCGACGATATACGACGGCGTGCCGGAGACGCCGAGCGCGCCGGCAAGGCCGAAATGCTCCTGAAGAGCCTCTTCCGCCGGGTATTCCTGCATGGCCTGGTCGATCGCCTGATCGTCGACGCCAAGGGAGGCCGCAACTGAGCGGGCGCTCGCTTCGGTGGCCCGTGAACCGGAGCCCATCAGCGCGCGGTGGAAGTCCTCGTATTTTTCGGGCGCGGCCTTGAAGAAGGCGTAGGAGATGCGCTGGGTGGCTTCGGATTCCGGACCGAGCACCGGTATTTCCTTCAGCACGAAGCGGACATCGTCATTGGTGGCGAGGATCGCGTCCATGTCGTCAAGCGCGCGGCGGCAATAGCCGCAATTATAGTCGAAGAACTCGACGACGGTGATCTCGCCATCGGGATTGCCCATGACGCTGTCATAGGCCGGCAGATAGAGCTTGTCCTGATTCTGCGCGATCACCTGGGAAGCCTGGGCCTGCTGCTCATCCGCCTGCTTGCGCTGAAGCGCCACCTGCACGTCGAGCAGCACTTCCGGGTTGCTGATGAGGTAATCGTGAACGCGCTGGCCGAAATCTGCCTGATCGTCTGCCGGCGGGGCCGCCGCTGTTTCCGCGGTCTGGTTCGGGGCGAAGTGGTAGATCGCTGCCGTGGTGGCTGCCGCCGATGCGATTGCGGTCGCAAAAATAGCGGTGACCGCCAGTGTCAGTCCCTTTGAAGACATGTTCTCCCCTTCCGGCATCCTCGTCTCGCCGACATGCGAAACAGTCATTGGTTGTGCGCAGCCCCGCGCTTTCAGGCCCGGATCGCTCTTAGAAACCAATTGTGCGCAAATGGCGGCGTTGTCCAGAGCGGCGGGTTCAATTCTGCCGCCTTGCCGATCAAAATCCCGTTTTTTTGCGCTGCGGCATTGCGGGGATCGGGTTATTGGTCCATCCCGGAACCGGACCATCTGAAAGAGGAAACGGCATGCCGTCGAAGCGCAGCGACATCGATTCATTCCTGGCTATGGACGTTCTGGCAGAGGCGAACCGGTTGAAAAAGGCCGGCCGGCCGGTGATTTCCATGGCCGTCGGCCAGCCCTCGCATCCGGCCCCCGACGCCGCACTTGCGGCCGCCCGCGCTGCGCTGGAGCACGGACGTCTCGGCTATACCGACGCCTTCGGCCGCGAAAGCCTGCGGACGGCGATCGCCGACGATTACCGTGCCCGCATGGGCATCGACATCGATCCGGCCCGCATTGCAGTCACCACCGGGTCTTCGGCCGGCTTCAATCTCGCATTCCTGGCGCTGTTCGATGCCGGCGATGCTGTCGCGATCGCAAGGCCCGGCTATCCCGCCTACCGCAACATCCTGAAGGCGCTCGACCTCAAGGTGGTCGAGGTGGACGCCAATGCCGAACACGACTTCACGCTGACGCCCGAGGCGCTGGAGGAGGCGGAGAGGGCGCATGGCGTCTCGCTTGCCGGCGTGCTGCTCGCAAGCCCGGCGAACCCGACTGGCACGGTGACCGGCCGCGCGGCGCTGAAGCGGCTTGCCGACTGGTGCCATGATCGCGGAACCGCCTTCATATCCGACGAGATCTATCACGGCCTGGTGTTTTCGGGCGAGGAGGCGAGCGCGCTTTCCTTCACCGACGAGGCGGTAGTGATCAACTCCTTCTCGAAATATTACTGCATGACCGGCTGGCGGATCGGCTGGATGGTGTTGCCGGAAAAGCTGGTGCGGGTGTTCGAGCAGTTGACGCAGAACATCTATATCTGCGCGCCCGATCTATCCCAGATCGCAGCAGAGGCGGCGCTTACAGCGCGAGAGCAGCTCGACGGGTATTGCGAGATCTACCGCAACAACCGCAATTTCCTGACCAGGGCGCTGTCGGAGATCGGCCTTCCGGTTGCCTCGCCGATGGACGGGGCTTTCTACGCCTATGTCGATGTCTCGCGCTACACCAATGACAGCCTCGCCTTCGCCCGGCAGATCCTGCACGAGGCCAATGTCGCGGTCACGCCCGGCGTCGATTTCGATCCGGAAAACGGCGGGCGTTATCTGCGGCTCTCCTACGCGGGCACCGAGGCCGAGATCGCCGAGGCCGTGGAACGGATCGGCAACTGGCTGCCGGGGTGATAGTTGCAACGTCATGCCGCGTTCGTCCTGTGAGCACGGCTATTGGCACGCGGAGGCGGTCTTGCTCCCGATACTCTCTCCCGCTGGCGGGAGAGATGCCCGAAAGGGGCATTGATGGTGGTTCAGCGTTTCAAATCGTGAGGGCGTTCGAGGGGATAGACTCCCCCCTCACTGTCGCTGTCGCGACATCTCTCCCTTCCGGGGCGAGAAGATTGGGAGGCTATGCGGAAAGACCCTGGGTTAAGGGTTCAAAACAAAAAGGGCCGCCGTTCTCAGCAAACGGCGGCCCTTTCGTTCATTCATGTCAACCGGGCTCAGAAGAAGCCGCGGCGGTTCCACCAGCCGCGTTTCGGCTTGGCTTCCTCGCCGTCGTTTTCAGCCTTTGCGCCGTCGGAGGTGACCACCGGGGCGGAATGGGTGACGTTGGAGGCGCGGTTGGAGCGCTTGGGCGTCTGCTCGGCGGAAGCCGCTTCCGGCGACACCTCGTCGAGATCCGCGGCCGCTTCGGCAGTTACTTCCTTTTCGGCCTCGCCGGCGCCGGCCGGCTCGGCGGGTAGTTGCTCGACGGCTTGCGTGGCCGTTTCCGCGTCTGCCTCAACGGCCGGGGATTCGCTTTCGGCGCGCTTGGGCTTGCGGCGACGGCGCGGCTTTCGGCCTTCGATCTCGGCCATGGCTTCGTCCTCGGTGACCTCGGACGCCTGGTCGGATGCATTCTGCTCCGCTTCTGCTTCCGCGGCCGGTGCTTCTGCGGCCGGTGCATCGCTGACCGTATCGGAGGCTACCGCTTCGGCAGCGACCTCTTCAGCCGGCTGGCGATTGCCCGCATCATCCGCCTGGTCATTATCAGGCTGGCTGTCAGCCGATGTTTCCGCCGCGTCGGCGTTGTTGCCGTCGGCTGTCTGCTGCCCATTTTCGTCGCTGCGGTTGCGGCGTCCACCGCGCTTGCCGCGGCGGCGCTTGCGGCGCGGCTTGTCGGAGCCCTGGTCGCCGTCGTCGCCGGCCGATGACTGGTTGTCATCGCCGCTCGCCTCGGCGGTCTGTTCGTTGTCGCCCTCATCGTTCTGCTGGCCGTTGCGGCCACGGCGGCGGCGGCGCTTGCGGCGCGAGCGGCCATTGTCGTCGTCTTCGGTTTCGTTGACCTCTTCGACGATGTCGTCTTCCGGCTCATCGGGGAAGTCGAGCAGCGTCTCGATCTTGACCGGCGTTTCCACGGGCTCGCCGCGATCGATCTCGAAATGGGTGGTGGTGAGCGTGGCGTCGGCCTTGATGATGATCTCGACGCCGAAGCGGGCCTCATAGTCCACGATCGTGTTGCGCTTCTGGTTGAGCAGATAGAGCGCGTTCTCGGGCGTGGTCCGCACGGTGATGTTGTGCGTGGTGTTCTTCAGCAGATATTCCTCGACGCCGCGCAGCACGTGCAGCCCGACGGAGGACTGCGAAAGCACATGGCCGGTGCCGCCGCAATGGCTGCAGACCTGGGTGGTGGACTCCAGCACCGATGCGCGGATGCGCTGGCGCGACATTTCCAGAAGGCCGAAATGCGAGATGCGTCCGACCTGGATGCGGGCGCGGTCGTGCTTCAGGCAGTCCTTCAGCTTCTTCTCGACGGCGCGGTTGTTGCGCTTTTCTTCCATGTCGATGAAGTCGATGACCACGAGGCCGGCAAGGTCGCGCAGGCGAAGCTGGCGCGCCACTTCTTCCGCCGCCTCAAGGTTGGTCTGGAGCGCGGTGTCCTCGATCGAGTGCTCTCGGGTGGAACGGCCCGAGTTGACGTCGACGGCGACCAGCGCCTCGGTCTGGTTGATGATCAGGTAACCGCCGGATTTCAGCGTGACCTGCGGCTGCAGCATGCGGTCGAGCTGGGCTTCGATGCCGGAGCGCGAATAGATCGGATGGACGTCGCGGTAACGCTGCACCACCTTGGCGTGGCTAGGCATCAGCATCTTCATGAAGTCTTTCGCTTCACGATAGCCGTTTTCACCGGAAACGATGATCTCGCTGATATCCTTGTTGTAAAGGTCGCGGATCGAGCGCTTGATCAGGCTGCCTTCCTCGTAGACGAGGCAGGGGGCCGTCGATGTCAGCGTCTTGGTGCGCACGTTTTCCCAAAGCCGCATCAGATATTCGAAGTCGCGCTTGACCTCGGCCTTGGTGCGGTTGGCGCCGGCGGTGCGCAGGATCACGCCCATGCCCTGCGGAACTTCGAGATCCTTGGCGACATCCTTCAGCCGCTTGCGGTCGGCCGGGTTGGTGATCTTGCGGGAAATGCCGCCGCCGCGCGCGGTGTTCGGCATCAGCACCGAATAGCGGCCGGCAAGCGAGAGATAGGTGGTCAGCGCCGCGCCCTTGTTGCCGCGTTCTTCCTTGGCAACCTGCACCAGCAGGATCTGGCGGCGCTTGATGACTTCCTGGATGCGGTACTGCTTGCGCGCCTTGCGGTGGTTGTACTCCGGCACTTCCTCCATGGCGTCCTCGGCGCCGACGGATTCGACGCTGTCGTCGTCATCGTCCACGTCTTCGGAAACCGTGTCGGCATCGACCTCGGCGGCCATATGCGTCGGGCCCTTGCCATCCTTGGAAGAGTCGCCATCGGAGGAACCGTCTTCAGAGGCGCCGTCGTTGGAAGCTTCGGCTTCAGCGGGCTTCTCGACCTCGTCGCTGGCCTTGGCGTCCTTCTTCGCCGCAGGCTTGCGGCGGCGGCGCGGCTTCGGCTTCTTGGCGGCCTCGTCCTCGGTCTCGGCGGCTGCCGCGGCATCGACGTCAGCCGTCTTGGCGTCGGCTTCCGCCGCATCGGCCTTTTCGGCGGTCTCGCTGTCGGCGGTCGCTTCGGCCTTGGGTTCAGCGCTTTCGTCCGACTTGGCGTCCTGCGGCTTGGCCTCTTCGGCCTTTGCGTCCTCAGTCTTGGCGTCGTCGGATTTGGCCTTGGAGGACTTGGCGCGGCCACGGCGGGTGCGCGGCTTCGGCTTGCTCTCGTCCTCGGCGGCGGCCTTTTCGGAGGCTTCCGACGGCTGCGACAGTGCGCTGTCGGTATCGTCGTCGTCATCGCTGTCGGAGACTTCGCGCAGCAGCGCTTCGCGATCGGCGAGCGGAATCTGGTAGTAGTCGGGGTGGATTTCCGAGAAGGCGAGGAAGCCGTGGCGGTTGCCGCCATAATCGACAAAGGCGGCCTGGAGAGAGGGCTCCACCCGCGTGACCTTCGCAAGGTAAATATTGCCGCGCAGCTGTTTCTTGTGCTGCGATTCGAAATCGAACTCCTCTATACGATTTCCGCGGACGACAACGACGCGTGTCTCTTCTTCGTGAGACGCGTCGATAAGCATTTTATCTGCCATTTAAGATGAGCTCCTCGGCGCGCATGGCTGGCGGCTTCGGAGCGGGTCGATGCCCTTGTCCGGAAATGGTCGCCAGCGGAAACGCCGGATGAAATAATGTCCGACCGTCGCAACGAAACGCGGGCGGCTGCTTCTCGAATCAGTCCGGCGCCCTCGAAGGGGGCGCGGGCCGATGGAAGAATTTGACGCTTCGTTCTCATATATAGCCAGTCGAAACAAACATTGCCTAACCCCGAATTCGGGGCGATGAAATCGCTTCCGGGAAAGCCCTGGAAGCATTGACCCTTAAGCCGCAACGCTTTTGTGAGTAGCGTATGCCGGCCAGGAAATACTGTCCGTTGAGTGGAACGACGGCGGACGCTCAATCGCTTCATGTGGCGCCAATCGTGGAAAGACCGGCTGCCCTTGCGCGCAATTGTCCCGTCATAAATGTCCACCTGAGCCACATTAGTATGTATTCGTTGATGCAATAGCAAGAAAAATCCAATCCACGGTAATATTTGAGAAATTGCCGAATCTGCTTTATTACGACGCAAGGTTGTGGCGAAGGCCGATATGTTTCGGACGGCGTCACGTTTTTGCCATGCGTCTGGCCTTAAACGGGAGGCCTTGAAGGCGAAAGCGGGTTTGCACGGAAAGTCCGGTGAGAGGTGGCATGAGGGGAAGGCAGCAAAGCCTTGTTTTTGCACGATTGACGATGCTGGTCCTTCGACCTTTGTTAGTCGTTCTCGCTTTGGCGTGCGCGCTTTCGCCATCCGCTCCGGCGCTTGCGTCCGACAAGGATGCCGCCGCGCCGCTGATCGCGTACAACGCGCTGCTTGTCGGCGATGACGCGCGGGCCCGGCTGGTGGTGGATTTCGATCGCGAGCCCGAATTCAGCTATCACTATCTGAAAGACCCGGCGCGGCTGGTGATCACGCTGCCCGCCACCGCTTTTGGGTTTTCCGATGACGCGGTCGGCGCGCGCGGGCTGATCAGCGACATCCGCTACGGCGTCACCGGGCCCGGTCAGTCGCGCATCGTGCTCTCGGCGCGCGAGCCGATCCAGATGACGCTTGCGGAAGTGCGCGAGGAAGGCGACGCCGGCTTCCGTCTGGTGATCGACCTCGCGATCGCTGACGAGGCGGTCTTCGAGAAGCTTCTCGCCGGCCGGCAGGAGACGCCTGCCGCAGCCTTTGCCCGGCAGGATGTTGCCGCGCCGGAGGAGGACGACAGTTTCGTGGTCGCCATCGATGCTGGCCATGGCGGCATCGACACCGGGGCGATCGGCGAGGATACCCGCACGCTGGAAAAGGACATCACCCTCGATTTCGCCCGCGCCTTCGCCCGCAAGCTGCAGGCGGTGCCCGGCTATGATTCCTATCTGACGCGCGACGACGACATCTATCTGTCGCTCACCAGACGCGTCGAACTGGCCCGCCAGCATGGCGCGGACCTGTTCATTTCGCTGCATGCCGATTCGCTCAACCAGCCGGATATTTCGGGCGCGACTGTCTACACGCTCTCCGACCGGGCCTCCGACCGTCTGGCCGCGGCGCTTGCCAAGCGCGAAAACCTTTCCAACGAGATCATGGGGATCGAGGCCTCGGTCGAGCCGGAGGAGGTGACCGACATCCTGCTGGATCTGACGCGGCGCGAGACCCAGAGCTTTTCGATTTCGCTCGCGGATCAGGTTGTCGCCTCTTTCGAGGGGCAGATCAGCCTGATCAACAACCCGCACCGCTATGCGGGCTTCATGGTCTTGAGAGCGCCGGATATTCCGTCGATCCTGCTCGAGATCGGATTCCTGTCCAATCCCGAGGATGAGAAGCGCATGCTCGATCCGGTCTGGCGCGACAAGCTCGTCGGCAGGCTGGTCGATGCGGTGACGCGCTATCGCAGCCCTATGGTATCGGCCATGCCATAGGCCGTTCGGACGATAAAGAGAGGTTTATCAAAGCTGTCGTCGCAAAAAGCGCACATTCGTTGTAAAAAGGATGACGGGGTATTTTAATTCGGGCCAGCGGGCGATATCTGCGATAAATCGATGGCGGCGAAGGCGGGGCGATGCGGGAAAGCATCGGCAAAGCCTGCCGGAAACCCGGGGCGCGGCCAAGGCTGCGTCACCGGCGCCGCGTTCAGGACAAGGTATGAAAAACACGTGACTGTGATCAAGTTCATCGGATATCTCTTCGGCATCGCATGCGCGCTTTTCCTGGTCGTTGCGGTCGGCATCGGGATCTATCTCGGCAATGTGGCGAAGGACCTTCCGGACTACGAGGTGCTTGCGCAATACACGCCCCCGGTGACGACCCGCGTCTATGCCGGAAATGGCGAACTGATGGCCGAATATGCCCATGAGCGGCGCCTGTTCTTGCCGATCGATGCCATTCCGATGCGGGTGCGCGGCGCTTTCCTTTCGGCGGAGGACAAGAATTTCTACACCCATCCCGGCATCGACGTCGTTGGTCTGGCCCGCGCGGTGGTCACGAACGTGAAGAATATGGGCACCGGTCGTCGCCCCGTCGGCGCCTCGACGATTACCCAGCAGGTCGCCAAGAACTTCCTTCTGACCTCGGACCAGACCTATGAGCGCAAGGTCAAGGAGGCGATCCTGTCCTTCCGTATCGAACAGGCCTATTCCAAGGACACGATCCTGGAACTCTACCTCAACGAGGTCTATTTCGGCCGCAACGCCTTCGGCATCGCCGATGCCGCGCTGACCTATTTCGACAAGCCGGTCTCGGACCTGACGATTGCCGAAAGCGCCTATCTCGCCGCTGTGCTGAAGGGACCGGCCAATTACGATCCCTATCGCCATCCCGATGCCGCGATCGAACGCCGCAACTGGGTGATCAGCCGCATGGAGGAAAACGGCTATATCACCGCCGCGGAGGCGGACCTCGCCCGCGCCGAGCCGCTTGGCGTGGTTTCGGGCTACCAGAACCAGCCCGTTGTCGGCGATGAATATTTCGCCGAGGCCGTGCGGCGCGAGCTGAAGGACGAGTATGGCGAGGAAATGCTTTACGAGGGCGGGCTTTCGGTGCGCACCTCGCTTGATCCGCAGATGCAGCTTTATGCCCAGGAAGCGCTGCGTGACGGGCTGATCAAGTACGACGAGGCCGCCGGCTATCGCGGGCCGATCGACCAGATCTCGACGGCAGAGGACTGGGGCCCGGCGCTGGCGAAGATGACGCCGCTCTGGGACGTGCGGGACTGGCAGATCGCGGTCGTGCTTAGCGTCAGCGCGGACGGGGCCGAGATCGGCCTGCGTCCGCCGCTCGATGCCGCCGGTCGGGTGGCCGAGGCGCGCGATACCGGCTTTATCCCCGCTGCCGACATGAAATGGGCCTATCGCTTCCTCGAAAAGGGCAAGAAGAACGCCACCAGTCCCGAAGGCGTGCTGTCGCCGGGCGATGTCGTCTACGTGCAGCCGACGGGCGAGGGGAATAATTACCGCCTTCGCCAGGTGCCAAAGGTGCAGGGCGGCCTGGTGGCCATGGACCCGGAAACGGGCCGCGTGCTTGCCATGGTCGGCGGTTTCTCCTTTGCCAAGAGCCAGTTCAACCGCGCCACTCAGGCGATGCGTCAGCCGGGCTCCTCGTTCAAGCCGTTCGTCTACGCCGCGGCGCTCGACAATGGTTACACCCCTGCTTCCGTGGTCATGGACGCGCCGGTGGAGTTCATGTCGGGCGGAGAGCTGTGGAAGCCGCAGAACTATTCCGGCGACTTCTCCGGTCCGCAGACGCTGCGCACCGGGATCGAGAAATCGAAGAACCTGATGACGGTGCGCCTTGCCAACGACCTCGGCATGGAAACGGTCGCCGATTATGCCGAGCGCTTCGGCATATATGACCACATGGACCCGGTGCTGGCCATGTCGCTCGGCTCCGGCGAGACGACGGTGATGCGGCTGGTTTCGGCCTATGCGGTGATCGCCAATGGCGGCAAGCAGGTCAACCCGACGCTGATCGACCGTATCCAGGATCGTTACGGCAAGACCATCTTCAAGCATGAGGAGCGCGAGTGCGAAAACTGCAACGCGCCGGTCTGGAGCGGCCAGGGCGAGCCGATCCTGGTGGATGCCCGCCAGCAGGTGCTGGACCCGATGACCTCCTACCAGATCACCTCGATGATGGAGGGCGTGGTGCAGCGCGGAACGGCGGCAAGCGCGGTCAAGCTCGACCGCCCGGTTGCCGGCAAGACCGGCACCACCAATGACGAGAAGGATGCCTGGTTCGTCGGCTTCACGCCCAATCTCGTGGCCGGCCTCTATATCGGTTTTGACCAGCCCGCCACGCTTGGGCGCCATGGCACCGGCGGCGGGCTCGCGGCCCCGATCTTCAACGAGTTCATGACCAACGCGCTGAAGACGCTGCCGAAGGAAAACTTCATCGAGCCGGAAGGCATGACCAATATCGCGGTCAACCGCTCCACCGGCATGCGCGCCTCCGGCTCCGGTCCCAATGTCATCATGGAGGCGTTCAAGCCCGGCTCCGGCCCGGCGGAAGCCTTCGACGTGATCGACATGAGCAGCTACAAGTCGCCCGAGCAGATCCTGCGTGAATCCCCGCAGGCCCAGAAGGCGATCTCCACCGGTTCCAGCGGCCTCTATTGAGGCGGCGGCGGGGTTTACATCCGCCCGCCGCCCCCTTATTCACCGGCCAAACGGATTTTCAGGAACGACAGAGAGTATCATGCGCGCGGAAATCGAAGGTATTGTCGACGATATCAAGCAGGGTGTTGGCCTGCTGAGGAGGCATCTTTGACTGGGATCAGGCAATCAAACGGCTGGACTGGCTGAACAACAAGGCAGAAGACCCCAATATCTGGAATGATGCCGCAGAAGCGCAGAAATTGATGCGCGAGCGCCAGCTTCTGGAAGATGGCATTTCCGCCGTGCGCCGGGTCGAAAACGAGCTTTCCGACAATATCGAACTGATCGAACTCGGTGAGGAAGAGGGCGACGAGGACGTCGTGCGCGATGCCGAACAGGGCCTGCGCAAGATGCTCGCCGATGTCGAGCGTCGTCAGGTGGAGGCCATGCTCTCCGGCGAGGCCGACGGCAACGACACCTATCTCGAAGTCCATTCCGGCGCGGGCGGCACGGAAAGCCAGGACTGGGCCAACATGCTGCTTCGCATGTACACCCGCTGGGCCGAGCGGCAGGGCTACAAGGTCGAGGTGCTGGAAGTTCATGACGGCGAAGAGGCCGGCATCAAGTCCGCGACCATCCACGTCAAGGGCCACAATGCCTATGGCTGGCTGAAGACTGAATCCGGCGTGCACCGTCTGGTGCGGATTTCGCCCTATGACAGCAATGCGCGCCGTCACACCTCGTTCTCTTCCGTCTGGGTCTATCCCGTGGTCGACGATTCGATCGAGATCGACATCAACGAGAGCGATTGCCGGATCGATACCTATCGCTCCTCCGGCGCCGGCGGCCAGCACGTCAACACTACGGACTCTGCCGTGCGCATCACCCACATCCCGACCGGGATCGTGGTGCAGTGCCAGCAGGAACGCTCCCAGCACAAGAACCGCGCAAAGGCGTGGGACATGCTGCGCGCCCGCCTTTACGAGGCCGAATTGCAGAAGCGCGAGGACGCGGCCAACCAGGAAGCGGCCTCCAAGACCGATATCGGCTGGGGCCACCAGATCCGCTCCTACGTGCTGCAGCCCTACCAACTCGTCAAGGACCTGCGCACCGGCGTTGAAAGCACATCGCCCTCGGACGTTCTCGACGGCGCGCTGACGCCCTTCATGGAAGCAGCGCTCGCCCACCGCATCGAAGGCAACAGCGAGGGCGTCGAGGATATCGACTGAGCTTCATTGAAGCCGCATTAAAAAAGCCGCGCCGGATTTGCTTCGGCGCGGCTTTTTCGTATTTGTCTGCCTGCAACCTTACATCAGTTGCTGCATGAACTGGACGGTCGGCCAGCCATCGGCGGGCAGGCCGAGGCGGAGCTGTTCGGCGCGTACGGCGTTGCGGGTGCCAGCACCCAGAATGCCGTCGATATCGCCGACGTCGTAACCCTTCTGCGCCAGTACGCGCTGGAGCCGCTTCATCTGGCTGTCGCTCAGGCCGCGTTCGGGATTGCCGGCATTATAGGCAGGCGCGCCCTCGAACCGGGTCGCGAAGAAGGCGACCGAGGTGGTGTAGATGAAGGACTGGTTCCATTCCAGATAGACGTTGAAGTTGGGATAGGCCAGGAATGCCGGTCCGAACCGGCCCTGCGGCATCAGAAGCGCGGCCGGCAGATTTCCAAATCGGGTATTGCCGTCGCGCGGCTGCACGCCGAGCTTGAACCATTGGCCGGCGGTCAGCCCGCCGCCGAAGCCGGTCTTGTCCCAGGGCAGGTTCTGCGGCAGCACCACTTCCTGGATCCAGGGTTCGCCCGGACGCCAGCCGAGGCTGCGGATATAGTTCGCGGCGGTCAGAAGCGCGTCGGGGGAGCTCTTCTTGACGCGCACATGGCCATCGCCATCGCCATCGACGCCGAAGCGGATGATATCCTCAGGCAGCATCTGCACCTGGCCGAGCTCGCCGGCCCAGGCGCCGGTCTCGGTCGCCGGATCGAAATCGCCGTGCTGGGTCATCTCGATCAGCGCGATAAGCTGCGGACGGAAGATTTCCGGGCGGCGGCAGTCATAGGACAGCGTGACCAGCGCGTCACGGGTATTGAAATCGCCCTGGACGGCGCCGAAATCGGTCTCCATCGCCCAGAAGGCGGTCAGAACGCCGGCGGGAACGCCGAATTCGCGGCGGGCGCGGTCAAAGGTGCTGGCATATTGCTGCATCTTCTTCTTGCCGGTCTGCAGACGCGAATTGCTGGCGGTGCGCTGCGAAAATTCGAGGAAGGTCTGCTTGAACACGCCCTGCGCGCGGTCGCGGTTCAGCACGCTCTGGCTGACGGAAGCGCCGGAAAGCACGGCGTCGGCTGCCTGCGGCGAAAGCCCGCGCTGGACGGCCTCGGCCTTGACCCCGCTCAGAAAACTGCCGAAATCGCCGCCGCATTGCTGGGCGGCAACGGGGCCGGCGAAAAGTGATGTCAGTCCGGCGGCAACGACAACCGCCCGGATCGATTTTGAAAGCATGGACGTCTCCTCAGAAACTTTCGGCCCGCGCGGGACCCGTCAGATCGGTTCGCACGCTAACCTAGACCACCTAAGCTTTCATTAAAAACTGAAATTGTTGCTTATGCGCGAAGGATGGCGTGCCAGGCATAGCCGCGCCCGATGGTTTCGAACCGAAGTTCGGCGTCGATCGCCTCGGCCTCAAGCACGGCCACCATATCGGCGCGCGGCGTCACGTGAAATTTCGCGAGCCACGCCAGAAGCCCTGCGCGGAACCACGCCGGCAGCCCCTCCTGCTGGCCGAAGTCGACGATATGCAGCGAGCCGCCGGGATTGAGGGCGCGTCTTGCGAGTTTTACGGCCTGCTGCCAGTCGGGGATCATGGAAAGGCCATAGGAGATGACGATGCGGTCGAAGCCGGTCTCGCCCAATATGGCCGGCGTGAAATCGCAGGCATCGGCGGCGACGAGCACGGGCGGCTCGGCGGCATTCGCGAATTTGGCGCGGGCGGTGACCAGCATCTGCTCCGATATATCAAGGCCGTAAAGCCGCGCGCCGGGGTAGCGCTTGGCAATGCTGACCAGATTGCGGCCGGTGCCGCAGGCAATTTCCAGCACCTTGTCGCCCGGCGCGCAGTCCAGGCCATCGATCAGGCGATCGCGGCCGAAAAGATAGTATTTCCGCGTGAGGTCATAGACATGCCGCTGATAGCGGTACATCGCGTCCATGGCAGCGGCGTGGTCGCGCGCCGGAACGTCAGCCATTCCGCGTTTTCTCGTAGATATGGAAGCCGCCGTAAATCGCCGAACGGTCGAGCATGCCGAGTTCCCTGGAGGTCTGCGCGAGATAGGTCCATTGCCCGGCAGTTTCCGGGTGGAGCCGGCCTTCGATGATGCTTTTCTCGCCGGCGGTGCGGAAGATCACCCGCGCGCCCTCCCGCGCGGTCCGGGTGATTTCGCTCCACAACGCATTGATCTGCGCGTCGTTCATCCAGTCCTGCGCGTCGAGCAGGACATAGCGGTCCACGCTTTCGGCGGGCTTTCCCGCGAGCAATTCGGTGAAGTTTGCGTGGTGGACCGTCGCGCGCTCGGCATTGGCGCGGATGGCCGGGAAGGCTGCTTCCTGAAGATAGGTCGGCATCGGCCCATCGTCCGGGTAGCGGCGGGCAAAGGCCTGCCAGGCGAAGTAGTTCTCGTGTAGCGGGAACTGGCAGGCGAGCTTTTCCAGCCTTTGCCGCAGCACGGGGGCGAGCGTGCCGGTCTCACTCGACTTCGCAAGCTCCTCATATTGCCGCGGCGGAATGCCGAGGCCGAACAGCGATGATTTCCGCGCCGTCGTCCAGCGGATCAGCGGCTTGTCGAACAGCGGCGCGATCCGTTCGTCGAAGAACCGGCGCTGTTCGCGCATGGAGCGCGCCTGCGTCAGTTCGGTGATATCGACGCCGTGGAGGCGGGCCACCAGATGACCGGCGCCGATGAAATTGCCGAGCAGGCCGGTGCGGTAGATATTGCGCTCGAACACCGAGATGCGCTTGCGGCCGAGGCCGTCGCGGCCTTCCCAGTAGCGCCGGGTTTCAGCATCGAGATGCGGCGCGATGTGGGTCTCGTAGTCGCGCGCGCTGCCATTCTCGCCATTGCCGAACAGGCGTAGCACCGCCTCGTGGTCGGGCAGGTGCCGGAAGGCGGCGAGCTTCAGCCGGTTGAGCGCGATATGGTGGGTGTTGAGATCGACAACGTCGATATGTTCGGGGCCGCGGCTGAGATAGGCGAGCACATTGCAGCCGCCCGAGCCGATGGTGACGATGCGATGATCGGGACCGAGTTCCATCGCGGCGATGTCGACATCCGGGTCTTCCCAGATCTGCGGATAGACGAGGCCGGAGAACAGCAGCCCGAAAAACCGTTCCGAAAGGCCTTCCCGGCTGAAGGCCTTGTGCTGCAGCAGCGCCGATTTGAGCCGCCCGGTTTTGCCTCTGCCGTATTCGACTGCACTCATCGCTTTTCGCCCTCTGTCGCGCGCGGACTTCACGCGCCGCGTCTTCGAGCAGGGCTAGCGCGCTTGTGCTACGCTTTGATGACGATGCGTGGCCAGTCCACAGACGCCGCGATCAGGCGGCGTCCTTGCGGAAGCGGGCGGAGACCCGCGGCAGGCCGGAGCGCAGCAGCCGGGCGACGCGCTCGCGCCGGGCGGCATCCTGGCGCTGGTTGAGCCGGGCAAGGACCGGACGTGCGAAGGCGGCGTAAACCAGAAGCGCCGAGACGCTTGCCGCCAGATGGGCGACCGCGAGCATCTTTGCCGTTTCGAGATTGGCAGTCGATGCGCCGATGAACAGCACCAGCACCGCAGCGGCCAGCGCCGTTTCCCGGGCCGCGCCGTCGCGACAGCGCATCCCCTGCCAGATGCTCCGCAAGGGCTGGGGTTTGGCGATATTGTCGTTATCGGCGCCGGGGAAGGGGCGTTTGAGGCCGGAAAAACCCTTCACCACCGCGATGACGATCACAACGCAGGCGACGATCCGCGCGAGCGCCATGCCGCTCGGCATAACGCTGACGAAGGCCATGGCCGCCGCAAGGCCGATGCCGAAAAAGATGGCGCGGGCGAGCAATATGCCGAGGCCGACCGCCGGCAGGGCCTTCAGCCCGCGCTGATAGCGCCTGTCGGCGAAATCCAGCATTCGACCCGAAGGCAGAGAGAAGAGCAGGAAAACGAGCGCGGCGTATGCCGCCACGATACCGGTACTCAAGGGCATTCCTCCATCCGCAATGATTATAAAAACCCTCGCGGCGGAAAAGGTCAATCGGCGGGGGCGATTTCCTGGCCGATTTCCTCCATTGCGGCAATGAACCACGGCGTTTCGATCTCGAAGCTGCCGCCGCCCTTGATTCGGTCGAATTCGATCGTGCGCAACTGCCCGCTGCGTTCCACATCATGGCCGGTGACGCCCGAAACGCCGTCCAGCGCGCTTTCCACGGCAAGATCCACCATGGAGTGAATCAGCCTCAGATCATCATTGTTGGCCGGGGCCGAACGGGCATAATAGCCGGATTTCTGCACCATTGCGCGCTCGGCGCCAAGCAGGGAGGCGAACTGTTTGGCGAACCAGTCGCCGACATTGATGGTGTCGAGCTTGACGTGGCCGAAGGCGTCGCGGGCGATCGATGCTCCGGAAGCCTCTCGCTCGGCGACGATGGCGTCGAGGCAGGCGCCTTCCGAAACGAACAGCGATACGGTGCCGTTTTCGTCCATCACCTGCTTCAGACGGTCCGCTTCCTGTTCCAGGTTGAAGGCGGTTTCCGGCAGGTAGACACCGTCGATCATCTTCATCGCCCGGTTCATCAGCATGCCGTCCACGAATTCGGTCGATTTGATCCGGTCGAGATAGGCGCGCGCGGTGGCCGCCGTCAGCCAGCCGCAGCTCCGGCCCATCACCTCGTGGATGATCAACGTGCGGGGCGCGGCGCTCTGCTCGTTGGAGATATTGTCGAAAAAGGCCGCGCCGTATTCTGCCGCAGTCCATGCGCCGAGCGTCTGGCGGATCGGCTTGACGTCGTTGTCGACCGTCTTGGGCAGGCCGACCACGGTCAGGTCGTAACCATTGGTCTTGAGATAGGCGGCGAGATCGGCCGCGGTCGTATTGGTGTCGTCGCCGCCGATCGTGTGGAGAATAGTGATTCCGTCCTTCGTCAACTGCTCGGCGGCAACCTGCAGCGGATCGGCGCCTTCCGGCACCAGGCCGCGCTTTTCGCAATCCTTGCGGTTGGTGAGCTTCACCCGGCTGTTGCCGATCGGCGAGCCGCCGAACTTGTGCAGGAGATGAGCCTGCTGGCGGATATTGGGCGTGATCGTCATGCTGTCGCCGGTCAGAAGCCCGGCATAGCCGGAGCGATAGGCGATGATCTGGGTGTCGGGCGCAATGTCCGAATAGCGCTCGATCAGCCCGCCAACGGCGGAGGAAAGGCAGGGGGCAAGCCCCCCGGCGGTGAGCATGGCGACTTTGTGCTGGGACATCGGACCTCTTTCCTGGCTGCGACTTCGCGACATGGATGCGTCAGCCGCGCCGGGGTGTAAAGACCGTTCAGCAATAAAATCGGTTTGACGCGGCTGGCATGCAACTGGAAACTCTTTCAGAGTAAACCAGGTTTCTTTTTGCTTGCCGTAGATAGGTGACCAGCGATCACGACGTAGGCGTTCACCCCAGAACCCGCGCCTGCGCCAGGGGTTGCTGGACCAGCGGCGGGAAGTCGTCGGGGGTGATGGTTTCCTTTTCCAGCAGCATGCGCGCGCCATCGTCGAGGTCCTTGCGGCGCTGGTTGAGGACTTCCTTGGCGCGTTCATAAGCCTCGTCGATCAGCTTGCGGATCGCGAGGTCGATCTCGCGGGCGGTGACGTCGGAATAATCCTTGGCGCCGCCCATGCCGGGGGCCTCGGGCATGTATTGGGCGCGCTTCTGTTCCAGCGCCGCCTGGCCGATATCCGGGTCCATGCCGAAACTCATGACGTATTGACGGGCGATATCGGTGACGCGGGCGAGATCGTCGGAGGCGCCGGTGGAGATTTCGCCGTAGACGATGTCTTCCGCCGCCCGGCCCGCAAGCAGCACCACCATGCGGTCGCGTAGTTCGCCTGCGGTGATCAGGAAGCGGTCCTCGGTCGGGCGCTGCATGGTGTAACCGAGCGCGCCGATAGAGCGCGGGATGATCGAGATCTTGTGCACCGGATCGGTCTTGGGCAGGGCGGCTGCGGCCAGCGCATGGCCCATTTCGTGAAAGGCGACGCGTTCGCGTTCGTCCGGGTTCAGCAGCCTTCCGCGCCGTTCGGACCCGGCGACGATGCGCTCCACGGCCTGGGTGAAGTCTTCCATCGTCACCTTCTCGCCGCCGCGCCTTGTCGCGAAGATCGCGGCCTCGTTGACGAGGTTGGCGAGATCGGCGCCGGAAAAGCCCGGCGTCAACGCCGCGACCTGGCCGGCGTCGACATCTTCGGCAAGCCGGATTTTCTTCATGTGAACGGCGAGGATGGCGGCGCGGCCGGTGCGTTCCGGGCGGTCCATCACCACCTGACGGTCGAAGCGGCCGGCCCGCGTCAGCGCCGGGTCGAGCACTTCCGGCCGGTTGGTGGCGGCCAGGATAACGATGCCGGCGGCGGGATCGAAGCCGTCGAGTTCCACCAGAAGCTGGTTCAGCGTCTGCTCCTTCTCGTCATTGCCGCCCATGCCGAAGGAATTGCGGGCGCGGCCCAGCGCGTCGAGCTCATCGATGAAGATGATGCAGGGCGCCATCTCGCGGGCCTGCTTGAACAGATCGCGCACGCGCGCAGCCCCCACGCCGACGAACATCTCGACGAATTCCGAGCCGGAGATCGAGAAGAAGGTGACGCCGGCCTCGCCCGCGACCGCCTTGGCGATCAGCGTCTTGCCGGTGCCGGGCGGGCCGACCAGCAGCAGGCCTTTCGGAATATGCGCGCCGAGCCGGCCGTATTTCTCGCGTTCGGTGAGGAAGGAGACGACTTCCTTCAGTTCGAGCTTGGCCTCGTCGGCGCCGGCCACGTCGTCAAAGGTCACCCCGGTATTGCGCTCGACATAGATCTTGGCCTTGGACTTGCCGATATTCATCATGCCGCCCAAGCCCATGCCCTGCTTTTCGGCGAACTTGCGGAAGAACCAGGCCCAGATCGCGAAGAAGATCACGATCGGCAGTACCCAGGAGAGGATTTGTGTCAGCAGCGAGTGATCGGGAACGCCGGTGACATCGACCTTGTATTTGTCGAAATCGACCGCCAGTTCCTGCGGAACGCGGTAGGTGACGAAATATTCCTTGCCGTCCACCGCTGTCTTGAACTTGCCCTCGATGGTGTTTTCGGCGATCGCGACCGACTGGACCTGGCCCTTCTCGATGTAGCTGATCATATCGGAATAGCTGATCCGCGCGACGTCGCGCGCCGTGAACCAGAGCTGGAATCCAATCACAATCAGGAAGGCCACCAGAAAATAGCCAAGGTTGAATGTATTCTTGCGTTCCATGGCGCGAATTCTCCCGGTCGTGCGTGCCTTGCCAATGTCTATAGCCACCCGCTTGCCGGGCAGGCAATGGGAAAAGGCGGGCGCGGCGCTGGAACGCGCGCAGGGCGGGGCGAAAATGTCGCAGCGCGATCACGAAAAATTTCTGATTGAACCAGTCGGTTCGACTTGCATGCGTCGCCGTTTTTGTCCAATCTTGCGATTCTTGAGAAGGCGGGTCTCACCGCCGGGAGCCTGTTGAATGTCATTCTGGGAAAAACTGGTCCATTTCGTCAGCCAGTCCACCGGCAACGTCCTGTCGGGCGTGGTCGAAGCCGTGCGCACGCTGTTCGAGGGCGACCCCGAAACCCGCCGCCAGGTGGCGTTTTCCGTTTCGCTGATCGCGCTTTCGGCGAAGATGGCGAAGGCCGACGGATTCGTGACCATGGAAGAGGTCGCCGCTTTCCACGAGATTTTCGAAATCCCGGAGGAAGAGCGCGTCAACGTCGCCCGGCTTTATAACCTCGCCCGGCAGGATATCGCCGGTTACGATGCCTATGCGCGCAAGCTCAAGGGGCTCTGCTCGGAGGGCGAGGAAGGTTGCCCGCTGCTGGAAGAGGTCATTGACGGCCTGTTCCATATCGCTAAGGCTGACGGGAATATCCACGAGAAGGAACTGGATTTCCTGGCTCATGTCGCCGAGATCTTCGGCATCAGCGAGGCCCGTTTCCAGACCATCTGCGCGCGTCATATGGATATGGGCGATCGCGACCCCTACGGCGTGCTCGGCGTCTCCCGCAATGATGACTTCAAGACCATCCGCAGCCGCTATCGCGCGCTGGTGGCCGAAAACCATCCCGACCGGTTGATCGCACGCGGCGTGCCCAAGGAATTCCATGCCGCGGCGAATGACCGCATGGCCCGCATCAATGCGGCCTATGAGGCGATCGAGCGCGATCAGCGGGCGGCATGACATGAGTGCTGCGCGTCTCCGCCTGCTTTTTGCTGCGGCCTTCATCCCCGCCGGACCTGTCCTGGCCGCCGATGACGGACTTGCGACCGCGAAGGCCATGGTCGTCGCCGCCCATCCCGGACAGTGCGAGAGCGACCTTGCCGAACGCTTCGACGGGCTTGAAGATCAGGCGTTCGACGTGTCATGGCCGGAGACCCGCTATGACGGGACGGTGGAGGATGTGAAGGGGCGGCTCTACCAGATCACCTGCGGCATCGGCGCCTATAACGTCGCCGTGGCCTATGTCTTTGCCCGCGAGGACGGCTTTCCGGAAGAGGGCGAGATTGTATCCTTCGCTGCGCCCGCTTATTCCGTCGATTACGAGCCCGGCGACGACACCTATACCAAGCTGGTCCGCGATCCCGAGGTCACCGGCTTTTCGGCCGGCACGATCCTGGTCAATCCGGAGTTCGATGCCGAGACCAACACGATCTCCACCTTCGAGAAATGGCGCGGTCTGGGGGATGCCTATTCCGCCGGGCGCTGGACGCTCGACAAGGGCAGTTTCGTGCTCCAGCACTATGTTATCGATCCGATCTACGAGGCCAATCTCGAAGACCCGCCCGAAGCGCTGATCGATACCCAATTCACGCTGTATGACGCCGGCCCCTGAAGCGTCCCTTGAGCCGAAACCGTTATCTTTCCCTTGCATTGACGGCCCGGCTCGGTGAAGCTTCGCCAAACTTCCAGGGAGCGGGTCGTGACACGACATTTCAGGACAATCATCATCGGGCGCGGTCTGATGGGCGCAGCAGCCGCGCGCCATCTGGCGGGCATGGAAGAGGGCGTCGCCGTCATCGGACCGGACGAGCCGGCGGACAAGGCGGCCCACACCGGCGTCTTCGCCAGCCATTATGATGAGGGCCGCATTACCCGCACCATCGACCGCAATCCGGTCTGGGCGCGGCTCGCCAATCGTTCGATCGCGCGCTACCGGGATATCGAGCGTGACAGCGGCATCGACTTCTTCGGCGAGGTCGGCGCGCTGATCGTCGGGCCGGGGCGCTCGCGCGGGCGCTATGTCGAAACCATCATGGATGCCGCCGGGCAATGCGGCGCGTCGGCGGAGATTGTTGAAGGGGCGGGGCTTCGGGAGAAATTCCCTTACTTCGCCTTCGCGCCGAAAACGGAGGGCGTGTTCGAACCGCGCCGTGCCGGCTATATCTCGCCGCGCCGGCTTGTTGCAGCGCAGTCCCTTCTTGCCAGAAAGGCCGGGGCGGAGGTGATTGCCGCGACCGTGACCGAGGTGAGCGATGGCGGCGCGCGTGTCAGCGTCACCACCGATGCCGGCGAAACGATGACGGCCGACAAGGTTCTGGTGGCCGCCGGCGGCTTCACCATCAACGAGAAGCTTCTGCCGGCGAAGATCGATCTCACCGTCTTTGCCCGCACCATCGCCTATTTCGAGGTTGATGAGGAGGAAGCCCGGTCGCTTTCGGCCATGCCAAGCCTGATCTACAAGGCGGAATTTGACGAGGACGGCATCTATCTTCTGCCGCCGATCCGCTATCCCGATGGCCGCTGGTATATCAAGATCGGCGGTGATCCCGAAGATGTGCCGCTTTCAAGCGAAGCGGATATCCGCGACTGGTTCCGCTCGAAGGGGCATAACGCCACGCGCGAGCATCTGACCCGGATCATCTGCGAGCTGATGCCGAAGCTGAAGGTGCTGCAATCGGAAACCGGCACCTGCGTGACGACCTATTCGGCTTCGGGTTATCCGATGATCGGCTTTTCGCCGTCACCGCGGATTGCGGTGCTGACGGCCGGCTGCGGGGCGGCGGCCAAGAGTTCCGACGAGATCGGCCGGCTCGGCGCGGTGCTGATGGCCAAGGGCACGCTTGCGGGCGAGGGCTACCCGGACGATTTCGCGCCGTCGTTTTCGTAATCTCTTTCCTTCCATCCCAAAACGCACTAGGAAGGCCCGACCAGTTGGCCGGGCGGCCGCGCTTTGCCAATGCCGAAAGGCGGCAGGGTGAGGAAAGTCCGGGCTCCACGGAAACACGGTGCCGGAGAAAGTCCGGCGGGGGCGACCCCAGAGACAGTGCCACAGAAAGCAAACCGCCCGGCTTTTGCCGGGTAAGGGTGAAAGGGTGGGGTAAGAGCCCACCGCGCCGGCGGCAACGCAAGGCGGCACGGTAAACCTCACCGGGAGCAAAACCGAATAGGGATGACGCGGCGCTTGTCGCCAGCCTGTTTCCAGGCCGGTCGTCCGGGTGGGTTGCGAGAGGCAGCGCGCAAGCGTTGTCCCAGATGAATGGCCGCCACGTTTTGCGGGCAACCGCAAAGCCATACAGAACCCGGCTTACAGGCCAACTGGTCATTTCCTTTTTTCATTCAAAAACGGGCGCTTGGGCGCGCCGTTTGGCATGTCGCAATGAAAGCTTTCGTTAAGGGCGGGCTGATAGAATCAGCCTTTCTGAAAGTGCTGTCGACACGGTTAATAACGGCTTATCCCATTGACGCCCAAATCTGCCCATGTTATCCCATTAAGCATAAATTCGCTGCCCGATGCGGATGCGGCTTCCGGGCAGCGCGATGGCTTTAAGTGTTTGTTTTTCATGCTGAGTTCGCCCGACGGGCGGTTTGGTTTTCCAGGGTATTCCTTTGGGTTGGCGGCCCGCGAGTGGCTGCTTGAGACGTCGGTAGTAGCGCGTAATGAACCGGTTTCTGTCCAACGCGACCAAGAAGGTCGACGCCAAGGGAAGGGTGTCGGTGCCTGCGGTATTCCGCACGGTGCTGGCGGAGCGGAATATCACGGAGCTTTACTGCTTCCAGGATTTCGTCTTCCCGGCAATCAGCATCGGCGGTCCCGATCTGCTCGACCGCTTCGAGCGGCAGATCGATCAGGAGGACCCGTTCTCGGCGGAAGCAAACAGCATGTCGCTGCTGATCCATGGTGGCGGCGTGTTCGCGAAACTCGATGCCGAGGGGCGGTTGATGGTCACGGACTTCATCCGCGATTTCACCGGCATCGATACGGAGGTCACATTTGTGGGGCGGGCGGATCACTTCCAGCTTTGGGAGCCGCAGGCATTTCAGGAAGCGCAGGCGCAAGCGCGCAAGGCCCGTCTCGGCGGGCGGGCGGGCGCCTGATGAAACGGGGAAACGGAATGGCGGGGAATCCTGGCACAGAAGATGCCAATGGCGGACCGGTTCGTCACATTCCGGTTATGCTTGCCGAGGTGCTGGCTCAGTTGAAGCCGGCGCCCGGCAAGATCATTCTCGACGGCACGTTCGGCGCGGGCGGCTACTCCAGCGCGCTGCTAGAGCAAGGCGCCGAGGTCATCGGCCTCGATCGCGATCCGAACGCGATCGCCGCTGCCAAGAACCTTCTCGCGCGCTACCCGCGCCTCTCTCTGCATCACGCCCGTTTCTCCACACTCGATCGCTTTGCTCCGGAAGGCGGGCTTGACGGCGTGGTGCTGGATATCGGCGTCTCCTCCATGCAGATCGATGAGGCCGAGCGCGGTTTCTCCTTCCAGAAGAACGGCCCGCTCGACATGCGCATGTCGGGTGAGGGCGTTTCCGCCGCCGATGTCGTCAACCGTGCGAAGGTCGGGGACCTGACGCGGATTTTCGGCATTCTCGGCGAGGAAAAGAATGCCGGCCGCATCGCCCGCGCGATCGAGAAGAAGCGCGCCGAGGAGCCCTTTGCGACCACCCGCGACCTTGCCGGGCTGATCGAGATCGTCACCCCGCGCCGCGCCAAGGACAAGATCCATCCGGCAACCCGCGTGTTCCAGGCGCTGCGCGTCTATGTCAATGACGAGCTCGGCGAACTGGCCGGTGCATTGCTTGCGGCCGAACGCGCGCTGAAGCCCGGCGGCGTGCTGGCGGTGGTCACCTTCCATTCGCTGGAAGACCGGATCGTCAAGCAGTTCATCTCGGCGCGCCTCGGCAAGGCCGGCGGCTCGCGCCACCTGCCCGAAGTCCCGCCGGCGCCCGCACTTTTCGACCAGCCGGGCAAGGCCATGATTGCGGCGAGCGAGGCCGAGGCCGCGGAGAACCCGCGGGCGCGCTCGGCCAAGCTCCGCGCTGCGATCCGCACCGCGGCGCCGGCGCCTGAAACCGGGCTCGATGCCTTCGGCCTGCCGTCTCTCGCCGATATTTCCCGCCTTGGAGGCGCCTGATGCTTCGTCCGCTCGATCTCATCCTTATTCTGGTCATGGTCGCGACCGCGACGGTCACCTACACGATCAAATACAGCGTCGAGGCGACCTATGACGAGGTGCGCGCGCTCGATGACCAGATCGCGCTGGAGCAGAATAATATCGACCTTCTCAAGGCCGACGAGGCGCTGTTGACCCAGCCCGCGCGGATGGCGCGGCTTGCCGAGTTCTTCGCGGCCGAGCTTGACCTGCACCCGGCCGAACCGGAGCAGATTGCAACGCTCGACCAGCTTCCCCCCATCAAAGCCGAGCCCGTCGAAGAGGAGCTGCCGCCGCTGATGGCCGGCGACGCCCCCGATGGCACGGATATCGTCATAACCGGATCGGTGACACCATGATCAAGCTTCCCGGCATCCTCAAACTGAAGCCCAGACTGAAGCCCAAGGCGCGCCGCGTTGCGAAGGCACAGCCAGAAGTTGCGGAGTCCAACGTGTTTCAGGGCACGGCCAAGAAGCGGGTCAATCTGGCGCGCAGCCGCGTCGGCTTCGTTACCTTCGCCTTCGTCGCCGTCTATGCCGTAATCGGCGGACGGCTGGTGCATTATTCGCTGGCCAAGGATGATGGCGCGGTTGCCCGCGCGGCCATGCCGCTGACGCTGGCGCGCCGCCCGGATATCGTCGACCGCAACGGCGCGGTGCTGGCGACCGACGTCCGGATGATGTCGCTCTATGCCGATCCCTCGATGATCACCAGCGCCGACGATGTTCTCGATGCGCTGTTGCCGATCTTTCCCGATCTCGATGCCAAGCGCGCCTATCGGTTGCTGAACTCCAAGGGCGAATTCGTGTGGCTGAAGCGGCAGATCACGCCCAAGCAACAGAGCCAGGTGCTGGCCGCCGGCGTGCCGGGCGTCGGCTTCCGCCCGGAAGTGCACCGCTTTTATCCCGGCGGCCCGCAGGCGGCTCACGTCCTCGGTCTCGTCGATATCGACAATCGCGGCCTGTCCGGCATCGAGCGCTACATGGACAAGACCGACGGCATTTCCGGCCTGATGGGACTCGGTCTGTCGGGCGCGATGGACCTGAAGCCGTTCGAGACCTCGATCGATCTGCGCGTGCAGAGCATCCTGCGCGACGTTCTGGTGGAGGGCGTCAACAAGTTCCACGCCATCGGCGCCACCGGCACTGTTTTGAACGTGAATACCGGAGAGATCATTGCGCTGGCATCCGTGCCCGATTTCGACCCGAACAATCCGCCGCCGGCGACCGATCCGCGGATGCTGAACGACGCGATCACCGGCGTTTACGAAATGGGCTCGACCTTCAAGGCCTTCACGCTGGCCATGGGGCTGGAATCCGGCAAGTTCAACATGAACAGCCTTGTGGACGCGAAAACGCCGCTGATCTTCGGCCGCTCGCGCATCCGCGACGACCACGCCCAGAACCGGATTCTGACCTATCCCGAAGTCTTCACCTATTCCTCCAATATCGGCGCGTCGCGCATCGCCGCCGCTGTCGGTCCGGATTACCAGCGTACTTTCCTTGAGAATCTCGGCCTGCTCGACAAGATGGATACCGAGATCGGCGGCGCGGGAACGCCCCAGCGCCCGCAGAAATGGGGTGGCGTCTTTTCCGCGACCGTGTCCTTCGGCCAGGGCGTGACCACGACCTCGCTGCAGACGGCAGCCGCCGCGGCGGCGCTCGTCAATGGCGGCAAGCTTCTGACGCCGACCTTCCTGCCGCGCAGCCGCGAGGAGGCCGACCGGATCGCCAAGCACGTGGTCTCCAAGGAAACCAGCGACAAGATGCGCTATCTGCTCAGGCTGAACGGTACGGACGGCTCGGGCCGCAACGGCCAGGTGCCGGGCTACCGCGTTGGCGGCAAGACCGGCACGTCGGAGAAGATTATCGATGGGAAATATTCGAAAGATCGCAATTTCAACGCTTTTCTTGCCGCATTTCCCATGGACAACCCGCAATATGTCGTCCTGGTGACGATTGACGATGCCAAGAAGGTCGAGGGGGTCCCCGGTCGTACGGCCGCCTGGAACGCCGGGCCGATGAATGGCGAAATCATTCGCCGGACGGCGCCAATCCTCGGCGTTGATCCCGATTTCGGCGCGGAAGGGGCAGCCCTCCTCGCCTCCTACTGATGCCATGCCATCCGGCCCGCCGGGTGCAGAACAGAGACTGACACGATGAAACTGAGCGCTCTCGCCGGAACGGCCTTTCCCGAACTGAATGCGGCGCTTGCCGGCAGCGCCGGCGCGCTCGATATCACCTCTCTGACCGCCGACAGCCGCAAGGCCGGGCCCGGCGCGCTGTTCGTGGCGATCGCTGGCAGCAAGGCGGATGGCGCTGCCTTCATCGACGACGCCGCCAAGCGCGGCGCGGTCGCGGCGATTAGCGCTTCGCCTCACGACGACGCCCGCATCCCTGTGCTCACAGTTGAAAACCCGCGCGCCTTTCTGGCGATCGCCGCCGCCCGGTTCTACGACGCGCAGCCGGAAACCATGGTGGCCGTCACCGGCACGGCGGGTAAGACCTCCGTCGCCTCCTTCACCCGTCAAATCTGGGCGCAAGCCGGCCTTTCCGCCGCGATGATCGGCACCACCGGCGTCACGGCGCCCGGCCGCACCGAATATGGTTCTCTGACCACGCCCGATCCGGTGGCGCTTCATGCGCTGCTTGCCGAGCTTGCGCGCGACGGCGTCACCCATGGCGCGATGGAGGCCTCCAGTCACGGGCTCGACCAGTACCGGCTCGACGGCGTTCGGCTTTCGGCCGGCGCGTTCACCAATCTCGGCCGCGACCACATGGATTATCATCCGACCGTGGAGCATTATTTCGCGGCCAAGATGCAGCTTTTCGAGCGGGTTCTGCCGACCGGTTCGCCGGCCATTATCAACGCCGATGACGAATGGTCGGATCGCGCGATTGCCGCGGCGGAAGGCGCTGGCCAGCGCGTGCTCACCGTCGGTCGCAAGGGTGAATTTCTGGCGCTGAAGCGCGTCGAGCAGAAGCGCGACAGCCAGTTTGCCGAAATCCTGCATGACGGCACGATCTACGAGGTGCGGCTGCCGCTTGCCGGCGAGTTCCAGATTTCGAACGCGCTGGTTGCCGCCGGGCTTGCGATTGCAACGGGCGTTGACGCGAGGACGGCGCTTCTGGCGCTGGAAAAGGTGGAAGGCGCTGCCGGCCGGCTTCAGCTTGCGGGTAAGGCCGAAAATGGCGCTCTTGCCTATATCGATTACGCCCACAAGCCCGATGCGCTGGAAAAGGTGCTCACTGCGGTGCGGCCGTTCACCACCGGCCGGGTTATTGTGGTCTTCGGCTGCGGCGGCGATCGCGACAAGGGCAAGCGTCCGATCATGGGCGAAATCGCTACCCGGCTTGCCGATATCGTAATCGTCACCGATGACAATCCGCGCTCCGAGGTGCCCGCCGTAATTCGCTCGGAGATACTGGCGGCAGCACCCGATGCCACCGAGATTGGCGACCGGGCCGAGGCGATCGCCCACGCCGTCGCGCTTTTGCAGACGGGCGATACATTGATCGTAGCCGGCAAGGGGCATGAGGAAGGGCAGACGGCGGGCGGCGTGACCCGGCCCTTCTCCGACCTTGCCGAAGTCAAGAAGGCATTGGAGGGCCGCGCATCGTGAGTTTGCTTTGGACATCAGCCGAAATGGTCGAGGCCATGGACGGGCGTCCGGTGGGCGAACTGCCGGAAGGCGTTACGGGCATTTCCATCGACAGCCGCACGATCTCCCATGGCGAGGCATTCTTCGCCATCGTCGGCGACCGTGTGGATGGCCATAAATTCGCAGGGCTCGCCGCCAAGAACGGCGCGACGCTGCTGGTGGTGGCCGAGGCCAAGCTGCCGGCGCTGGGAAGGCTGACCTGCGGCATGATCGTCGTCGATGATGTGCTGGAAGCCATGGGGCGTCTGGCGATGGCGGCAAGGGCGCGCACCGACGCCCGGATCATCGCCGTCACGGGGTCGGTCGGCAAGACCAGCACCAAGGAGATGCTGGCGGCGGGGCTGAACGCCTCCGGCAAGGTCCATGCGGCGGTGGCGTCGTTCAACAATCACTGGGGCGTGCCGCTGACGCTTGCCCGCATGCCGGCCGATACCGAATTCGGCGTTTTCGAGATCGGCATGAACCATTCCGGCGAAATCCGGCCGCTGACGAAAATGGTGCGCCCGCATGTGGCGGTAATCACCACCGTTGCCCCCGTCCATATCGGCAACTTCTCCGGCATCAAGGAAATCATCGCGGCCAAGGCCGAGATTTTCGAGGGCCTGGAACCGGACGGCGCTGCGATCCTGAATCGCGATATCGATGCCTTCGACAACCTGGCGCGGATCGCCCGGCGCTTTGGCGCGCGCATCGTCTCCTTCGGCGAACATGCCAAGGCCGATTACCGCCTGCTGGAATACCGCACCGTCAGCGACAAGCGCACCGAGCGCGGCCATGTGCTCGCAGCCCTTGGCACGGAGGAGCCGACCGCCTTCAACCTTGGTCTGCCGGGCCAGCACATGGCTGAAAATGCGCTTGCGGCCCTTGCCGCGATCGCGGAAGCAGGCGGCGATGTCCAGGCTGCGCTCGGCGCGTTCGAGACCGTCGAGCAGATGAAGGGCAGGGGACGGCGTCAGCGCCTGAAGGCGCCCGATGGCATCTTTACGCTGATCGACGAAAGCTATAATGCCAACCCGGCCTCGATGCGGGCGGCGCTGGAGCTTCTGGGCTCCGGCAACGAACCCGGACGGCGCATCGCGGTGCTCGGCGACATGCTCGAGCTCGGCGACTATGCCCGCGACGCGCATGAGGCGCTCGCCGGTCCGCTGGTCGCGGCCGGGGTCACCCATGTGTGGCTTGCCGGCGACGAGATGCAGGCGCTGCGTGAGGCGCTGCCGGAAAGCATTGTTGTGGAATATCGCGACAACGCCGCCGAATTGGCTGAATTCGCCGTTGGCGCTGTCGCGGCCGGCGACACGATAATGCTAAAGTCGTCAAACGGAATGGGATTCGGCGTCATCGTTCAGAAACTGACCGAGACCTATCCGGCGGAAGGGTAAACCGGGCGTAAACAATTTCGTGGCATACCGGTGTTCAACATGCTGCGAACAACAATAAATGACTGCGCCCGCCGTGGCCCGAAAGGGAATGATGGCGCGCGCTCTGCCTTTTCTGGAAAGGGGCGTTCATGCTGATTTGGCTCGTGGAGTTGTCGGACAGGTTTCAGTTTTTCAATCTGTTCCGCTACATCACATTCCGCTCCGGCGCCGCCGTATTCACCTCGGCACTGATCGTCTTCCTGTTCGGCCCCCGGATCATCGCCGCGCTGAGATTGCGCCAGGGCAAGGGCCAGCCGATCCGCGCAGACGGGCCGCAGACCCATTTCAAGAAGGCAGGCACGCCGACCATGGGCGGGCTGATGATCCTGGCCGGCATTATCGGTTCCGCGCTGTTGTGGGCCGATCTTTCCAACGCCTATGTGGTGGCCACGCTGCTGGTGACGCTCGGCTTCGGCGCGATCGGCTTTTATGACGACTATCTCAAGGTCACCAAGCAGTCCGACAAGGGATTTTCCGGCCGCCGCCGCCTGTTCTTCGAATTCGTCATTGCCGGCGTCGCGGTTGCATTCATGATGTACGCGGCCAATCTCGCCAGCATTGACGGCGCGACCCTTGGCTCGGCGCTGACCTTTCCCTTCTTCAAGGACTTCGTGATCGATCTCGGCTGGTTCTTCATCCCGTTCGGCGCTTTCGTGATCGTCGCCGCCGGCAATTCCGTTAACCTGACGGACGGGCTCGACGGCCTTGCCACCGTGCCGGTTATGATCGCCGCCGGCTCGTTCGCGCTGATCGCCTATGTCGTCGGCAATACCGTTTTCGCGACCTACCTGCAGATCAACTACGTGCCGGGCACGGGCGAACTGGTGGTGCTGCTCTCCGCCGTGATCGGGGCCTGCATGGGCTTTCTGTGGTTCAATGCGCCGCCGGCCGCCATCTTCATGGGCGATACCGGTTCGCTGGCGCTGGGCGGCCTGATCGGCTCTGTGGCGGTCGCCACCAAGCACGAGATCGTCATGGCGATCATCTGCGGCCTGTTCGTGCTGGAAGCGCTCTCGGTGATCATCCAGGTCGCGGTCTTCCGGCGCACCAAGCGGCGCGTCTTCCTGATGGCGCCGATCCATCACCATTTCGAAAAGCTCGGCTGGACCGAAAGCCAGGTGGTTATCCGCTTCTGGATCATCTCCTTCGGCCTCGCGCTGCTTGGCCTTTCAACGCTGAAGCTCAGGTAGGTCGATGATCGCGGTCACGCAATTTTCCGGCGAGAAGGTCGCGCTGTTCGGGCTTGGCGGGTCGGGCATGGCGACCGCGCTGGCGCTGGTCGCCGGCGGAGCGCAGGTCACGGCCTTCGACGACAACCCCGAGACTTGCCGGCTGGCCGCGGAAAAGGGCATTCCGATCGCCGATCTGCGCCATATGGATTGGAGCGGCTTTGCCGCACTCGTTCTTTCGCCCGGTGTTCCGCTGACGCATCCCAAACCGCATTGGGTGGT
Organism: Martelella sp. AMO21009; assembly: GCF_053484295.1. Taxonomy (NCBI): domain Bacteria; kingdom Pseudomonadati; phylum Pseudomonadota; class Alphaproteobacteria; order Hyphomicrobiales; family Aurantimonadaceae; genus Martelella; species Martelella sp. AMO21009. The sequence goes on from NZ_JBAKFR010000024.1 coordinate 43,759, forward strand.
GGAGCAGGCGAAACTGGCGGACACCGAGATCATCGGCGATGTCGAGCTTCTGGCGCGCGAACGCCGGGCAGTGTGTCCCGAGGCAAAGCTGATCGCGATCACCGGTACAAACGGCAAGTCCACCACCACGGCGCTGATCGGCCATATCCTGAAGGCGGCAGGCCGCGATGTGGAGGTCGGCGGCAATATCGGCCGCGCCGTCCTCGATCTTGCCCCTCTTCAACCCGAACGCATCTATGTGGTCGAATGCTCGTCCTACCAGATCGACCTTGCGCCGACGCTGGATGCCGATGTTGGTCTGCTGCTCAACCTGACGCCGGACCATCTCGACCGTCACGGCGACATGACGCGCTATGCCGCGATCAAGGAGCGGCTGGTGGCCGGGGCAAAGCGCGCGGTGGTTGGCGCGGATGACGCCTACTGCAGGGCGATCGGGGAACGGCTTGTGGCGGCCGGTCACGATGTTATTTCGATCTCCAGCGATCGCGCCCATATCAGCCGTGGTCTCGCATTTGATGACGGGGCGATCGTCTCCGTTGAAGACGGCGCGGTCATTGCCGATCTTGCCAGCCATCCGGTGCTGCGCGGCGCGCATAACGGCCAGAACGCCGCTGCCGCGATCGCGGCCTGCCGTGCGGTCGGGCTGACGGACGATGAAATCCGCGATGGTCTAGCGAACTTCCCCGGTCTTGCCCACCGCATGCAGCCGGTGGCGCGATTGGGCTCCGTGATTTTCGTCAATGATTCCAAGGCTACCAATGCCGAAGCCTCGGCCCCGGCGCTGAAGACCTTCGACCATATCCACTGGATCGCGGGTGGCCGCCCCAAGGAAGGCGGCATTGGCACGCTCGCGCCCTTTTTTCCGAAGATCGCGCGCGCCTATCTCATCGGCGAGGCGGCGGAGGCCTTTTCGACCACGCTTTCGGGCGCTGCCGACACCGTGATCTGCGGCACGCTGGAAAACGCCGTCAAACAAGCAGCAGACGACGCGGCGAAGAGCAAGGCCGAGACGCCGGTGGTGCTGCTGTCGCCGGCCTGCGCCAGCTTCGACCAGTACAGGAATTTCGAAAAACGCGGCGATGCTTTCGTCAGCGCCGTGATGGCGCTTGACGGCATTGAGCCGTTTGCAGCAACCGGCAGGGAGGCCTGATCCATGGTCAGTCGCGTTCAGCGAGGCCCAATCGCAGACTGGTTCTGGACCATCGACCGATGGTTGCTGGCAGCCTTCATCGTGCTGATGGGCATCGGCTTCATGCTTTCCTTTGCCGCTTCGCCCGCCGTTGCCGAACGCCTCGGCTATGACAGTTTCCACTTCGTCACCCGTCACGCGATCTTCATTATCCCGTCGCTGGCGGTGATGATTTCGCTTTCCTTCTGCTCGCCGCGCATGATCCGCCGTCTGGCGGTGATCATTCTCATCGGCTCGCTGCTGGCAATGGTCGCGGCGCTGTTCATCGGCACCTCCAATAATGGCTCGCGCCGCTGGATCGTGCTTGCCGGCTTTTCGGTGCAGCCCTCGGAGTTCCTCAAGCCGGCCTTCGCGGTGGTCTGTGCCTGGCTTTTCGCCGAGCATCAGCGCTATCCGGAAATCCCGGGTAACCTGTTCGCCGGCATGCTGTTCATCGTCTCCGCCGTACTCCTGATCGCCCAGCCGGACTTCGGCCAGACCGTGCTGCTCGGCATCGTCTGGGGCGGCATCTTCTTCATGGCCGGCATGTCGTGGATATGGATCGCGGGCCTCGGCGGCGCCGGCGTCGCGGGCATTCTGGCGGCCTATACCTGGCTGCCGCACGTGACCTCGCGTATCGACCGGTTCCTGACCGGGGAAGGCGACAACCTTCAGGTGGAGCTTGCCGCCAAGGCAATCCAGAATGGCGGGTTGTTCGGTCTCGGGCCGGGCGAGGGGATCGTCAAGCGGCGGCTGCCGGACAGCCATACCGACTTCGTGTTCTCGGTGGCAGCGGAGGAATTCGGCATCCTGTTCTGCATGTTCATCGTCGCGATCTTCGCCTTCATCGTGTTGCGCGGCCTCAGCCATGCCTATCGCGAGCGCGACGATTTCGCCCGCTTCGCCGTCGCCGGCCTCGTGCTGCAGATCGGCATGCAGTCGGTGATCAATATCGGCGTGGCGCTGCAGCTGATGCCGGCCAAGGGCATGACGCTGCCGCTGATTTCGGCCGGCGGCTCGTCCATGATCGCAACCTGCATCGGCGCGGGCTTCGTGCTGGCGCTCACCCGCCACCGCCCCGACAAGCGCGCGCGCCAGGACCACTTCTTCGAGCCGGGCCGACCGCGCGGCGTACCGGCGGAGTAGATGATGGACAGCAAACTGTTTTTCCTGGCTGCCGGGGGGACAGGCGGACATGTATTTCCGGCTGAAGCTCTGGCCCATGAGTTGATCGCGCGCGGGCACAAAGTGCACTTTGTGACAGACAGCCGCGCCGAGCGTTACGCCGGGACCTTTCCGGCCGAAAAAATCCATGTCGTGCCGTCTGCGACGATCGGGTCGAAGAACCCGATTGCCGTCATTCGCGCTGGCTTCACCCTGTTCAAGGGGTCGCGGATCGCCAGATCGCTTTTTGCAGAATACCGGCCGGCAGCCGTGATTGGCTTCGGCGGCTACCCGACGGTGCCCCCGGTTTACGCTGCCTCAAGCGGCGGCATCCCGACAATGCTGCATGAGCAGAATGCGGTGATGGGCCGGGCCAACAAGATGCTGGCGCCACGCGTCAACGCCATTGCAGGCGGTTTCCTGACCCGCTCCGGCGAGCCGCAAGGCGCGAAGATATTCGAGACCGGAAACCCGGTGCGTCCGGCCGTGCTCGAAGCGGCGAAGACGTCCTATCCGGCGCGCAGCGAAGGCGAAACCTTCAACCTCTTGGTCTTCGGCGGAAGCCAGGGCGCGCATTTCTTTGCCGAAGCTGTGCCGGATGCGATTGCCGCGCTGCCGGAAGAGCTTCGCCGGTGCGTGACGGTGACCCAGCAGGCCCGCCCGGAAGATGTCGAGGCCGTCACGGAACGCTTTGAGGCGCTTGGCGTGCCGGCAGAGATTTCGCCGTTCTTCGGCAATATGGCGGAACGGATTGCTGGCGCTCATCTTGTGGTGTGCCGCTCGGGAGCTTCCACCGTGTCGGAGCTTTCGGTGATCGGCCGGCCGGCGATCTATGTGCCCTATCCGCATGCGCTCGATCACGATCAGGCGGCCAATGCCGCCCTCGTCGAGGCCAAGGGCGGCGCAGAAGTCGTGCGCCAGTCCGAACTGACCACCGAGCGCTTCGCGGACATTCTGAAGGATGCGATCGAGCATCCCGAAAAACTTGAAACCGCCGCCGCCGCCGCGCGCGCGGCCGGCCGGCCCGATGCAACGCAGAAACTCGCCGACATGGCGGAGGCGTTGGCGTCGGGACAGAAGATTGAAGGAATTGACTGATGAGAATGCCTGAAGCGATCGGCGTCGTCCATTTTGTCGGGATCGGCGGCATCGGCATGAGCGGAATTGCCGAGGTGCTGAACAATCTCGGCTACAAGGTGCAGGGCTCCGACCAAGCCGAAAGCGCCAATGTCGTCCGGCTGCGCGAGAAAGGCATTTCCGTGTTCATCGGCCACAAGGCCGAAAATCTGGGCGATGCCGAAGTCGTCGTTGTCTCCTCCGCGATCAAACGTACCAATCCGGAACTCACCGCCGCGCGCGAAAAACATCTGCCCGTGGTGCGCCGCGCCGAAATGCTCGCCGAGCTGATGCGCTTCCGCGATGCGATTGCCATCGGCGGCACCCATGGCAAGACCACGACCACCTCTATGGTGGCGACGCTCCTGGAGGCCGGCGGGCTGGACCCGACGGTCATCAATGGCGGCATCATCAATGCCTATGGCACCAATGCGCGCATGGGCGAGGGCGAGTGGATGGTGGTCGAGGCCGACGAGTCCGACGGCACCTTCCTGAAGCTCCCCGCCGAAATCGCGGTCGTTACCAATATCGATCCCGAACATCTCGATCATTACGGCACGTTTGACGGCGTGCGCGCGGCCTTTCGGCAATTCGTCGAGAGCGTGCCGTTTTATGGCTGTGGCGTGATGTGCCTCGATCATCCCGAAGTGCAGACGCTGGTCGGCCAGATCGAGGATCGCCGCATCGTGACCTATGGCGAGAACCGTCAGGCCGATGTGCGCTTTTCCAATATCCGCAACGAGGGCACGCGCACGATCTTCGACGTCGATATCCGCCGCCGTCGCCGTCCCTCGGTCAAGCTCGAAAACCTCTCCCTGCCGATGCCGGGCCGCCACAATGTTTCCAATGCCACGGCGGCGATCGCGGTCGCCGACCGACTGCATATCTCCGAGGCGGATATCCGCAAGGGGCTGGCCGCCTTCGGCGGCGTCAAGCGCCGGTTCACGCTGGTGGGCCAATGGAATGGCGCGCAGATCTTTGACGATTACGGCCATCACCCGGTTGAAATCCGTTCGGTGCTGAGGGCGGCACGCGAGGCTTGTCAGGGGCGGATCATCGCCGTCCACCAGCCGCACCGCTATTCCCGCCTCGAAAGCCTGTTCGAGGATTTCACCAATTGCTTCAACGACGCCGACACCGTGTTCATCGCCCCGGTCTATGCTGCCGGCGAGGATCCGCGCCCGGGCTTCGATGCCGAAACGCTGGTTTCCGGCATGAAGGCCGCCGGCCACCGTGACGCGCAATATCTGGCCGATGAATCGGGCCTTGCGGGCGCCGTGGCCAAGATCGCCAAACCCGGCGACTTCGTCGTCCTGCTCGGCGCCGGCAGCATCACCAACTGGGCTGCAAAGCTGCCGGGGGAACTGGCGGCGCAGGCGTGATTCGTGAGATTGCCCCCCACAATCTCTCCCCTTGAAAGGCAGGGGTATCGCATATGGCGTGGCAGCTTGCTCCCGATACTCTCTCCCGCTTGCGGGAGAGATGCCCCGACAGGGGCAGTGAGGGTGAAGCAGCCTCCCAGAACTGTGAGGGCGCTCGCGGTGATATGCTCCCCCCTCACTGTCGCTTTCGCGACATCTCTCCCCTCCGGGGCGAGAAGATTGGGGGCTATGCGAAAAAGTCATATGCGACATCTCCCCCTCAAAAGGGGGAGATCGGTGCTGAGGGGTCGGCGCGGGCCGAAAAGCTATCAGGTGATTTCAAGTTGGTTGGGGCGTTGTGGTTACGCCGTCCGTTGGGCGTTTCAGGTATTTCTGGTTCATCTGTTGTTTTGTGCTCGGTCATTCCATGACAGTTGCAACACGCTTCTGACCCAAGAATACTGTGCTAACAGCGCATTCTCGATCAATTGACCAGCGCTGTCATCGCCCCCTTAACCCGTTTCATCGCATGGATTTTTTTGGCCCGGTTAACCAAAGTAAACGCTTCATTAACCATCCTCGTTCACTAATGGCCCCATCACGCTTTCCTTAAAAAAGCGGCATTGTGAGTGTGCTTTCCGGCTTTGGCTGGAAAAGATGGGGACGGGCATGGGTGCCTTACACGTAGCGGTATTGATGGGCGGGTTTTCCTCCGAGCGGCCGGTGAGCCTTGCCTCGGGTAACCCCTGCGCCGACGCGCTGGAGGCGGAAGGCTTCCGCGTCACCCGCGTCGATGTCACCCGCAATGTGGCGAGCGTGCTTGCCGAGCTGAAGCCCGATGTCGCCTTCAATGCGCTGCACGGGCCGTTCGGCGAAGACGGCACCATTCAGGGCATCCTCGAATATCTGGAAATCCCCTACACCCATTCCGGCGTGCTGGCCTCGGCGCTTGCCATGAACAAGATCCAGGCAAAGCGCATTGCTGCCGCCGGCGGCATTCCGGTAGCGGAAGACCGGCTGATGCAGCGTTCCGAAATCGGCAAGACGCATCCGATGGCGCCGCCCTATGTGGTTAAGCCCGTCAATGAAGGCTCGTCCTTCGGCGTGGTCATCGTCGATGAAGGCCAGAGCGCGCCGCCGCAGTCGATCACGTCTGCCGAATGGCCTTATGGTGAAGCCGTCATGGTCGAGCGTTTCGTGCGCGGGCGCGAATTCACCTGCGGTGTGGTCGACGGCAAGCCGCTGTGCGTGACCGAAATCGTGCCGGTGGGTCAGAAATTCTACGATTTCGACGCAAAATACAAACCCGGCGGCTCAAAACACATTCTGCCGGCGGAAGTTAAACCGAATATTTACCAAAAGATTCAATCATTGGCCGTTCAGGCGCATCAGATCATGGGATGCCGCGGCGTCAGCCGTTCGGATTTCCGGTTTGATGAGGAGAGGGGCGAGGACGGGCTGATCTGGCTGGAAATCAATACCCAGCCCGGCATGACCCCCACCTCCCTGGTTCCTGAAATGGCGGCGGAAGCCGGTATGAGTTTTGGTGCTTTTCTCCGTTGGATGGTGGAGGACGCTTCGTGTTTGCGTTGAAGACTGGAAGGGATGATAGCGGGGTAAGCGATCGCATGGCTCAGGGCAGCCGCGCGGGCGTATTGCCGCGTCCTTTCCGCCGTCTGGTGCGCGCCACGACCGGCATCTTCACCGGTCGCACCGGCGCTCCCAGACATATCGGCAGCGCCGCCGCGCTGGTGTTTTTCGCCGCCGTCGGCGCCAACGCCGTGATCGTGGCCGGCAAGGGTGATCTCGTGCGCCGCGCCGCCTTCCAGCTCTCCGGCTTCGCGGTGGAGGATATCGAGATTTCGGGCAATAGCGAGACCTCGGAAATCGTGGTCCTGCAGAGCCTCGGCCTTGAGGGCGCCTATTCGCTGCAGGGCGTCGATATCCAGATGGCGCGCGGCCAGCTTTTGAATCTCCCCTGGGTCGCCGATGCCGATATCCGCAAGGTCTATCCCTCGACGCTCAAGATTTCGCTGAAGGAGCGCGTTCCCTATGCGCTGTGGCAGCAGGAAGACGGTCGGCTTCTGATGGTCGAGCGTGACGGCAATATCATCGGTCCGCTGAGCGCGCCGAAATTCCGCCGCCTGCCGCTGGTGCTTGGCCAGGGCGGCAATGTCGCGGCCAAGGATGTCGAGGACCTGATGCAGGAATGGCCGGAGCTTTCCGAGCGCGTGCGCGCCTTCAAGCGCGTCGATGAACGCCGCTGGGACCTCTATCTCGACAATGGCATGATCGTGAAGCTGCCGGAAAAAGGCAGCGATGCGGCGCTGGTTCGCCTGCGCAAGCTTGAGGCCGAACGCTCCATCCTCGAGCGCGAAATCGCCGCCGTCGACCTTCGTCTCGACGACCGGGTCGCGATCCAGCTGACGCCCGACGCCATGGAGCGCCGCACTGAGGCCACGGAAGCGCTGCAGAAGACATTCAAGAACAAGGGGAGGCGACTTTGACTCTGTTCCGCTCGTCCGGCTTCAGTCGCGCCAAGCCTCTTTCGGCCAAGAAGACGCATATCGTCAGCGTTCTCGATGTCGGCTCCTCCAAGGTGGTCTGCATGATCGCGCGGTTGACCCCGCGTGAGGAGAGCCAGATCCTGCCGGGCCGCACCCACAATATCGAGATCATCGGCATCGGCCATCAGCGTTCGCAGGGCATCAAGAGCGGCGTGATCGTCAATCTGGATGCGGCGGAACATGTGGTCCGGCTTGCGGTGGACGCGGCCGAAAGCATGGCCGGCATCACCATCGACAGCCTGATCGTCAATGTTTCGGCCGGTCGCCTGAAGAGCGATACCTATACCGCGGCGATCGACCTTGGCGGGCAGGACGTGGACTCCTCCGATCTTCGCCGCGTCCTGTCCGCCGTCTCCCGCCGCTCGATCAACGAGGAGCGGCAGGTGCTGCACTCGCTGCCCGCCGGCTTCACGCTCGACGGCGAGCGCGGCATCCGCGATCCGCTCGGCATGTATGGCGAGACGCTCGGCGTCGACCTGCATGTGGTGACGGCGGAACGGCTGGCGCTGCGCAATCTCGAACTCTGCGTCAACCGCGCGCATCTCTCCGTGGAGCGCATGGTGGCGACCCCCTACGCCAGCGGTCTTGCCGCTCTGGTGGACGATGAAGTCGAACTCGGCTGCGCGGCGATCGACATGGGCGCCGGCACCACGTCGATCTCGGTCTTCTCCGAAGGCCGGCTTGTTCATACCGATGCGATCAGTCTCGGCGGCCATCACGTGACGACCGATCTGGCCCGCGGTCTTTCGACCCGGATGGAAGACGCCGAGCGGTTGAAATGCGTGCACGGTTCGACGATCACCTCCAGCGCCGATGAGCGCGAGATGATCGCGGTGCCCTCCATCGGCGAGGATGATCACGACCAGCCCCGTCAGGTTTCGAAGGCGCTGCTTTCGAAGATCGTCAGGGCGCGGATCGAGGAAACGCTGGAACTGATCCGCGACCGGATCCAGCTTTCGGGCTTTTCGGCGGTTGTCGGAAAGCGGGTGGTGCTGACCGGCGGCGCAAGCCAGTTGATCGGCCTCAGTGAATTGTCGCGGCGGATCCTGAGCAGGAATGTCCGCATCGGTCGTCCGATGGGCGTTTCCGGTCTGCCGCTTCCGGCCAAGGGGCCGTCGTTTTCGACGGCCGCGGGCCTTCTGATCTATCCGCAGCTTGCGGAGAGCGAAACCTATGGCAGCGAGCAGCGGGGCTTTCTGTCGTCGGGTGGCGGACGCCTAGCACGCGTCGGCCAGTGGTTCAGGGAAAGTTTTTAACGAACACCAGAGATTGGCCGGCTAGGCGGTACGGCCATAGCGAGAAGGAACGAAACTCATGACTATCACGCTGCAGAAGCCAGATATTACTGAACTGAAGCCGCGCATCACCGTTTTCGGTGTCGGCGGCGGCGGCGGCAACGCCGTCAACAACATGATCACCGCGGGCCTCCAGGGCGTCGACTTCGTTGTCGCCAACACCGATGCCCAGGCGCTGACCATGACCAAGGCCGAACGCGTCATCCAGCTTGGCGTCGGCGTCACCGAAGGTCTCGGCGCCGGCTCGCAGCCGGAAGTCGGCCGCGCGGCTGCCGAAGAGTGCATCGATGAGATCATCGATCACCTCAACAACACCCATATGTGCTTCGTCACCGCCGGCATGGGCGGCGGAACCGGCACGGGCGCTGCTCCGATCGTCGCACAGGCCGCCCGCAACAAGGGCATCCTGACCGTCGGCGTCGTCACCAAGCCGTTCCAGTTCGAAGGCCAGCGCCGCATGCGTCTCGCTGACGCCGGAATAGAGGAACTGCAGAAGTCGGTCGACACGCTGATCGTCATTCCGAACCAGAACCTGTTCCGGATCGCCAATGACAAGACCACCTTCGCCGACGCCTTCGCGATGGCCGACCAGGTGCTCTATTCGGGCGTTGCCTGCATCACCGACCTGATGGTCAAGGAAGGCCTGATCAACCTCGACTTCGCCGACGTCCGTTCGGTGATGCGCGAGATGGGTCGCGCCATGATGGGCACGGGCGAGGCATCCGGCGAAGGCCGTGCAATGCAGGCCGCCGAAGCCGCGATCGCCAATCCGCTGCTCGACGAAACCTCGATGCGCGGCGCTCAGGGCCTGCTGATCTCGATCACCGGTGGCCGTGACCTCACGCTGTTCGAAGTCGATGAGGCTGCAACGCGTATTCGAGAAGAAGTCGATCCGGACGCCAACATCATTCTCGGCGCCACCTTCGACGAGGAACTGGAAGGCATCATCCGCGTCTCCGTCGTCGCCACCGGCATCGACCGTTCGATCAACCACGGCGACGAGGATGCGCCGGAACCGCGCCGCGAGACCCGCGCGCCGGAAATCCGCTCCAGCAACGCCCAGCCGAGCCAGCCGGCTCAGCCTGCAGCCCCCCAGCCGCGCCAGGACCCGATCGCCGAAACGATCCGTTCCGCCGAAGCTGAAATGGAACGCGAGCTGCAGATGGCGATGAGCCATCAGCCGCAGCAGGCAAAGCCGCAGCCGCGCGCCGAGGCCCCGCAGATGCAGCCGAAGAGCCAGATCTTCTCCGCTCAGGCTCCGCGTCAGGCCGCGCCGCAGGCAGCTCGCCCGCAGATGGCCGAGCCGCGCCGCATGCCGGAAGTCTCCGACTTTCCGCCGGTGGTTCAGGGCGAAATGAGCGCAAGCCGTCGTCAGGAGCATGAAGAGCGCGGACCGAAGGGCCTGTTCAAGCGCCTTTCCAACACGCTTGGCCGCGGCGACGAAAGCTTCGAGGGCCATCACGAGGAGTCGGCGGCTCGTCGCGAACCCGCGCAGCCGGCTCAGCCGCAGCAGAACCCCTACGCGCCGCGCCGTGCCGAAGCGCAGCCGGCCCGTCAGGATGACGATCAGTTCGATATCCCCGCCTTCCTGCGTCGTCAGGCGAACTGAATCTCGATCGGTCCCCATTCGTTAGGGGACCGGTAACCGTCTTTTTGAAAACCTTCTCGCACAACGAACCCGGCCGCCCGCGCGGCCGGGTTTTTATGTGTTTCGTAACATTACGAAAGAAACAGTGATTTGGAATCGTGCGGACGTATGCGTAACTACATGCAAGGCATCGACTCGCCGCACGCCATGCGCACGCCGTCCTCTGGAGGTCGCCGCGCAACCTGAACACGGTATTTGGCGTTGATAAGGCAGGGTCGCAATTCAGTTGAGTAGGGACATGATCATGTCGACAGGTATTTTCGGATTGCAGACGACCATCTCGAACTCCGTCAGGATTTCGGGGATCGGCGTGCATTCGGGCAAGCCGGCGACGATTGTCCTGCAGCCGGGCGAGGCCGATCAGGGCATCCTGTTCGAACGCTACGAAAACGGCAAGCGCATCAGTAGCTTCAAGGCTGTCGCCGACAATGTCGGCCCGACCGCGCTCTGCACCGTTCTCGGCACGCATCCGGGCGAATGGATCGCCACGATCGAGCACCTGATGGCCGCGATCTACGCGCTTGGCATCGACAATCTCGTCATCTCCGTTGACGGCGCAGAAATGCCGATCATGGATGGCAGTTCGCGGGTTTTCGTCGACGCGCTGGATGAGGTGGGCATCGTCAAGCTTTCCAGGCAGCGCAGCTATATCAAGGTTGCCAAGACGGTGCGCGTTGAAAGCGGCGCCGGCTGGGCCGAGTTCTCGCCTTATGACGGCACCCGTTTCGACGTCGAGATCGATTTCGAGACGCCGGTCATCGGCCGCCAGAAATGGGCCGGCGACATGAACGCCGATACCTTCCGCAGGGAACTTTCCGGCGCGCGCACCTTCGGCTTTATGCGTGACGTCGAGCCGATGTGGGCGCGTGGTTTCGCACTCGGCTCGTCGCTCGAAAACTCGGTGGTGATCGCCGATGACGACCGCGTCATCAATGCCGAGGGCCTGCGCTACGAAAACGAGTTCGTTCGTCACAAGACGCTCGACGCCGTTGGCGATCTGGCGATGATGGGCATGCGTTTCGCCGGCGCCTTCCGCTCCTATCGCGGCGGTCACGCGCTGAATGCCGCCGCCGTGCGCAAGCTGTTCGAAACGCCCGGCGCTGCCGTTATCGTTTCGCCGCGGGGCGCGCTGCCATTCCGCCTGCGTCAGGAAGACGTGGTGGCGGCCGGGCCCGCGTCCTGAGGTTTTATCGGATAAAGCTAAAATATTCAGGCGGATCGGCGCATTTGCGGCGGTCCGCCTTTTCATTTGCTGGCTCTGTCCGCTCGGGCCGCTTCCTGCCTTTCGGGCTGCTTAAGAATGCGCTATTGAAGCGCCATTAATTTGTGCGTTTTTCGCGCGCCTGCGATTGCTCTTGGCAGCGGGATATGCGTAAAACGTCGGTTGAAACAGAAATGCGTCGGTATGACGCGCAACTGGGGCACAAGCAATGTCTGATACTTTGAACCGGAAAAGACGGGGAGCGTTTCGCGCAGCGGCGCTGCCGGCGGCCATAATTATCGGAGCAGGTATCGTTCTTGGCGGCTGCTCCCGGGACAAGGATGTCGACATCACCACGCTGCAGTATGAGGCCGATCCGCCCCAGCAGGTCTATGATGAGGCGCTTGCCAACATCAATGCCGGCAAGGTGAGCGAGGCGCTGCGGAAGTTCAAGGCGGTGCAGGACCAGAACCCGCTTTCCGACTATGCCCGGCAGGCGCTCCTGATGCAGACCTATCTGGAATACCGTTCGCGCAAATACGAGGCGGCGGTCAAATCCGGCACGCGCTATGTTCAGCTTTATCCGAACTCCAAGGATGCGGCTTATGCGCAGTATCTGATCGGCCTTGCCTATTCCAAGGAAATCGTCGACGTCACCCAGGACCAGACGGCGGCCGAGCAAACGATCGTCGCGATGCAGAAGGTGATCGACAATTATCCGAACTCCGATTACGTCGGTGACGCCCGCGCCAAGATCCGCTACGCCCGCGACCAACTCGCCGGCAAGGACATGCAGGTCGGCCGCTACTATCTGGAACGCAAGGATTATGTCGCCGCGATCTCCCGCTTCAATCAGGTGGTCGACGAGTATTCCGATACCAACCAGATCGAGGAAGCGCTGGAGCGCCTTGTCGAGGCCTATTACGCCATGGGCGTGGTCTCCGAGGCGCAGAACGCGGCCTGGGTGCTCGGGCATAACTATCCCGACAGCCCGTGGTATGCGCGTGCGTATAAGCTCCTGAATTCCAAGGGGCTTGAACCGAAATCGGCCGGCCGGGGCTCCGCTGTTTCGGACGCCACGCCGAGCTAAACGGCGCATCCGCCAGGTCGCGAAAAACATGCTCGTCCAGCTTTCCATTCGGGACATCGTTTTGATCGAGCGGCTGGAGCTTGACCTCGGCGCGGGTCTTTCGGTGCTGACCGGCGAGACTGGCGCGGGAAAATCCATTCTGCTCGACAGCCTTTCGCTCGCGCTCGGCGCGCGCGGCGATGGCGCCTTGGTGCGTCACGGGCAGGATTCGGGGCAGGTGATCGCGGTGTTCGACGTGCCGATGGATCATCCGGTGCGGCTGCATCTGCGCGAAAACGGTCTCGACGATGATGGCGACCTGATCTTCCGGCGGATGCAATCGGCCGATGGCCGCACCCGCGCCTTTATCAACGACCAGTCGGTGAGCGTGCAGATGATGCGGCAGGCCGGACGGCTGCTTGTTGAGATCCACGGCCAGCATGACGAGCGCGCGCTGATCGATACCGACGGCCACCGCCTTCTGCTCGATGCCTTCGGCGGGCTGACGGCTGAAGCAGAGCACGTCGCCGGTCTCTACCGCGGCTGGCGGGACGCGGAGCGCAAGCTGAAACAGCATCGTGCCCATATTGAGGCGGCGATGCGTGAGGCGGACTATTTGCGCGCCTCCGTGGATGAGTTGCAGGAGCTTTCCCCGGTGGACGGCGAGGAGGATGCGCTGGCCGAAAAACGCGCGACCATGATGAAGTCCGAGCGGATCGCGGGCGACATCGCCGAGGCGCTGGAATTCTTAAACGGCAATGCCTCGCCGGTGCCGATGATCGCCTCGCTGGTGCGCCGGCTGGAGCGCAAGTCGCACGAGGCGCCGGGCCTGCTGGAAGAGACGGTCGAGCTTCTGGATGCCGCGCTCGAAAAGCTCTCCAGCGCGCAGATGGAGGTGGAGGCGGCGCTTAATCGTGCGGCCTTCGACCCGAAGGAACTGGAGCTTACCGAGGAGCGGCTGTTTGCGCTGCGGGGCGCTGCCCGCAAATACAATGTGCCGGTCACGGAACTGCCGGCGCTGGCCGAACGCATGGTTGCCGATCTCGACGAACTCGATGCCGGCGAGGCGAAGCTTGCGGCGTTGACCGAGGCCGTGACCGCTGCCGAAACCGCCTATTTTGCCGCGGCACGCGCGCTTTCGGAGCGTCGCCAGGTAGCCGGCGAGCAGTTGAGCGCCGCGGTGATGGCGGAGCTGCCGGCGCTGAAACTGGAGCGGGCGCGGTTCACCGCCGTGGTTTCCGCCGATGACGAGGCGGCCGGCGCGGAGGGCATCGATACCGTCTCCTTCGAGGTGCAGACCAATCCGGGCACCAGGGCAGGGCCGATCATGAAGGTCGCCTCCGGCGGCGAACTCTCGCGTTTCCTTCTGGCGCTGAAGGTGGCGCTCGCCGACAAGGGCTCGGCCCCGACGCTCGTCTTCGACGAGATCGATACCGGGGTTGGCGGCGCGGTGGCTGACGCCATCGGCCAACGGCTGAAGCGGCTTGCCGAGAACGTCCAAGTGCTCTCCGTCACCCACGCGCCGCAGGTGGCGGCGCGCGCGGAGGGACACTTCCTGATCTCCAAGGGCGATCGCGGCAAGGATACGGTCAGCACCCATGTCGAGGTGATCGGTCCCGAGGCCCGCCAGGAGGAAATCGCCCGCATGCTGGCCGGCGCCAAGGTCACGGCGGAGGCGCGGGCGGCGGCCGCGAAACTGCTCGCCGGCGATGGTTGATCGGCGTTTGCTGATATAAGCTGAGGACGAACCCGGAATAGCTCCCGCCGATCTCCCGTGACAGGGCGATTGGAGGAGGGACGTTGACGGGCAGGATAGCCGCCTCCATTTTCCGGTGGCGCAGGAATCAAGGGGACCGCCGCCGATGGAGACTTTTCTGGAACACTACTGGCCGCATATTCTGGCGGCGATTTCGTTCCTCCTCGGCGCGACGGCGGCGATCCATGCCGCGATGACCAAGGACGAGGTCCGCGCGGCGATCGGCTGGGTCGGCGTGATCATGCTGTCGCCGCTTCTGGGCGCCGCGATCTATGCCGTTGCCGGCATCAACCGGATGCGCCGGGCCTCGATCCTCGACCGGCGCGGCAGCATTCCGGATGCCGTTGCCAACGAGGAGAAGGAGCATCATGTCGGCCGCGCGGCGATTGTTTCCGCCTTCGGCCCGCGCATGGGGGCGATGTGGAACCTCGGCAACCGCGTCACGGGCATGCCGGCGACCGATGGCAATGTCATCCACCTGCTGGAAACCGGCGACGCCGCCTATGCCGCCATGCTGGAGGCGATCGACAAGGCTGAGCGCTCGATCCTGATGGAAACCTATATTTTCGATTCCGACCAGATCGGCCGCCGGTTCGTCGACAGTCTCGATGCGGCGGTCAAGCGCGGCGTCGAGGTGCGGATCCTGGTCGATTCTATCGGCGCGCGCTATTCGCGCCCGCGCATCACATCGCTGCTGCGCGAACGCGGCATCAGGGTCGCGACATTCAATGGTGCTGTGCTTTTGAAGATGCGGCTGCCCTATGCCAATCTGCGCACCCACCGCAAGATCATGGTGATCGATGGCGAAACCGTCTTCGCCGGCGGCATGAATATCCGCGCGGCCTTCACCGGCCCGAACGCCGCCCACGATACCCATTTCATGCTACGTGGCGCGGCCGCCGGCGATTATTTCACCGTGGCGGCCGCCGACTGGTATTTCGAAACCCGTGAAAAGCTTGAGGGGCCAGCCTGGAAGGTTTCCGCCCCGGAGACCCATGACGGCGTCATTGCCCGCGTCGTGCCCTCCGGACCGGACCGCAATCTCGGCAACAATAACAGCATGATCATCGGCGCGCTTTCTGTTGCCGAGGAAAGCGTGATGATCATGTCGCCCTATTTCCTGCCCGACCGGGACCTTCTGTCCGCGCTGGCGACGGCCGCCAAGCGCGGCGTCGCCGTCGATATCATCGTGCCGGGCAAGAACAATCTCGGCCTTGTCGACAAGGCCATGACCGCGCAGTTCGAGGAGATTCTGGAGGGCGGCTGCCGGATCTTTCGCGATAACGGGCCATTCAACCACTCCAAGCTGATGACGATCGATGGGCGCTGGTCCTATCTCGGCTCCTCCAATCTCGACTCGCGCTCGCTGCGCCTGAATTTCGAAACCGATCTCGAAGTCTTCGACACGGAGTTCGCCGCCGAGCTGCAGGCGCGCATCAGCGCGGTCAGAGCCAATTCCACGGAAGTGACGATCGCCAAGCTGCAGGAGCGGCCGTTCCCCTATCGGCTTCGCGACCGGATTTTGTGGCTGGGATTGCCGTATCTCTGAAAAACACCCATATTCATGTTCATCAGAAATGTGTGAGACATGAACCCGATCAAATCTCCCCTTGCCAATGCGGTGCTGCGCTCCTTCCGTGAAAACGGAAAGCGCCCGGATTCGGCCGTGCCGGTAGCGGGCGAGGGGCTGAGGGTCGCGACCTATAATGTCCATAAATGCGTCGGCACGGATGGCCGTTTCGATCCCGACCGTACCTTCGAGGTGATCCGCGAGATCGGCGCAGACCTGATCGCGCTGCAGGAGGCCGATACCCGTTTCGGCGAGCGCACCGGGCTTCTGGACCTGAAGCGCATCGAGGCCGAAACCGGCCTGATCGCGGTGCCGGCGGAGCCCAGCGTCAGGGCCCATGGCTGGCACGGCAATGTGCTTTTGTTTCGCGACGGCGCGGTGCGCGATATCCACCGCGAGAAACTGCCGGGGCTGGAGCCGCGCGGCGCGTTGTTGACCGATATCGAGCTCAAGAGCGGTATCCACCTGCGCGTGGTCGCCGTTCATCTCGGCCTGTTCCGCGCCTCGCGCCGCCAGCAGGCGGACCACATTATCGGCCTTCTCGGCAACCGTGAGGAAAGCCCGACGCTAATCATGGGCGACATGAACGAATGGCGGCTGGGCAATGGTTCGGCGCTGCGCCGCTTCGAGGACAGTTTCGGCGCGCTGCCGCCGCCCAGGGCAAGCTTCCCCGCCCGCTGGCCGGTTCTCGCGCTCGACCGCATCATCGCCAACCGCGACGACCTGGTTGCCGACCTCGCGGCCCATGATTCGCTTCTCGCCCGCCTGGCTTCCGACCATCTGCCGCTGACGGCGTTGCTTGATACGGCGGTGTTGAGCGGCGACACGACCGGGACGGCGCAGGCTTCGGGGTGAATGAACGCGCGGCCGGCGAGGGCCTTTATGTGGTTCTCGTCCCTATCAGCCTACAATCTCCCCCCCTTGAGGGCAGGGGAATCGCGTATGGCTTTTAAGCTATTGAATATTTGAC